>NZ_LIRK01000250.1 GCF_001419765.1 Streptomyces torulosus
GTCGACCCCCGGTCGGGCCCGGCGTCGTGGTCGGGCCCGACCGGGGGTGCCACAGCGCCGACCGGTGGTGCCATGAGCCGAACCGGCGGGTGCATCACGACAGTGCCGCGACGGGGCGCGGGGGGCGTCGGCCGTGCGTCGCGGCTGGCCGCGCGGCTCCCCGCACCCCTCTTCGGGTGCTTCACCGCCTGGCCCCTGACGGGCGAGGCGGGTGGGGCGCTGATCGGCCCCCTCTTCATTTGCTTTAGGAGCACGCGATGAGTGCCGCAGATACGACCACTCCGACCAAGGTGCCGCCACCGCGGCAGGTACCACCGGCGCCGCCCGCCGCCGCGGGCCGGGCCTCCGGCACGAAGCGTTCCGGTGGCGCCGCTGTCCCTTGGGCGCTCCTCGCCCCCTGCCTGCTGATCCTCGCCGTCGTCCTCGGCTATCCGCTGGTCCGTCTGGTCACCCTCTCCTTCCAGAAGTTCGGCCAGTCCCAGCTGTGGGGCTTCCAGCCGGCGGAGTCGGTCGGCTTCGACAACTTCGCCAAGGTGCTCGGGGACGGCGAGTTCTGGACGGTCGTCGTACGGACCATCGTCTTCGCCGCCGCCTGCGTGGTGTTCACCATGGTCATCGGCATGCTGATCGCGCTCCTGCTCCAGCGGGTCTCCGGCTGGGTGAAGACCCTCATCAACATCGCGCTCGTGGCGAGTTGGGGTATGCCGATCATCGTGGCCACCACTGTCTTCAAGTGGCTCTTCGACTCCGACTACGGCATCTTCAACGCGCTCCTCAGCAAGCTCCCCGGCGTCGACATGATCGGCCACAACTGGTTCGCCAGCGGCCCCGAAGGACTCGCCGTCATCACACTGCTGGTGGTGTGGGGCGCCGTGCCGTTCGTGGTCATCACCCTCAGCGCCGGACTCACCCAGGTGCCGAAGGAGATGGAGGAGGCCGCCCGCCTGGACGGTGCCGGCGCGTGGGGCGTCTTCCGTTACGTCACCCTCCCCATCCTGAAGCCGATCGTCGTGATGCTCACGACGCTCTCGGTCATCTGGGACATGGGTGTCTTCCCGCAGGTCTTCGTGATGCGCAACGGCCACCCGGAGGCGGAGTTCCAACTGCTCACCACCTACTCGTACGACAGGGCCTTCGTGGTCAACGACTACGCGCAGGGCTCCGCGATCGCACTCCTCACCGTGCTGTTGCTGCTCGGCGTGATCGGCGTCTACATGCGTCAGATGCTGAAGATCGGAGAGGTCGAATGAGCACAGCCACTGTCTCCGGTCGCCGCGGGTCCAGGCTCGGCTGGAACCTCCTCGGCCTCCTCGTCTTCGTCACCGCCGGCTTCCCGGTCTACTGGATGCTGAACACCGCGTTCAAACCGGCCAAGGACGCCATCGACCCGGACCCGAGCCTCCTGCCGACGTCCGTCACCTTCTCCAACTTCAGCCGTGCGCTGGACATCGCCGACTTCTGGGGCCCCGTGGGCCGCAGCCTCGTGGTGTCCCTGACGGTCGTCGTGATCGGTATCGTCGTCGGCATGCTGGCGGCCCTCGCCATCTCCCGCTTCGCCTTCCGCGGCCGGAAGGTGGTGATCGTCGGCATCCTGGCCGTGCAGATGGTCCCGCTGGTCGCGATGATCATCCCGGTCTTCCTGCTCCTGAACGACCTGGGCCAGTACGACCGCCTCACCGGCCTCATCATCACCTATCTGACGTTCATCCTCCCGTTCACGGTGTGGACCCTGCGCGGCTTCATCGTCAACATCCCGCGTGAGCTGGAGGAGGCCGCCATGGTCGACGGCTGCTCCCGCACCACCGCCTTCCTCCGCGTGGTCTTCCCCCTGCTCGCGCCCGGCATGGTGGCGACCTCGGTCTACGGCTTCATCCAGGCGTGGAACGAGTACCTGTACGCCCTGATGCTGATGAGCCAGCAGAACCAGACCGCCACCGTCTGGCTCGGCAACTTCACCACCAAACACGGCACCGAATACGCCCCGATGATGGCCGGCTCCACCATGATGGCCGTGCCGATCGTCGTCCTCTTCCTCCTCGTCCAGCGCAAGATGGCCGCGGGCCTCACCGCGGGCGCCGTGAAGGGATAACCACCCGATGACGACATTCGCCACCGGCTCGACCGGCTCCCACTCGGGGCAGGACGCCCTCACCCGGGACGCGCTGACGGTCCTCCAGCCCGGATTCACGGGCACCACCGCCCCCGACTGGCTGCTGCGCCGCCTCGGCGAGGGACTCGCCTCCGTCGGCCTCTTCGGCCGCAACATCACCTCCCCCGAGCAACTCTCCGCCCTCACCGCCCAGTTGCGCGCCGAGCGCGAGGACATCCTGGTCGCGATCGACGAGGAGGGTGGCGACGTCACCCGCCTGGAGGTCCGCACCGGCTCCTCCGTGCCCGGCAACCACGCCCTGGGCGCCGTCGACGACGTCGACCTCACGCGGGACGTGGCCTTCGCCCTCGGCCGCCGCCTCGCCGAATGCGGCGTCAACTTCAACTGGGCCCCCTCCGCCGACGTGAACTCCAACCCGGCGAACCCCGTCATCGGTGTGCGCGCCTTCGGCGCCGATCCCGACCTGGTCGCCCGCCACACGGCCGCCTATGTCACCGGCCTCCAGGCCGCCGGGGTCGCCGCCTGCACCAAGCACTTCCCGGGCCACGGCGACACCGCCGTCGACTCCCACCTGGCCCTGCCCCGCATCGACGCCGACCGCCCCCTGGTCGAGGCCCGCGACCTGGCGCCCTTCCACGCCGCCATCACCGCCGGCACCCGCGCCATCATGAGCGCCCACATCCTTGTCCCGGCCCTCGACCCCGACCGCCCGGCGACCCTGTCCCACGGCATCCTCACCGACCTGCTCCGCGGCGAGGTGGGCTATGAGGGCCTCATCGTCACCGACGGCATGGAGATGCGGGCCATCGCCGGTACGTACGGCATCGAGCACGGCAGCGTCCTCGCCCTGGCCGCCGGTGCCGACGCGATCTGCGTCGGTGGCGGCCTCGCCGACGACGACACCGTGCGGCGCCTGCGGGACGCCCTGGTCGCCGCCGTGCGTTCGGGTGCCCTTCCCGAGGAACGCCTGGCGGACGCGGCGAACCGGGTCCGGGCCCTGGCCGAGTGGACCCGCCGGGCGAGCGGGGGAGCGGACGCCCGGGAAGCGGACGCCGGGCGCGCGGACCTGGGCGAGGTCGGCCTCGTCGCCGCCCGACGCGCGCTGAGGGCGACCTTCGCCCCGCTGCCGTACGAGCCCCCTGTCCAGCCCCTGTATGTCGCGGCCTTCACCCCGGTGGCGAACATCGCCGTCGGAGACGAGACCCCTTGGGGCGTGGGCGCGGAACTCGCGCGCCTCCTTCCCGGCACCGAGACCGGCACCTTCGCGGGCGACAGCGCCGGCGCCTCCGCCCTCGCGGTGGCCGGCACCCGGCGTATCGTCGCCGTGGTCCGCGACGAGCACCGCCATCCCTGGATGAGTGACGCCCTCGACGTCCTCCTCACCACACGCCCCGACACCATCGTCGTCGAGATGGGCGTCCCGCAATCACCGCCCCGCGGCGCTCTCCACGTCGCCACCCACGGAGCGGCGCGGGTCTGCGGACGAGCGGCGGCCGAGGTCATCATGAGCGCCAAGTAGCGCGCTCCGCCGTCGGACGGCCCCGAAGCGGCCGCCGGGGGAGACATGCCCCGGCACCGAAGGCGGGGCATGCGGACCCCAGCCGCACGACACGAAGGCGCCACGACCCCTCCTCCCCGGGCCGTGGCGCCTTCGCGCATACCGGCCTCGTCAGATCCCCTGCCAGTCGGGCTTGTTGTTGTAGGTGTGCCGGAAGTAGTCCGCATGCTTGAGCTTCGACGCGGCCGACTCGTCCACCACCACCGTGGCGTGCGGGTGGAGTTGCAGCGCCGACGCCGGGCACACCGCCGCCACCGGTCCCTCCACGGTCGCCGCGACGGCGTCCGCCTTGCCCTCGCCCGTAGCGAGCAGCACCAGGTGGCGTGCCTCCAGGATCGTGCCTATGCCCTGGGTGATGACGTGGTGCGGCACCTGCTCGATGTCCCCGCCGAAGAACCGCGCGTTGTCGATCCGCGTCTGCTCGGTCAGCGTCTTGATGCGGGTCCGGGAGGCCAGGGACGAGCACGGCTCGTTGAACCCGATGTGCCCGTCGGTCCCGATCCCGAGCAACTGCAGATCCACACCGCCGGCCTCGGCCAACGCCTCGTCGTACGCCTCACAGGCCCCCGGTATGTCCTCGGCGGTGCCGTCCGGCCCCATGAACGCCTCCATACCGAGCCCCAGCGGCTCCAGCACCTCCCGGCACAGCACCGAGCGGTACGACTCGGGGTGGTCGGCCGGCAGCCCCACGTACTCGTCGAGCTGGGCGATCCGCGCCCGAGAGGCGTCCACGGCACCGGAACGCGCCTTCGCGGTCAGCGCCTGGTAGATGGGCAGCGGGGTCGACCCCGTGGCGACACCGAGCAGCGCGTCGGGCTTCCGCCGGAGCAACCGCGCCATCGCCTCGGCTATGAGTTCGCCACCCGCCTTGGCATCCGGAACGATGACAACTTCCACGCTGGCCCTGCCGATCTGGAGAGAGGGACTCCACTGGGAGTGGGGGAGATACTGTGTGGTTTAGACCAATCTAGCAGCAGAGCGAGCTTCGCACGGATGTGTCCCGCGTCACGTGGATGCGGCCGTCTTCCCCGGTCATGAGCCCGGCCTCTACGTCAGGGAGCCGCCCGTGGCGTCCACCCAGCTCCCCGTCACCCATCGGCTCTCGTCCGACGCCAGGAACGCGACCACGTCCGCGATGTCGTCCACCGCCCCGACCCGGCCCAGCGCCGATATCCCCTCGGCCATCGCGCGGCCCGCCTCGGTACTCAGGAACTCGGCGGTGTTGTCGGTCGTCGTCAGGCCCGGTGCTACCGAGTTCACCGTGATGCCCCGCGGGCCGAGCACCTTCGACAGGTCGCGGGAGAGGACGTCCAGCGCCGCCTTCGTCATCGCGTAGGCCATGTTGTGCGGCATCGCCGCGGTCCGTGCGAGCCCCGACGAGATGTTGATGACACGGCCGCCGTCGCGTAGCCGGGGCATGCCGTGCTTGAGCAGGAAAAGCGGCGCCTTCACGTTCACCGCGAAGAGCCGGTCGTACTCCTCCTCGTCGATCTCCTCGATCGGGTGGGAGTTGCCGATCGCCGCGTTGTTCACCAGGATGTCCAGCCCGTCCGCATGCCGGTCGAACTCCTCCCACAGGGCCTCGGCGTCCCCCGGCGGCCCCAGCTCGACCCCCAGGGTGAATGCGGAGCCGCCGGTCGCCTCGATCACGGCCACCGTCTCCTTCGCCGCGGCCTCGTTCCTCCCGTAGTGCACCGCGACCCGTGCGCCGTCGCGTCCCAGCCGCTCGGCGATGCCTCGCCCGATGCCCCTGCTCGCCCCGGTGACGAGCGCCGTCCTGCCTGCGAGCACGCCCATGTCGGCTCCCCTCCGTATTTCCTAGTGGTCACTACAAAAATCACCGTAGATCGGGCCGCTGACATTTGTCTAGTGCCCGCTATAAAATCCGTCCATGGTGACCAAGGAGAGCAAGCAGCGCGGCCGCCCCCGCTCCTTCGACCGCGCGACCGCCCTGGAGAAGGCGATCCTGGCGTTCTGGGAGAACGGCTACGAGGCCACCTCGGTCGCCGATCTGACCCGCGCCATGGGCATCGGCGCACCGAGCCTGTACTCGGCGTTCGGCGACAAGCAGTCCCTCTTCGAGGAGGTGGTCCGCGAGTACGGCGTCCGCTACGGCTCGTTCACCGACCGGGCCCTGGAGGAGGAGCCCACCGCGCGGGCCGCCGTCGAGCGGATACTGCGCGAGGCCGCCGTCGAGTACACGGACCCCGCCCACCCCCATGGCTGTCTGGTCATCCACGCGGCCACCAACTGCACCAGCCGCGAGGTCGAGGAATCCCTCCGCGCCCGGCGCAACGCGTGGATCACCGTCTTCGAGAGCCGTATAAGAGCGGACATCGCGACGGGCGAACTGCCCGCCGACACGGACGCCTCCGCACTCGCCCGCCACACGGGTGTGATCATCCAAGGCATGTCCCAGCAGGCACGGGACGGCGCGACCAGGCAGCAACTGGAGGCGGTCGCCGACCTGGCGATGGCGATCTGGCCCCGCCCGACCCGACCCGATGCCCCCAACCACACCTGACGCGCCTCGGCCCACCCCGCCGTGACGTCGCGGGCCACCGGGCTGCGGGGTCGCCCGCCCAGGTGGGCCACGCCGCAATGCCACACCCCGCACCTGCCCCGGAGCCGCTCGCCCCGGAACGCGGTGCGCGAAATCCGCCGGGCCGACCCATTCCGGTCCGACGGCCCACCGAACCGGGCTACGCTGCGTATAAGCCCTCGCCCCGCCCTCGACGGACGGTCGGCAAGGGAACAACAACAAACATCCGCCAACGCATGGACACACGCAGTGGTCTAGTCAAGAATGGCGTGATAGGTCATCTGATCGATCAGCGCTCCCACGTTGACGATCAGTTGTGAACACCACAGGCCTCCGTCTTCCCCGCACAGGAAGGCGGACCGAGGAACCGGCGCTCTCTGCCCTGACTGCTCCGGCTCCTCATCCTTCGGTCGCGGGACCGCACACCCCACGGCCGATGTTGCTCCGGGCTGCGGTGCCGGGAGGGTTGAGGGTCCCTCTCAGGCGCCGCGGCCCGCGGGTGCTTCCGGGGCCGGGGCGTCAGCCCCCGGGCCGGGGTCCAGCACGGCACAGCCCGCCGTTTCCGGGCATGTCCGTACCGCCAGGTACGCTCGCACACGTGCCCTCCATGAACGAACTCGTCCGCCAGCACACCGCTCTCAGCGACTCCGACCTGGAGTGGCTGCATCTGCTGGTGTCGGAGTGGCAGCTCCTCTCCGACCTCTCCTTCGCCGACCTCGTCCTCTGGGTCCCCACCCGCGACGGCACGCGTTATGTCTCCGTGGCCCAGATGCGTCCCAACACCGGCCCCACCTCGTACCAGGACGACATGGTCGGCCACCTGGTCCCGCGCGGTCGCCGGCCCCTCCTCGATGTCGCGCTCGACGAGGGCCGGATCGTACGGGAGGGCGACCCGGAGTGGCGTGAGGAGGTCCCCGTACGGGTCGAGTCCATCCCCGTCCGCCGGGAGGGCCGGGTCCTCGGCGTCATCGCGCGCAACACCAACCTGCTGACCGTGCGGACCCCCAGCCGGCTGGAGCTCACCTACCTCCAGAGCGCGTCCGACCTGGCCCAGATGATCGCCGTCGGCGCGTTCCCGTTCCCCGACCAGCAGGTCGACATGGACGCCTCGCCGCGTGTCGGCGACGGCCTGATCAGGCTCGACGCGGACGGCATCGTCCAGTACGCCTCCCCGAACGCCCTGTCCGCGTACCACCGCCTGGGTCTCGCCGCCGACCTCGTGGGCTGCCACCTCGGCCGTACCACCGCTGAACTCGCCCCGTCCCGCGGGCCGGTGGACGAGGCGTTGGCGAAGGTGGCGAGCGGATGGGCACCGCGTGAGTTCGAGATCGAGTCGAATGAGGGCGTGATCCAGCTCCGGGCGATCCCCCTCAAGCCCAAGGGCCCGCGCATCGGTTCGCTCGTGCTGCTGCGCGACGTCACCGAACTGCGCCGTCGTGAACGTGAGTTGATCACCAAGGACGCGACCATCCGGGAGATCCACCACCGGGTGAAGAACAATCTTCAGACGGTCGCCGCGCTGCTGCGGCTCCAGGCCCGGCGCATCGAGTCCGAGCGCGGCCGCGAGGCCCTGGAGGAGGCCGTACGGCGGGTCGGGTCGATCGCGATCGTGCATGAGACGCTGTCCCAGAATCTGGACGAGCGGGTGGAGTTCGACGAGATCGCCGACCGGGTGCTCGCCATGGTCGCCGAGATCTCACCGGGCAAGGTCACCGGCCGGCGCACCGGACGTTTCGGCATCCTCGACGCGGAGGTGGCCACCCCGCTGTCCATGGTCCTCACCGAGATCCTGCAGAACGCCCTCGAACACGGCTTCCGCGAGGGCGAGACCGGCACCGTGGAGGTGTCGGCCGTGCGCGGCGGGACCACCAAAAAGAGCCGTCTCCTCGTCACGGTCCAGGACGACGGCGTGGGCCTGCCCGAGGGCTTCGACCCGCACCGTTCCGGCAACCTCGGCCTGCAGATCGTACGGACTTTGGTGGAGGGCGAGTTGGGCGGCACCTTCGACATGGTCCCGGCTCCGGAGCAGGGAACGCGGGTCATCCTCGACATCCCGGTCCGCGCCCAGAAGTAGGGGCGGGGGGCATACGAGCGACCTCGGCACGGATGCCGGTCCACGGCGAACAGCACTGAGCCCCGGACCATCATGTGGTCCGGGGCTCAGCATCGTCGCTGATTAGGCGCACCGGGGGCACTGCGCGCTGCGGCTCGGGGGCGGGAGATGCGTACTCGCTGTACGCGCCGCCAAGCTCAGGCTATTGCTGGGTGGGATTGTCAGGCGGAGGCCTGACGGGCCCGGTTGCGGGCGGCGCGGCGCTTCATGGCGCGGCGCTCGTCCTCGCTGAGACCACCCCAGACGCCGGAGTCCTGGCCGGACTCAAGCGCCCACTGCAGACACTGCTCGATAACCGGGCAGCGACGGCAGACAGCCTTGGCTTCCTCGATCTGCAGCAGCGCAGGACCGGTGTTGCCGATGGGGAAGAAGAGCTCGGGGTCTTCCTCGCGGCAAACGGCGTTGTGACGCCAGTCCATGGCTGCTACCTCTCCTTGGTATTACATGCACGTTGCTTGTGAATGTGAACGCTTTCACGAATCCCTCAACAAGTGAAGGGCCGATCACCAGACGGACTGGTGTGGTCCTGTGTTTTGAGGAGGGATTCTGGCGCTTGCTTGAGCCGATGTTGCGGGCTGTCCCGAGCGCCACGTAGAGACTCGCAAACCTCAGCGGCGGATACAACCCCTTCCGGAAAGTTTTTTTTGATTCCTCGGTGTCGACTGTGTCACAGCCGTACTTCCATGGGGTGGATCCTGGCCTAAACGTTCGAGTGGAAGGACTTTTGCCCGTTCCGCTCACACAATCACACGCAGTGCACGGCGTACGCCTGTGAACGTCACGCTCGTACGCAGTCCGAGGTGGTCGCCGTCCATCTGGAGGGGGAGGGGCACCTTCGAATGCAAGGTGAAGTCGGTCAGGTCGTGCACGGTGGTGGCGTGCTTGCCATGGGGTCCACGCTCGGGGGACGAAGTGAGCAACTGCGTGGCATAACGGGCAAGCGCGGGCGTCGACATGCGGCTGAGACCGAGCACGTCGAGGCCCTTATCGAACGAGGCCTTAGGTGACGCGTACACCGGGCGATTGCCGAGAAACGTCCACGGGGACGTGTTGCAGACTATGGACAGCACAAGATCGGAAATCGGCTCCTCGCCGGCCCGCTCCAGAGTGATCGTGCCGTTCCTGCGGTGAGGCTCTTCCAGGAACTGCCGGAATGCCTGACGCAGGTAAAGAGCGTGTGTGGATTTCCTTCCACGCTCGCGCTGTTGCTCGACCCGGCCGATCACACCGGCGTCGAAACCGAGGCCGGCGCAGAACGTGAACCAGCGGGACGGGACCGCCTCGTCCTCCGTGCCCGGCGTACCCGCGGCCATGCCGAGTCCGACCGTGCGCTCGCGGTTCTCGCGGAGGGCGTCCAGCAGGGCGCCGGTGGCCTCCACGGCATCGTTGGGCAGGCCCAGGGCGCGGGCGAAGACATTGGTGGAGCCGCCGGGGACCACGGCGAGGCGGGGGAGACGGTCCGGGTCGGGGCCGTGGTGCAGCAGACCGTTGACGACCTCGTTGACCGTGCCGTCACCGCCGAGCGCGACGACCAGCTCGATGTCGTCCTTGCCCTCGGCAGCCTGGCGGGCGAGGTCCTTGGCATGGCCGCGGTACTCGGTGGTGACCGCCTCGAGTTTCATCTCGCTCGCCAGCGCGTGGATCAGGACATCGCGCGTACGTGCGCTTGTGGTGGTTGCCGCCGGATTGACCACGAGAAGTGCACGCATGAGTTGCAGCGTACCTACTGAGCGGTACTCGTCCCATACCGAGGTGCGGATCAAGGGGGAGATCGTGTAGTGACGATGAGCACGTGGGGGCGTACGGGGCGCCGGTGTGCGCGCGGGTGCCGGGGCTACCCTTCAGGGGTGAGCCCTGAGGAGACCCCCACGCCGGACACCTCCGTCGCCGAGCCCCGCCCCGGGCGGCTGACCGCCGCGGCGGCACTGGCCGCGCTGGAGGGGATCGCCCTGCTGGTCGGCGGCGGCGCCATGCTGGTCGTGGGCTTCACCGGCGACTCCGGTGACCTCAGCACCGGCGTCACCGGGGGCCTCACGCTGATCGCGCTGGCCCTGCTGCCGCTGATCGCCGCGCGCGGACTGCTGCTGCGGCGCAGCTGGAGCCGGGGGCCCGCCGTCATCACGCAGATCATGGCGCTGCCGGTGGCGTACAACCTGCTCCGGGCGGACAGCGTCGCGATCCCCGCGGGAATCGTCCTGGCCGTGGTCGCGATCACGGCGCTGGTGCTGCTGATCAACCCGGCGACGACTCAGGCCCTCGGAATCCAAGGGCCTGGTCGGACGGAGGAGAGCAAGCGCTAGGGGGACGTCCGCCGCGTCCCACCGCCTCGCCGAAGCCGGGCCGAGGGCCGAGCACGGTGCCACCCGTGGCTCCACGGGAGGCGGGGTGTCACTCCTCCACGAGCAGCTTCTCCCGCAGCTGGGCCAGGGTCCGGGCCAGCAGACGCGAGACGTGCATCTGCGAGATGCCGACCTCCTGGGCGATCTGCGACTGGGTCATGTTGCCGAAGAACCTCAGCAGCAGGATCCGCTTCTCGCGCGGAGGCAGGTCCTCCAGGAGCGGCTTCAGGGACTCCCGGTACTCGACGCCCTCCAGCGCCTCGTCCTCGGCGCCCAGGGTGTCGGCGACGGCCGGCGACTCGTCGTCGGTGTCGGGGACGTCCAGCGACAGCGTGGAGTACGCGTTGGCCGACTCCAGGCCCTCCAGGACCTCCTCCTCCGAGATGGCCAGCTTCTCGGCCAGCTCGTGCACCGTCGGGGAGCGGCCGTGCTGCTGGGACAGCTCGGCCGTGGCCGTGGTCAGCGCCAGGCGCAGCTCCTGCAGACGGCGCGGCACCCGCACCGCCCAGCCCTTGTCGCGGAAGTGCCGTTTGATCTCGCCGACGACCGTCGGGGTCGCGTACGTGGAGAACTCCACCCCGCGGTCCGGGTCGAACCGGTCGACCGACTTGATCAGGCCGATGGTCGCGACCTGCGTCAGGTCGTCCAGCGGCTCACCGCGGTTGCGGAACCGGCGCGCGAGGTGCTCCACGAGCGGCAGATGCATCCGGACCAGCTGATTGCGCAGCTCCGCGTACTCCGCACTGCCCTCCCGCAGGGAGCGCAGCTGGACGAACAGGGCGCGCGCCCCGCTGCGGTCCTGCGGATCGTGCTGCGTGCTGCGCACGATCCGCGCGTCCAGCTCGTCGTGTCGCTCGTGCTCGCTCATAGTCCCGCCCGCCGTCACCGTTCCCCCAGCTCTCGACTGTGCTCGAGCGGGGGAGGCCCCAGTCCGCCCTCGTGAGGACGTGGTGCTCCGTGCGGCATCCTCCGGCTCCCGTCGCCCGTCGGAGGACGCCTCGTCCTCTGCGTCGGCCGGCTCCGTCCACCGCGAGGGTCCGGCCGCCGTCGAGGAGTCGTCCTCCGGGTGCGGCCGGGCCTGCTCGGGAATGCCGTCGACGCCGTCCGTCAGGTGTGCCGGCCCGCCGGGGCCGACCTCCTTCGCGGGAAGTTCCCGTGTGCCGCGTTCTTCGTCCCGCACCGGCCCGTCCCCGTTCCTCACGCCGGCCCGGGTCCCGCGCCGCGCTGTTTGTAGAGGCTGATCGAAACGGTTTTGTCGTCGGCGACCGCGGAGGAGACCTTGCCCGCCAGGGCCGACAGCACGGTCCAGGCGAAGGTGTCGCGCGAAGGCGCGTGACCGTCCGTGGTCGGGGCCGAGACCGTGACCTCCAGCGAATCGTCGACGAGGCGGAAGACACAGCTGAGCACCGAGCCGGGCACGGCCTGCTGGAGCAGGATCGCGCAGGCCTCGTCGACCGCGATGCGCAAATCCTCGATCTCGTCGAGGGTGAAGTCCAAACGGGCCGCGAGGCCGGCCGTCGCCGTACGCAGCACCGACAGGTAGGCACCCGCGGCCGGCAGCCGGACTTCCACGAAGTCCTGGGTCCCGGGCTCGCCTGCGATCTGGGACACCCTCACCTCCAAGGTGGTACAAGCTTTTTCAGGGGCCGAGGGTCGCCCCCCGGGGTAACGCGCTATGTGGTTCAGCGGTGACGCTATCGCGCTCCCGAGCGCCGTGTCCTTGGGGTCCCGGCGACCCAGCCCCACGCTGTCACTCATAGTAAGCACACGAACACGCTCGGTGGCTAGGGGTCTGCGGGCCTCAAATAGGAAGAGCGCGCGCCGCTTTGACGTACCCAGGCGTCCGGCCGCCGAACCGTGTCACACGAGTACGTCGACGTGTCACGGGGTGACTTGGTTCCGTCGCGCGACGTCGTCGGCGTGTTCACCGGGGCCCTGTTCGTTTTCCCGCCCTCATACGAGCACGTGGTCGACGAAGCACCAGCGCCAGGTCTCGCCCGGCTCGTAGGTACGCATCACGGGGTGGCCGGTCTCCCTGTGGTGCGCGGTCGCGTGTCGCATGGGCGAGGAGTCGCAGCACCCCACGTGCCCGCACTCCAGGCATTTCCGCAGCTGCACCGGGTGCGTCCCGGCGGCCTCGCACTCGGGACAGGTCTCGGTCAGCGGGGTCGGCTCGGGGTGCGGCAGTGCGTCCGCGTGCGTGCACTGTTTCATGATGGCCAGGTTACGACGGGTGCGCGGAAGCTCGCGCGGAAAACGAAGGCGGCGCAAAGCGATGCACTTCCTGCCCCTGCTGTTGCTGGTCGCCGGTAGTGCGACGGTCGCCGGTGCCGCCCGGCGTACGCCGGTGCCCGCCCCGTTGCTGCTGGTCGCCGCCGGGCTCGCGGTGTCGTACGTGCCCGGCGTGCCGAACTACGAGCTCGACCCCGAGATCGTCCTGCCCCTGGTGCTGCCCCCGCTGCTGTACACGGCCGCCACCGAGAGCTCGTATCTCGATCTGCGGGCCCAACTGCGGCCGGTGGCGCTGCTGTCGGTCGGATATGTCCTGTTCGCGACCCTCGCCGTGGGCTGGGCCGCCTATCTGATCGTGCCGGGGCTGCCGCTGACGGCCGCCCTGGTGCTCGGCGCGGTGGTGGCGCCCCCGGACGCGGTCGCGGCGACGGCGGTCGCCCGGCGGGTGGGCCTGCCGTCGCGGATCACCACGATCCTCCAGGGCGAGTCCCTGGTGAACGACGCCACCGCGATCACCGCGTACCGGGTGGCCCTCGCCGCCACGCTCGGGGAGGGCGCGAGCTGGGCCGGCGGGATCGTCGAGTTCCTGGTGGCGGCGGTCGGCGGAGTCGCCGTGGGCCTGCTGCTGATGATGCCGATCCACTGGCTGCGCACCCACCTGAGGGAAGCGCTGCTCCAGAACACGCTCTCCCTGCTGATCCCCTTCGTCGCGTACGGGCTGGCCGAGTGGGTGCACGCCTCCGGAGTGCTGGCCGTGGTCGTGGTCGGCCTCTACCTCGGCTACCGCAACTGGCAGGTCGACTTCGCGACCCGCCTCCAGGAGGAGGCCGTGTGGAAGATGGTGGCCTTCCTGCTCGAATCCGCGGTCTTCGCGCTCATCGGACTGCAGCTGCCGGTCGTGCTGGAAGGCCTCGGCGAGAACGAGGGACTGCGCGCCACCTGGTACGCCGTGGCCGTCTTCCTGATCGTGGTCGTGACCCGGTTCGTCTGGGTGTACCCGGCGACCTTCCTGCCCCGGATGCTGTCCGCACGGATCCGTGAACGCGAGGAGAACCCGACCTGGAAGGGGCCCTTCGTCATCGCGTGGGCCGGAATGCGGGGCGTCGTCTCGCTGGCCATCGCGTTCTCCATCCCGCTCACCGTGCACGGCGGGGACGACTTCCCGGAGCGGAACCTGATCCTGTTCCTGACCTTCACCACCGTGATCGGGACGCTCGTCATCCAGGGGTTGACGCTGCCGCCGCTGATCCGGGTCCTGCGGCTGCCGGGGCGCGACGCGCAGGCCGAGACCCTCGCCGAGGCCAACGCCCAGGCCCAGGCGTCCCGGATCGCCGAGGCGCGGCTCGACGAACTCCTGGAGGACGAGCGCAACACCCTGCCGCCGCCGCTGGTCGACCGGCTGCGCACGGTCCTGGAGCGGCGCCGCAACGCCGTGTGGGAGCGGCTCGGTGCCGTCAACCCGGTGACCGGGGAGACCAGCGACGACACTTACAACCGGCTCTCCCGCGAGATGATCGGCGCCGAGCGCGAGGTCTTCGTCAAGCTGAGGGACGGCCGCTACATCGACGACGAGATGCTGCGGACACTGCTGCGCAGACTCGACCTGGAGGAGGCCGCGGCCTACCGGGAGGTTTCCTAGTGCCGGGCGGCGGGCCAGGGGGCTTGGAGGGCTACGCGGGGAGCGGGCTTCCCGTGATCACCGCGGTGAGCGTCGTCCCGCGCGGGAAGGCGCCTTCCTCTGCCAGGGAGACAAGTCCGTAGAGCAACTTGGCGACATAGAGGCGCTCCACAGGCAGTCCGTGGCGGTCCTCGAAGTCGGCGGCGAAGGCGTCCAGGCCGGGCGTGGTGCGGGCGTAGCCGCCGAAGTGGAAGCGGTCGTCGAGGTCCCAGTGGCCGCGGCGGCCGCCGAAGGCGCTCTCCTGCAGCCGCCGTATCTCCTCCGCCAGGAAGCCGCCCTTGAGGACCGATATCCCGAGGGCGCGCTGGTCGGGGGCCAGGCCGGCGGCCAGCCCGGCGAGGGTGCCGCCGGTGCCGCAGGCGACGGCCACGACGTCGGCGCGGTCGCGCAGTTCCGCGCCGAGTTCCCGGCACCCCTGCACGGCGAGGGCGTTGCTGCCGCCCTCGGGGACGACGTAGGCGCCCTCGGCGTCGGCGGCGCGGAGGACGGCGGCCAGCGTGGCCGGGTCGCTCTTGTGGCGATACATCGATCTGTCGATGAAGTGCAGGCGCATGCCGTCCGCCGCGCAACGGGCCAGGGAGGGGTTGAGGGGGCGGTCCGCCAGCTCCTGGCCGCGGACCACGCCGACGGTGGGCAGGCCGAGGAGGCGGCCGGCCGCGGCGGTGGCCCGGAGGTGGTTCGAGTACGCGCCGCCGAACGTGAGGAGCGAACGCCCCGCCGCCGCGCTCAGATTGGGCACGAGCTTGCGCCACTTGTTGCCGATGAGCTGCGGGTGGATCAGGTCGTCACGCTTCAGAAGCAGCCGGACGCCGTGCCGGGCGAAGCGGTCGTCCTCGATCTCCTGAAGAGGGGACGGCAGCCGGGGGCGCAGGGCGGTGGTGGGGTCGGGGCTGCTCACGCGGCCATTGTCGGACATCTGTCCGGGAACGGCCGCCCGCCCAGCCCCGACGCCGGTGCGCGCCCGTCGTGGCGGGGCGACACGCGCGCGTGGTGAGGGGCTACCGGAGGCGGTCGCGGATACGGCTCCTCATGGAGGTCATGGTGAAGCCGCGGGGGTCGACCTTGCCGGGCTGCCATTCGAGGTGGCCGATGACGGAACGTTCCGTCCAGCCGTGGTGGCGGCAGACGGCGGCGGAGACCCGCTCGATCGCTTCGAGCTGGCGCTCGGGCCACGGGTCGAGGCCGTCGCCGAGGTTCTCGCACTCGAAGCCGTAGAAGTGGCGGTTCCCGTCGGTGTTCGCCTCGTTGTCCGGGGGGAGCGTCGTCTCGGCGATCACGGCCCGCAGGACGTCGTCGTCACCGCTGCCGGCGTGGTTGGCGCGGCCGTAGCCGACGAGATGGACACGGCCGTCCTTGGTGATCACGCCGTGGCACAGCGGGCCCGGCAGCCCCGAGTAGCCGTCGCGGCAGATGCGGACGGTGCGTTCACTGCCGGAGGTGACCGTGTGGTGGATCATCACGCCGTGGACGGGGCCCCACGGCCCCTTGTGGTTGCGGTTGTGATGCTCCCAGTCGCCGACCTCGACGACCGTGACGCCCTCGTTCTTGAGGATGCTGAGAAATCTGGCCGCGGACATGGGTGGGGCCATGACCGACTCCTTCGTACGGTGCGACGGCCGCTGGTCCGGCCGCCTCGTACGCAGGCTTGTACCCAGCTCCGCGCGCGGAGGTCAGGTGTCGGTGTTGCGTGCGAGCCGATCCGGTCATCTCCGGGGAGGCGTCGCGATGGTGGACAAAGTCCCTCGATATGCCCAGTGTTCCTGAGATCCATTCCCGCTCGTTCGGGTAATAGCACCGGCACGCTCCGTGATGCCAGGCTGGTGGCGAGATCGGTGACCGCGATATCAGTGCACACCCGGAGGGGAAATCCGTATGTCGGTAGGCGAAGAGGTCCGTACGCAGCAGGATCGGCCGCAGCAGAGTCTCGGCACGGCCGCTGCCCGGAACCTGGCCACCACCACGAAGTCCGCGCCCCAGATGCAGGAGATCAGCTCGCGCTGGCTGCTGCGCATGTTGCCATGGGTGAACGTGCAGGGTGGCACGTACCGGGTGAACCGGCGGCTCACCTACGCGGTCGGGGACGGCCGCATCACTTTTGTGAAGACAGGCGACCAGGTCGCCGTCATCCCCGCGGAGCTCGGCGAACTGCCGGCCCTACGCACCTACGAGGACGTGGACGTGCTGGGCGAGCTGGCCCAGCGGTGCGAGCAGCGGGAGTTCGCGGCGGGCGCGGTGCTCGCCGAGTTCGGCAGCCAGGCGGAGGAGGTCTTCCTCCTCGCGCACGGCAAGGTCGAGAAGGTCGGCACGGGCCCCTACGGCGACGACGCCGTGCTCGGAGTGCTGGCCGACGGGGCGTACTTCGGCGAGCAGGCGCTGCTCGACGCCGACGCGATCTGGGAGTACACGGCCCGCGCGGTCACCGCGTGCACGGTGCTCGTCCTGCCGCGCCAGGCCGTCGACCAGGTCGCGGAGCGCGCCGAGAGTCTCGGCGAGCACCTGCAGCAGCTGCGCGCCATCCCGGAACAGCGCACCAACAAGTACGGCGAGAAGGAGATCGACCTCGCCGCCGGCCACAGCGGTGAGCCGGACATCCCGCACACGTTCGTCGACTACGAGGCCGCGCCCCGCGAGTACGAACTGAGCGTCGCCCAGACCGTCCTGCGCATCCACACGCGCGTGGCGGACCTCTACAACCAGCCGATGAACCAGACCGAGCAGCAGGTCCGGCTCACCGTGGAGGCGCTGAAGGAGCGTCAGGAGCACGAGCTCATCAACAACCGGGACTTCGGCCTCCTCCACAACTGCGAGTACGACCAGCGGCTCCAGCCGCACGACGGCGTGCCCAGCCCGGACGACCTGGACGAGCTGCTCAGCCGCCGCCGGGGCACCAAGCTGCTGCTCGCCCACCCGCGCGCGATCTCCGCGTTCGGCCGTGAGCTCAACAAGCGCGGACTCGTCCCGGAGACCCTCGACATCGCCGGCAACCGCATCCCCACCTGGCGCGGTGTGCCGATCTACCCGTGCAACAAGATCCCGGTGACCGAGGCCAGGACCACCTCGATCATCGCCATGCGTACCGGGGAGGAGGACCAGGGCGTCATCGGCCTGCGCGCCGCGAGCATCCCCGACGAGATCGAGCCCAGCCTGTCGGTTCGCTTCATGGGCATCAACGAACAGGCGATCATCAAGTACCTCGTGACGGCCTACTACTCGGCCGCGGTCCTCGTCCCCGACGCGCTCGGCGTTCTGGAGAACGTCGAGATCGGCCGGTGGCGGTGACCTCACCCGAACCGCCTCCGTCCGCGGCCTCCTTCGAAGCGATCCCATGGGTGAGTGCATGACGGAGACGCAGCAGAGCCCGGTCGAGACCGTGGAGGGCGGCGCTCCGGACATCGAGATCCTGGAAAGGCGGAGCCACATCACGATCCCTCCGGACCCGACGGGAGCCCCGGATCCCACGGGAGCGGCGACTCCCGCCGGCCACGGGAGCGGGCCGGCGCGACAGGGTGCGTCCAGTCCGTCGGGCGGGCAGGAGGCGGCCGAGATCCTGGAGCGGACGCGACTGTCGGTCGACCCCGAACTCCGCGGTGCCGTGCAGTCGTTGCCCAGCTCGATGCGCCGGGTCGCGCGCTACCACTTCGGCTGGGAGCGGGCGGACGGCACCCCGGCGGCGGGCAACGCGGGCAAGGCGATCCGGCCCGCGCTGGTGCTGGCGGCGGTCGAGGCGCTCGGCGGGCGTGAGTCCGCCGCCGTCCGGGCCGCCGCCGCGGTGGAGCTGGTGCACAACTTCACTCTGCTGCACGACGACGTGATGGACCGGGACGCCACCCGCAGGCACCGGCCCACCGCGTGGACCGTGTTCGGGGTGCCCGACGCGATCCTCGCCGGGGACGCGCTGCAGGCCCTGGCGCTGCGGCTGCTCGCGGAGGACCCGCATCCGGCGTCGGCCGCGGCGTCCGCGCGGCTCGCCTCCTGTGTCATCGAGCTGTGCGCGGGCCAGCACACGGACACGGCGATGGAGGAGCGGCGGCCGGAGGAGGTCACCCTCCCCGAGGTGCTCGCCATGGCCGAGGCGAAGACGGGCGCGCTGCTCGGCTGCGCCTGTGCGCTCGGGGCGCTGTACGCGGGGGCCGGTGAGGAGGAGGTCGAGGCGCTCGACGCGTTCGGGCGCGAGGCCGGTCTCGCCTTCCAGCTCATCGACGACGTGATCGGGATCTGGGGCGACCCGAGCCGTACCGGCAAGCCGGCCGGCGCGGATCTCATCGCCCGCAAGAAGTCCCTGCCGGTGGTCGCCGCGCTCGCCTCGGGCACACCGGAGGCGGACGAACTCGCCGCGCTGTACGGGAAGCCGTACGAGGAGGGCGAGCTGGAGCGGACGGCGCTCGTGGTCGAGCGGGCCGGCGGGCGCGACTGGGCGCAGGTCCAGGCGGCCGACCGTATGGCCCGGGCCATGCAGGAGCTGTCCCGGGCGGTCCCGGACCCGGAGGCGGCGGGAGGTCTGCTCGCGCTGGCCGAGTTCGTGACGCGTCGCAGCAGTTGAGAAGAGGCCCCGGAGGCACCGGCACCGCGCCGACCTGACCCCGCTCGGTGTCGGTGCCTCCGGTCGGACGCGGGTCCCGCACATCCCCACGGTGTGCGGGGCCCGCTCATGTCTTGCAATCACTACAACTGAAGTACTATAAATGGAGTGGTCAACGGGACGGGATCAGAGAAAGAGGCTGGTTTGCGCAAGCTCACGTATGTCGTCGCTTGTTCGATCGACGGGTTCATCGGGGGCCCGGACGGCGACGCGTCCTTCATGTACCCCCACGTGGTGGGCGAGTACGCCGAGTACCTCAGGACGGAACACCCCGACATCAATCCCACCCATGTGCGCCGGCTCATCGGGACCGACGACGTCCCGAACCGGGCGTACGACACGGTCATCCAGGGGCGCGGCAGCTACGACGAGGCGCTGAAGGACGGCATCACCAGCCCGTTCGCGCATCTGCGGGAGTATGTCGTCTCGCGCACGCTGGCGGAGTCGCCCCACCCGAACGTCGAGATCATCTCGACCGACCCGGTCGGCAAGGTCCGGGAGCTGAAGGCGGAGGACGGTCCTCTCGACATCTATCTGTGCGGGGGCTCCGTCCTGGCGGGGGAGCTGCTCGACGAGATCGACGAGCTGATCATCAAGACGTACCCCATCGTGCTGGGGACGGGGATGCCGATGTTCGGCTCCGGCTTCGACATCACCCAGTTCACGCTGGGTGAGGTGCGAGCCTTCGACAACGGGGCCGTGGTGCGGACGTACACCAGGAAGCGGTGACCCCGTGGATCGGGGGAGTACGGCGGGGAGCGCCCGGAGGCCGTCGGCCCTACCCTGAGGGCATGGGCACCGACGAGCAAGTCTGCCCGGCCTGCGGACAGCCTGTGGCCACGATCGTGCGGCGGCACAAGACGCTCGGCGCGTTCGTACCCGTGTGGGGTCCGGGTCCGTGCAGGAACCCCAAGTGTGACGCGTACGTCGACAGGGCCGCCGAGGCCGAGGGGGCCGCAGCGGAGCGGACGCGGGCCGTGGACCGTCGGGCCCATGGTGCGCACGGCTCGGCCGGTACGCAGGGCGTGAGCACGGCGAAGGCCGCCGACCGGGAGGCCGCGGAGCAGGTCGAGGACACGGACGACGGGTGAAGGGCCGCCGTGCCACGGATACCGCCGCCGTTCGGTCCGGCGCGGCGGGTCGGGCGAGCCTCCTCATGGCTGGGATCCGCGATGGCCGGGGATCTGCGATGGCGCAGAACCGCGATGGCCCGAGAACCGCGGTGGTCAGAGAACCGCCGTGCGGCCTCGGCACCGCGCGGACCCGTGGCGCCGGAAGAAGATCGCGCGGGTGTGCCGATGAGTTCGGCACGGCTCCGACGTCTCCTATGAGAGAGCCGCCCGCCGAGGGTGGTCCGAACCGAGGAAGACGAGGAGCGGACTCATGAAGTACCTGATGATGGTCCAGGGCACGCAGGCGGACTACGCGGCCATGGGCGGCGACGCGTCCGAGGGGTCCCCGGCCTGGACGCAGGAGGACGTGCGGGCGATGTACGCCCACATGACCGCCATCAACAAGGACCTCACCGCGAGCGGCGAGATGATCGACGGGCAGGGGCTGGCCGAACCCGCCCGGACCCGGTTCGTCACGTTCGGCGCCGACGGCAAGCCCGTCGTCGCGGACGCGCCGTACGCGGAGACCGAGGAAGTGCTCGCCGGCTACTGGCTCCTGGACTGCGCGAGCCTGGACCGCGTCACGGAGATCGCGGCCCGCGTCGCCCAGTGCCCCCAGCCCGCCGGGGCCAAGGAGTACCCCGTGGTGATCCGGCCGGTGATGGACGGGGCCGAGGACCTCTGATGTCGACCCTGGGTGGCGAGCCCCGGCCGGCGGGTGCCTGTCTCAGGGCCCTCGCCGCCCGGCCGCTCACGTAACCGGCAGGCCCCCGGATTCCGGGTCGCGGGCGGTGAGGCAGTACGTGCCGCCCGCCGGGTCCCGCATCACCGTCCAGTGGGGGTGGTCGGCCACGAAGGTGGCGCCCAGGTGCTCGTGGCGGGCGCGGGTGGTGTCCCGGTCGGCGCAGGCCAGGTCGAGGTGGGCCGACGCGGGGGCAGGGGTGTCCAGGCGCTGCATCAGGACGCGCAGGGGGAGACCCGCGGGCGGGCGCAGGACGTGGAACTCCGGGAGCGAGCCGGCGTACGACTCCCAGCCCGTCAGGGCGGCCCAGAACATGACCTCCGTGTCGAACGCGTCCGGTGCGATGTCCAGGCACACCTGGTCCAGACGGCTCCCGTCGACCACCGGCGGCCGGACGCCCTCCCCGTGCCACGGCACCGCGCAGAAGGGCTGTCCGGCGGGGGAGCGGAGCACCGCCCAGCCGGTGTGCGGGGCGACGACCTCGGCACCGAGGTCGACGGCACGGTCGACGAACGCGGGTACGTCCTCCACGGAGAAGTCGAGATGGGCGCCGCCGTCTCCCGCGTCCACCGCCTGGGCCTTCACACACGCGTCGCCCCGCCCGGGGAGCAGCGTCACGAACTCGTCCCGCTCACCCCGTGGCGCGGACAGCTCCGTCGCCGTCACCGCCGTCCAGAACGCGCACGCCTGCTCGAACCGGGACTCCGGCCGGTCGATGAAGGCGTAAGCCCATCGGACCGCCCCACCCGTCACGCCACCCATGCCCGTCACGCCCCCCTTGCCCCTGCTGCCACCCATGCCCGTCCTGCCCTCATGCCCCTCCTGTCACCCAAGCCCCACCTGTCACCGAGCCCCGTACTTCGAGGCCTTGCCCGCTTCTCCCGACTTCCGCGGCTCCATGAAGCGCAGCATGTTCCCCGCCGGGTCTCGGAACGCGCAGTCCCGTACGCCGTAGGGCTGGTCCATGGGCTCCTGGAGGACATCCGCGCCGGAGGCCTCGACGCGGGAGTAGAGGGCGTCGCAGTCGTCGGTGGTGAAGTTGACGCCACGCAGGACGCCCTTGGCGAGGAGCTGGGCGATGGCCTCGCGGTCGGCGGGAGAGATGTCGGGATCGGCGCCCGGAGGCTCCAGGACGATCTCGACATCGGGCTGGAGCGGGGAGCCGACGGTCACCCAGCGCATGCCCTCGAAGCCGACGTCGCCGCGGACCTCCATGCCGAGGACGTCACGGTAGAAGGCGAGCGCCTTGTCGTGGTCGTCGACCGCGAGGAAACACTGGGAGAGCTTGATGTCCGGGCCGTGGGCTCTGTTCGTATCCATGTGCCCACGCTAGGGCGCCTCGTCCGGTTCCGCCGTGCGTATGCGATGCCGGGAGGGCCGTGTCAGCCGCTTCGCCACACATGCCGGGATCGCGGCCCCCGACTCGTGCGGACGGGCCCGGTAGGCGCTCGGGGTCTCGCCCACCAGCTCCGTGAAGCGGGAGCTGAACGAGCCGAGCGACGTACAGCCCACCGCCAGGCACACCTCGGTCACCGTGAGGTCCCCGCGGCGCAGCAACGCCTTCGCGCGCTCGATGCGGCGGGTCATCAGATACGCGTACGGCGTCTCCCCGTAGGCCGCGCGGAAGCTGCGCTGGAAGTGGCCGGGGGACATCAGCGCGGTGCGCGCGAGGGCGTCGATGTCCAGCGGTTCCGCGTACTCGCGGTCCATGCGGTCCCGCGCCCGCCGCAGCCGCACCAGATCATCCCGGTTCATGTCCCCAGGATGACACCCACCACCGACAAGCGGGCGCTCACGCGAGATGTCCTCCGGCCGACCCCGGCCGATCCACGATCACAGCGGCGACGCTCACCCCTTCACGGCGGAACTGGCCACGCCCTGGACGAACCAGCGCTGGAAGAAGGCGAAGACGATCAGGACGGGCAGGACGAGGAGGACGCCGAAGGCGAGGATCTGGCCCCAGTCGGGCGGCTGCTGGCCCTGGAAGACGCTCATCTCCAGCGGCAGCGGGCGCACCGACGGGTCGGAGACCATCAGCACCGGCCACAGGAACGAACCCCACTGGGTGAGGAACGTCAGGATCGCGACCGACGCGAAGGCCGGCTTCGACATCGGCACGATGATCGCGAAGAACGTGCGCCAGGGACCGGCCCCGTCCAGCCGGGCCGCCTCCTCGATGCTCGGCGGGATCGTGCGGAAGAACGTGTGGAACTGGTAGATCGAGAAGGCGTTGGCGAGGAACGGCAGCGCCTGGATGAAGAGCGTGTTCCGCTGGTCGTTGAACAGGTAGAACAGTGGCACGGCCACCGACTCGAACGGCACCAGCATCAGCAGCAGGACCAGGGTGAACACGGCCTCCCTGCCCCGCCACCTCAGCCGTGAGAGCCCGTACGCCGCCATCGAGTTGACGAACAGGCCGCCCGTGACGACCACGAAGGCCAGCAGCAGCGAGACGCCCATGAACTGCCAGAAGTAGCCGGTGCTGTCGGAGTTCAGGTTGTCCAGGACGGCGGCGTAGTTGTCGAAGGACAGATGGGTCGGGAGGAAGCCGGACAGGCCGTTCAGCACCTCGCCGGACGGCTTGAGGCTGCCGAGGAGGAGGTACAGGACGGGCAGCGCGAAGACGAACGCCAGGACGGAGAGGACGGCGTAGTCGAGGAAACGGCGCAGGGGCCCGCGGGAGAGACCGGTGGCGGTGCTCGTACTCATGGCTGAGTCAGTCCTCGTTGTCGGGCCGGACGATGCGGCGCTGGATCAGGGTCAGGACGACGACGATCAGGAAGAACACGACGGTGATCGCGGACGCCTGGCCGATGTTGTTCTGGTCGAAGGCGGTCGTCACGGCCTGGTACATCACCGTGCGGGCCGCGTCCTCGTCGAGGCCGCCGCCCTTGACCAGCACGTACACCTGGTCGAACACCCGGAACGACAGCACCGACGTGAGCAGCGCGACGAACACGAGGGTGCCCCGGATGCCGGGCAGCGTGACGTGGCGGAACTGCTGCCAGCGGGAGGCCCGGTCGAGCTGGGCGGCCTCGTAGCGCTCGTCCGGTATCTGCTGGAGCCCGGCGAGCAGGATCACCATCTGGAAGCCGACGCCCTGCCATACCGACAGCACGATGACCGAGGCCATCGCGGTGAGCCCGTCGCCCAGCCAGTCGAACGCGCCCCAGTTGCCGAAACTCACCGCGTCCAGGGCGGAGTTGAGCATGCCCTGCTCGCTGCGGGCGAGGATCAGCCGCCAGATCACCGCGACCAGTGCCATCGGGAAGACGACCGGCATGAAGAAGAAGGACCGGAAGAGACCGATCGCCTTCAGTTTGCGGTTGAGCAGGATCGCGAGGCCGAGCGCCAGACCCGTCTGGAGCGGTACGACGACGACGGCGAAGGTCAGGTTGTTCAGCAGGGCCCGCAGGAACGGGCCGGACAGATCGGGGTCGGTGAACAGCCGCCGGTACTGCTCGACGCCGAAGAAGGTGGGCTCCAGCGGGGAGCCGAGGCGCACGTTGTAGAAGGAGAGCACCACGGCGTAGCAGAAGGGCACGCCGACGAAGACGATCAAGCCGGCGACGGCGGGCGCGGACATCAGCAGTCCGTGCAGCCACTCCCGGCCGCTACGGGCGGGGCGGGCCGGTGGGGCGGAGGCGGTTGTCAGATCTGGCGCCTGGTCCCGGCCGGACGGCGCGGTGTGCGCGGGTTCCACGGTTTTCACGGGGTCCTCTTCCCGGCGGGGCGGGCGGCCGCGAGGGCGCGCCCGCCCCGGTCGATGGGTCCGACAGGGCGCGTGCTTACGGGATCTCGTAACCGGCGTTGTCCGAGAAGTCCCGGTCGATGGCGCGGGCGGCCTTGGACAGGGCGTCCTTCGGGTCACTGCCGCCGTAGATCGCGTTCAGAGCCTGGCTGAACTTCTCCGTCACCACCGGGTATCCGGCGGTCACCGGGCGGGTGACGGCGACGCACGACTTGCTGATGTCGCTGTCGCCGCACGGCTTGGCGAGCTGGTCGGCGAAGAGCTGGAGCGGGCCGCCCTGCTTGTACAGCTCGCTCGCGGCGAGGGCGGACTTGGTGGCCGGGGGCGCGCCGTTGGCCTTGGTCATCGCGGTGACGTTGGCGTCGTTGAGGAGGAAGTCCATGAACGCGCCGGCGGCCTTGGCGTTCTTGCTGTCGGCCCCGATGCCCCACGACCATGAGCCCTGCCCGGTCTTGGGACCGTCACCGAAGTCGGGCAGCGGCAGCACGACCAGGTCGTCGCCGAGCGCCTCGCTGTACGCGGGGTACATCCAGTGACCGACCCAGCTGAGCGCGACACGGCCCTTGGCGAAGGCGTTGCCGTCGGTGTTGGGGTCGACGGTGCCCTTCCAGGACTGGAAGGTCTTCATGGCCGACACCGCGGCCGGGGCGTCGAGGGCGCCCTCCGCCTTGCCGTCCTTGAGGAGGGCGCCGCCGGCCGACCAGACGATCGGGGCGAAGCCGTAGGTGCCCCACTCGTTGGCGAGCCCGTTGCCCTCCTGGATGTCGAGGACCTTGCCGTCGGAGTCCTTCGCCTTCAGCGCCTTCAGCGCGGCGTCGAACTCGTCCGCC
>NZ_LIRK01000251.1 GCF_001419765.1 Streptomyces torulosus
GCCTCGTCGGCCGTCGCCCTCCGGCCGCCGCCTCGTCGGCCGTCGCCCTCCGGCCGTCGCCCTCTGGCCGTCGCCCTCTGGCCGTCGCCCTCCGGCCGTCGCCCTCCGGCCCTCGCCCTCCGGGGCCTTCGGCCGACAGTCGCCCCCGCCGTCCTCGGCCGACCGTCGCCCCGCTTGGCCGGTCGACCCGCCGGTCGACCCGCCGGTCGACCCGCGCACCGGACGCGCGCCCCACGGAGCAGCCTCCCGGCCACCGGGTCCCGCTCCCATCCCTGTGCGTCCTGTTCGTCCCATCCGGCGTCGAGCCGCGGGGACGGGCCACTGACGGGACGCCAATTGTCAGTGGTGCCCGCTTTACTGGACGCATGAGCATCACGCGGCACCTCGCCCTCATCGAGAGGCTGTGCTCCGCCGAGTTCCCCGCGGAGCCCGGCCGGTCGGACGCCGGCACGGGCGGTCCCGGCTACCACGTCGCCGAATTACAGACGAGCGCCGACTTCTGGGAGGACGACGGCACCCGCCGGGAGGAGACCGAGGAGCAGTACGAGGCGGACCGGGACGCCCTGTCGGAGCGGCTCGCCGCGCGCTGGGGCGCACCGGACGTGATCAGCCTCTGGAGCGTTCAGGACCGTTCCATGGAGGGGGAGGACATACCGGAGCCGTGGGCGGTGCTCAGCTCGCACGTCCCCGATGTGCACCTGTGGCAGGTGGACGGCCGCTGGGTCGCCCTCGGCGTCTCCCAGTGGGACAAGGAGCTGCCGTTCCAACTGGTCGCCCTGATAACGGAGATGGACCCGCCCTGACCGAGCGGGTCCCACGAGTGGCGGGTCCCGGACCCCACGACCGGCAGGCCACGCGGCCCTCCGCTCCTCAGTCCTCCGCCGCCACCCGCAGCCGGGCGAACTCCTCGGCCATCGTCGCCGCCGTCCAATGCGCGTTCAGGCCGCTGGGGTTGGGCAGGGCCCACACCCGGGACGTGCCGATCGTCCGTTCCTGCGGGCCGACCACGGCCTTGCGGTCCCCGAATGCCGCCCGGTACGCGGTCACCCCGACCACCGCGAGCCACCGTGGCCGCAGCCGCTCCACCTTCGCGGTGAGCAGACGGCCGCCCTCGACGTACTCCTCCGCCGTCAGCTCGTCGGCACGCGCCGTCGCCCGGGCGACCACGTTGGTGATGCCGAGCCCGTACGACGGCAACTCGCCCTGCTCGGACGGCTTCAACAGCCGCGGCGTGAAACCGGACAGGTGCAGGACCGGCCAGAAACGATTGCCGGGCCGGGCGAAGTGATGGCCGGTAGCGGCCGTCATCAGACCCGGGTTGATGCCGCAGAACAGCACCCGGAGGCCGTCCGCGACCACGTCCGGCACCAGCCGGTCGCGGGCGGCCTCCAGCTCCTGCGGGGTGAACCGCGTCAGAGGATCGCTCCCGGCGTGTAACCGGCCGCCTCCGGACGCTGCTTGACGATCTCCTCGACCCGGCCGACGACGACGGCGACCTGGTCGGCCGCGGCGCCCGTGAAGGACAGCTTGTCCGCCATCAGCGCGTCGAGCTGCGCCCGGTCCAGCGGGATGCGCTCGTCCGCCGCCAGCTTGTCGAGCAGTTCGTTGCGCTCGGCGCCCTGCTCGCGCATCGCGAGGGCCGAGGCGACGGCGTTCTCCTTGATCGCCTCATGGGCGACCTCGCGGCCGACGCCCGCGCGCACCGCGCCCATCAGCACCTTCGTCGTCGCGAGGAACGGCAGATAGCGGTCCAGCTCCCGCGCTACGACGGCCGGGAAGGCGCCGAACTCGTCGAGCACCGTCAGGAACGTCTCCAGCAGGCCGTCCAGCGCGAAGAACGCGTCCGGCAGCGCGACCCGGCGCACCACCGAGCAGGACACGTCGCCCTCGTTCCACTGGTCGCCCGCCAGCTCGCCGGTCATCGACGCGTAACCGCGCAGGATGACCATGAGGCCGTTGACGCGCTCGCAGGAGCGGGTGTTCATCTTGTGCGGCATTGCCGAGGAGCCGACCTGGCCCGGCTTGAAGCCCTCGGTGACCAGCTCGTGCCCGGCCATCAGCCGGATCGTCTTCGCCAGCGACGACGGGGCCGAGGCCAGCTGCACCAGCGCCGTCACGACCTCGTAGTCCAGCGAGCGGGGGTACACCTGGCCGACGGAGGTGAAGGCCTGGGAGAAGCCCAGGTGCCCGGCGATCCGGTCCTCCAGCTCGGCCAGCTTCGCGGCGTCCCCGCCCAGCAGGTCCAGCATGTCCTGCGCGGTGCCCACGGGGCCCTTGATGCCGCGCAGCGGGTAGCGGCCGAGCAGCTCCTCGACCCGGCCGTACGCCACGAGAAGCTCGTCGGTGGCGGTCGCGAAACGCTTGCCGAGGGTGGTGGCCTGCGCGGCCACGTTGTGCGAACGGCCGGCCATGACCAGCTCGCCGTACTCGCCGGCCAGCTTGCCGAGGCGGGCGAGGACCGCCACTGTACGGTCGCGCATCAGCTCCAGCGAGAGCCGGATCTGGAGCTGCTCGACGTTCTCGGTGAGGTCGCGGGAGGTCATGCCCTTGTGGACGTGCTCGTGCCCGGCGAGGTCGTTGAACTCCTCGATCCGCGCCTTCACGTCGTGCCGCGTGACCTTCTCACGCTCGGCGATGGAGGCCAGGTCGACCGTGTCGAGGACCCGCTCGTAGTCGGCGAGCGCCTCGTCCGGCACCTCGATGCCGAGGTCCTTCTGGGCCCGCAGCACGGCCAGCCAGAGCTGCCGCTCCAGCCTCACCTTCTGCTCGGGCGACCAGAGCGTGGCGAGCTCGGTGGAGGCGTAACGTCCGGCGAGGACGTTCGGGATGCGGGGCTTGGCTGGCGCAGAAGTCACGTGTACGGATTCTACTGGCGATTCATGCAGGTGAGCGCCGCGGGCCTTCTCGTCGGAACCTACGAGAGCCCGGTCACAGCCCCGCGCGGGTGGGAGCGCCCCGCCCGGCACGGGCGCGAAGGACGGTTTCAGCGCTGGTCGGCACGGGCCGGGAGGGCGGCCTCAGCCCTTGTCGGCGAGTTCCGCCAGGACGTCCCCGTGGCACAGTTCCGGCGCGCACCAGCAGGCCAGCGTCTTGCCGCGCAGCTCCGGGACCAGCTCCAGCAGCTCGGGCCGGGCCGACAGGTACTCCCGGTACCTCGCCATCACCTCGGCCCGGGTCCCGTCCCGCTTCTTCTTGTCCGTGTCGGGCTGGAACGGGTTGTACAGCGGGTGCTGCGGCAGGTCCCAGTGGCCCATGGTCCAGCGGCGGCCGATGTACACGACGTCGTCGGGGGCATGCTCCAGCCGCGGCCCGAAGTCCTGGATGCGGCCCTTCAGGTTGATCACGGTCGTGGTCACATGCGGCTCCCTCCGGTCCGGACCCTCTTCGGAACCCTGTCGACTCTAGGTTGCCGGTCCCTCGTACGGCAGCAACTCGGGGCGCTTCGCCGGCAGCCCGTCGCCCGACGAGCGGCCCGTCAGCCGGCGTCCGATCCACGGCACCAGGTACTGCCGGGCGAACCGCGCGTGGGCCATCTGGCGGGCGACCCAGGCGGGCGGCGGCGACGCGGCCATCGGCGTACGCCACTCGGCGTCCTCCGCCGGATGGCCGAGGGCCTGCCACACGGCCTCGGCGACCCGGCGGTGCCCCTCGGCGGTCAGGTGCAGCCGGTCCACGTCCCACATCCGCGGGTCGGACAGCGAGGGCGCGCCGTACAGGTCGACGACGAGCGCGCCGTGCCGGGCGGCCAGGTCGTCGACGCAGGCGAACAACTCCTCCATGCGCGGCCGGAACCGCTCCAGCACCGGGCCCTGGCGGCCGGGGCTGCGCATCAGGACCAGCTGCTTGCAGGCGGGCGCGAGACGCTCCACTGCCTCCTGAAGCAGCCCGCGCACCCGGCCCATGTCGCACTTCGGGCGCAGGGTGTCGTTCAGCCCGCCGACCAGCGTGATCACATCCGCGCCCATGGCGGCCGCCACGTCGACCTGCTCGTCGACGATCTGTCCGATGAGCTTGCCGCGGACCGCGAGGTTGGCGTACCGGAAGCCGGGCGACCGCGCGGCCATCCGGCTCGCGAGGAGGTCCGCCCAGCCGCGGTAGGAACCGTCGGGCAGCCGGTCCGACATGCCCTCGGTGAAGGAGTCGCCGACCGCGACGAGGCTGGAGTACGGGGGAAAGGTGTCGTGGGTGTGTGTGGCGTTCGTCTGCATGGCGTACCCGATGCTATCGCCTTCACATACCCACCGGTCGGTCACCCTCTCCCGCAGCGGTGTCAGGCCGTGGGCCGCGCCCGTGCCAGGCCGCGGGCCGCTCCGGTGTCCAGGCTGCGCGCCGCTCCGTTGTCAGGCCGCGGGCTGTCCGAACAGCTCCCGCAGGACGTCCTCCATGGTCACGATCCCGCCGAGCCGTCCGTCCGCGCCCAGCACGGCCGCCAGGTGCGTCCGGCTGCGGCGCATCGCGGTGAGCACGTCGTCGAGGGGCGTCGTCTCCCGGACGCGGGCGATGGACCGCATGTCCCGGATCGTGAACGGCACCTCGCGCGGGGCCGCGTCGAGCGCGTCCTTCACATGGAGGTAGCCCACGATCCGGCGCCCCTCGTCCACCACGGGGAAGCGGGAGAACCCGGACTCCGCGGACAGCCGCTCCAGCTCCTCCGGGGTGACGCCCACGCGCGCGTAGACGACGCGTTCCAGTGGGAGCACGACGTCCCGGACGGGCCTGCGGCCAAGTTCGAGCGCGTCGTGCAGCCGCTCCCGGGCGCGGTCGTCGAGCAGGCCGGCCTCGGTGGAGTCCCGGACCAGCCGGGCCAGCTCCGTGTCCGAGAAGGTCGCCGCCACCTCGTCCTTCGTCTCGATGCGCATCAGCTTCAGGAGCGCGTTCGCGAAGGCGTTGACCGTGAAGATCACCGGCCTCAGCGCCCGTGACAGGGTCACCAGCGGCGGACCGAGCAGCAGGGCGGAGCGCACCGGCTCCGCCAGCGCGATGTTCTTCGGCACCATCTCGCCGAGCAGCATGTGCAGATAGGTGGCGAGGGCCAGCGCGATCACGAACGAGATGAGGTGCCCCGCGCCCTCCGGCACGCCCACCGCGTGGAACACCGGCTCCAGCAGATGCTCGATCGCGGGCTCCGCGACCACACCGAGGACCAGGGTGCACAGGGTGATGCCGAGCTGCGCGGCCGCCATCAGCGCCGAGACGTGCCGCAGCCCCCACAGCACACTGCGGGCCCGGCGGTCACCCTGTTCGGCGTACGGTTCGATCTGGCTGCGGCGGACCGAGATCAGCGCGAACTCGGCGCCGACGAAGAAGGCGTTGACGACCAGGGTCGCGAAGCCGATCAGCAGCTGGACGGCGGTCATCGCGTCTCCTCCTCGTGCTCGTCGCCGGCGTCGACCGGTGCGTGCAGCAGCACCCGGGCGGCCCGCCGACCGGAGGCGTCCACGACGTCGAGCCGCCAGCGGGCGACCTCGACGGTGTCGCCGACTGCCGGGATACGGCCCAGCTCGGTGGCGACGAGGCCCGCGAGCGTCTCGTACGGCCCCTCCGGCACCCGCAGGCCGACGCGGGCGAGCTGGTCGGTGCGGGCGGCGCCGTCGGCCGAGTACAGCTCACGGCCGTCCTCATCGGTGCCGACGGGGGCCAGGTCGGGTGTCTCGTGCGGGTCGTGCTCGTCGCGGACCTCGCCGACGACCTCCTCGACGATGTCCTCCAGCGTCACCACGCCCGCGGTGCCGCCGTACTCGTCGATCACGACGGCCATCGTGCGCTTGCCGGAGAGCCGGTCGAGGACCCGGTCGACGGTCAGAGACTCGGGGACGAGCAGCGGCTCGCGCAGCAGCTCCGCCACGGAGGTGCGCAGCCGGCGCTCGGCGGGCACGGCGAGGACGTCCTTGATGTGCACGGTGCCGACCACCGAGTCGAGGCTGCCCCGGTAGACGGGGAAGCGGGACAGACCGGTCGCCCGGGTGGCGTTCGCCACGTCCTCGCAGGTCGCCTGGGCGTCGAGGGCGATGACCTGCACGCGCGGCGTCATCACGTTCTCCGCGGTCAGGTCGGCCAGGTTCAGTGTCCGCACGAACAGTTCGGCGGTGTCCGGCTCCAGCGCGCCCTCCTTCGCGGAGTGCCGGGCGAGGGCCGCCAGCTCCTGGGGGCCGCGCGCGGAGGCCAGCTCCTCGGCGGGCTCGATCCCGAACAGGCGGACGAGACGGTTGGCGGTGTTGTTGAGGTGGGTGATGAAGGGACGGAACGCCGCGCTGAACCAGCGCTGCGGGTTCGCGACCTTTTTCGCCACCGACAACGGCGAGGAGATCGCCCAGTTCTTCGGCACCAGCTCGCCCACGACCATCAGCACGATCGTGGACAGGGCCGTACCGATCACCAGGGCGACGGAACTCGACGCCGAGGCGGGCACGCCCAGCGCCTCCAGCGGGCCCGCTATGAGCTTGGCGATGGACGGCTCGGCGAGCATGCCGACGACCAGATTGGTGACGGTGATGCCGAGCTGCGCGCCGGACAGCTGGAACGTCAGGTTCCGTACGGCCTTGAGGGCGCCTGCGGCACCCCGCTCGCCGCGCTCCACGGCCCGCTCCAGCCGGCCGCGCTCGACGGTGGTCAGCGAGAACTCGGCGGCCACGAACGCGCCGCAGACCAGCGACAGCAGTACCGCCACCAGGAGGAGGAGCACTTCGGTCATCAGGTCACCCCCGTCCCATGATCCGGCAGGGGTGGGATGATCGCGCGATGTCGTGCACCGGCTCGGGCGCGACGGGCGCCGGGCCGGCTACTGGGAGGCTCGCCCATGGGCGGACGCTCACGACCTTTCCGTAGATGTTCACTGATCCACCCATGGTAAAGGGTCGGCAAAGTGGTGTTCGTCGTCGCCGTCCCGGTTGCGTCGGCCTCCTCGGCCCGAGCGGCTGTTCACCCACCGCCCCCGATTCTCCTGAGCAGGTACCCAGGCGATCGCCGCGCATGAGCCGCCGACGGCACCGGCGCGCATCCCCGCTCCGTACGCACCGCCGCGCGGCGCCCGGTGCTACGGGAGGGAGCTGCACGGGCGTCCGGGGCTACAGGGGCTTGACCCAGCGCCGCCAGTGGTCCTCGCGGTGGTAGCCGGTGGCGGCCCAGGTGTGGTGGGCCTGTTCGTTGGCCTCCAGGACCATGGCGTCCACGCGCCGCCCGCCGAGGGCGACGAACCGCTGTTCCACCGCTTCCAGCAGCGCGGTGGCGATGCCCTGCCGACGGCGGTCCGGGTGCACCGCCAGCCGGTAGGCCGAGCACCGCCAACCGTCGAAGCCGGCGATGACGGTTCCCACGAGGACGCCGTCGCGCTCCGCGAGGATCAGCGCCTCGGGGTCCCGGGCGAGGAGCCGGGCCACTCCGTCGTGGTCGTCGCTGATGCTCGTTCCTTCCGCGGCGTCGCGCCAGAACCGCAGCACGGTGTCGATGTCCGAGGGGGCGGCGCAGCGGATTCGAAGATCACTCATGGGACGAGCCAAGCAGAGCGCTCACCTGTCCGGCGAACGGATTTCCGCCCCCGCGTTCCTCGTGGGCCTACGCGGACCGGCTGCCGCCACGCCACGGCGGGGGCGGCGTCCGGTGCGTGTCGTTCCCGGTGTGGGCTGCCTGGTCGGTCTGGCGGTGCAGCCGGTCCCGCAGCGCGTCGACGACCTCCCGGCCGGTGGCCTCCTCGGCGAGGACGACCACGTGCCGGCCGCCGACCCGTAGGTCGGCCGTGGCCAGCCAGGGGTGCTCCGCGTGGTGGGCGCCCGCCCGCACGATCCGCACCTCGCCGGTGACGGCGGGCAGCCCCGGCCGCCCGACCACGGCGTCGATCTTCGTGCGCGCGTAGTCGAGGGTGTCCTTGTCCACGGCTCCGTCGGAACGCAGCCGCACCGCGGGCGTGGTCCGGGGCGTGTCGCTGGTCATGGTGATGTCCTCTCTGAAGGGGGTGAGGTGGTTCAGGACGCCGTCCGGTCCGGGCCGTAGTACGCCGCTCGCATGAGGTCCTGCATGTCGTCGAGCAGCGGCATCCGCGGGTTGGCGGGGGCGCACTGGTCCTCGAAGGCGTTGAGGGCCTGCTGGGGCAGGCCGTCCAGGAAGGCGCGCTCGTCGACACCGAGGGACGCGAACGACGGTTCGATGCCGACGGCGTCCCGCAGTCGCTCGACGGCCCAGGCGAGCGACTCGACGCCGTCCTGCGGGGTGGCGGCCGGCAGGCCGAGGGTCCGGGCGATGTCCTGGAAGCGTTCGGGGGCGCGGTAGTGCTCGTACTTGGGCCAGCCGGTGAGCTTGCCGGGGACGGTGCCGTTGTAGCGGATGACGTGGGGGAGCAGGACGGCGTTGGTGCGGCCGTGGGCGATGCGGAAGGTGGCGCCGAGGGTGTGCGACATGGCGTGGACGATGCCGAGGAAGGCGTTGCCGAAGGCCATGCCCGCGATGGTGCCGGCGTTGTGCATCTTCTCCCGTGCCTCCGCCGCGCCCTCGCGGTCGTTCACGGCCGCTTCGAGGTGGTCGAAGACCAGCCGGATCGCGTGCAGCGCGAGGCCGTCGGTGAAGTCGTTGGCGTAGACGGAGACATACGCCTCGATGGCGTGGGTGAGGGCGTCGAAACCGCTGTCGGCGGCCAGTGCCGGGGGCAGGGCGGTGGTCAGGAGGGGGTCGACGATGGCCACGCTGGGGGTGAGCGCGTAGTCGGCGAGCGGGTACTTCTTGCCCGTCGCGGGGTCGGAGATGACGGCGAAGGGGGTGACCTCGGCGCCGGTCCCGGAGGTGGTGGGCACGCACACCAGCCGCGCCCGGCTGCCGGGGGTCGGGAAGCGGAAGGCGCGCTTGCGGATGTCGGAGAACTTGTGCCGCATGTCGGCGAAGTCGACGTCCGGGTGTTCGTACAGCAGCCACATCACCTTCGCCGCGTCCATGGGCGAGCCGCCGCCGAGCGCGATGATCGTGTCCGGGCGGAAGTCCCGCATCAGGCGGGCACCGCGCTGCACGGAGTCGATGCTGGGTTCCGGCTCGACGTTGTCGATGATCTGCAAGGTCACCGGTTCGGGACGGCGCTTGAGGACGCGGTCGACGCGGTCGACGAAGCCGAGGCGGGTCATGGTCGCGTCGGTGACGATCGAGACACGGTGGACGTCCGGCATGGCGGCCAGATAACGGATGGCCTGCGGCTCGAAGTAGATCTTCGGCGGGACCTTGAACCACTGGAGGTTGTTGCGGCGGGTGCCGACCCGCTTGACGTTGAGGAGCTGGGCGGCGGACACGTTGTTGGACACCGACGTGCTGCCCCAGGAGCCGCAGCCCAGGGTGAGGGACGGCAGGAGGCTGTTGTAGATGCCGCCGATGGCGCCCTGCGAGGAGGGCGCGTTGACGATGACCCGCACCGTCTTCATCCGCCTGCCGTACGCCTCCGCCACCGCCCTGTCCTCGGTGTGGACGACCGCGCTGTGGCCCTGGCCGTGGAAGGCGACCATGTCGGCGGCCAGGGCGAACCCCTGCTCCTCGGAGCCGGCCCGCAGGACGGCGAGGACCGGGCAGAGCTTCTCGCGGGTCAGCGGCTCGTCGGGGCCGACGCGGTCGGCCTCGACCAGGATGAGCGAGGTGTCGGCGGGCACGGTGAAGCCGGCCTGCTCGGCGATCCACACCGGGCTCTGTCCCACGGCGGCGGCGTTCACCTTGGGCTCGCAGCCGGCGCCGGCCCGGCCGGCGGGGAACAGGAACGCCTCCAGCTTCGCCTTCTCCTCGGCGGTCGCGATGTGCGCGTGCAGCCTGCGGAACTCGGCCAGCGCGGCGTCGTGGATCTCGTCGTCGAGGATGACGGCCTGCTCGGAGGCGCAGATCATGCCGTTGTCGAACGACTTGGACAACACCAGGTCGTTGACGGCGCGGCGCAGCTTGGCGCTCCTGTGGACGTACGCCGGGACGTTCCCCGCGCCGACGCCCAGGGCGGGCTTGCCGGCCGAGTAGGCGGCCTTGACCATGGCGTTGCCGCCGGTGGCGAGGATCAGCGCGACGCCCGGGTGCCGCATGAGCGTGCGGGTCGCCTCGACGGACGGGGTCTCGATCCACTGCACGCAGTGCTCCGGTGCCCCGGCGGCGACGGCCGCGTCGCGCACGATCCGGGCCGCGCGGGCACTGCAGCGCTGGGCCGAGGGGTGGAAGGCGAAGACGACCGGGTTGCGGGTCTTCAGCGCCATGAGCGCCTTGAAGACGGTGGTGGAGGTCGGGTTGGTGACCGGGGTGATCGCGCACACCACCCCCACGGGTTCGGCGATCTCGACCATGTCCTCGATGTCGTCGCGGGCGATGACCCCGACGGTCTTCATGCCGCCCATGCTGTGCGTGACGTGCTCGCACGCGAACATGTTCTTGGCCGCCTTGTCCTCGAAGACACCGCGGCCGGTCTCCTCGACCGCGAGCCGCGCGAGTTCCGTGTGCCGGTCCAGGGCGGCGACCGACGCCTTCTTGACGATGTGGTCGATCTTTTCCTGGGTCAGGTCCTCGTAGTCGGCGAGCGCCTTGAGCCCGTTCGTGACCAGCCGGTCGACGGCGATGGCGGTCTCGGACGGCTCGTCGCCCGGTGCGGCAGGGCGGGGCAGGGCGTCGTCCTGTCGGGTCATGGGGGTGCGCCTCCGTCATCGAGGTCGTGGGCCGGAAGGGCCGGCAGGGTGGCCGTGCGGGGAGCGGCGCCGAGGCCCGGTACCGCTTCCACCACCACCCTCCCGTGGACCGGGGCTGCTCCCCAGGCGGCGAAGGTCCCGGCCGGGGGCCGAGGGTCCCGAGCGGGCGGGGCCGGTCGGACGACACCTGACGGCCCGCACGCCGCATCCCGAACCGCTACGGGCGATCCCGAACCGCTGCGGGCGATCCCGAACCGCTGCGGGCATTCGGCCGAGTTCGCGGGCGCTGTCGATGTCCCGGGGCGATGGTGGAGGTATCGATGGCGCCTTGGCCCGGTGGCCCGGTGTCCCGGCGTCCCGGTGTCCCGGCGTCCCGGTGTCCCGGCGTCCCGGTGTCACGCCGAGGCGTCCGTACCGCCGGAAGGGACCCGCACCCATGCGCTACGCAGTTCTCGGCACCGGCGTCGTCGGCCGGACGATCGCCGGCAAGCTGTCCTCGCTCGGCCACGAGGTCGTCGTCGGCACCCGCGACCCGCAGGCCACGCTCGCCCGCACCGAGCCCGACGGCTACGGCAACCCGCCGTACGCTCGGTGGCAGGCCGAACATCCGCAGGTCCGGGTGGCGACCTTCGCCGACGCGACCGCCTCGGCCGAGGCGGTCGTCAACGCCACCCCGGGTTTGAGCACCCTGAGGGTCCTGGAGTCCGCCGGTGCCGCGAACCTGGCCGGCAAGACCGTCATCGACATCGCCAACCCCCTGGACTCCTCCCGAGGTATGCCGCCGTCGCTGGACCCGGTCGGCGACGACAGTCTCGGAGAGCGGATCCAGCGCGCCTTCCCCGAAGCGAAGGTCGTCAAGACCCTCAACACGATGAACGCCCGGATCATGGTCGACCCGGCACGGGTCGGGGGTGCGCACACCGTGTTCGTGTCCGGCGACGACGCCGGGGCCAAGGGAGCCGTCAGGGACATGCTCATGTCCTTCGGGTGGCCCGCCGACGACATCATCGACCTGGGCGACATCACCACCGCCCGTGGCGCGGAGATGCTGCTGCCCATCTGGCTGCGCCTGTACGGTGCGCTCGGCCACGCGGACTTCAACTTCCACATCCAGGGCGCCCACCGGAGCGCCTGATCGCCGGGCGTACAGGCCGGACAGGCCGGACGGGGCGGCTGGTGCGGGCCACTGGTCCGCTGCTCAGGCGGCTCGCCGCGAGCCCGGGGCCGACCGGGTCCGGGCGCCCGCCGCATGGGTGGTCGTCGGTGCGGTGCGCCGCCGGTAGACCAGGTACGGGCGGACCAGATAGCCGATCGGGGCGCTCCACACGTGGACCAGCCGGGTGAACGGCCAAGCCGCGAACAGCAGGAACGCGGTCAGCGCGTGCAACTGGAACAGCAGCGGCGCACCGGCGATCGCCTCCGGCTCGGGCTGGAGCACGAACAGGCCGCGGAACCAGACGGAGACGGTGGACCGGTAGTCGTAGCCCGCGCCGAAGACGTTGTGCGCGGCGGTGGCAGTGATCCCGAGGAGGACGGTGGCGGACAGCAGGGGGAAGAGGAGCTTGTCGCTGCGGTCGGTGCCGAGCCGGATCCGGCGGGTCAGGAGCCGGCGTGCGCACAGCATGCCCAGCCCGGCGACCATGGCGACGCCCGCGATGGAACCCGCCCAGACGGCCGTGATGTGGTAGGCGTGCTCGGAGATCCCGGCGGCCTCCGTCCATGTGTCGGGCACGGCGAGCCCCACGACATGCCCGGCGATCACCAGGAAGGCGCCCAGGTGGAACAGGGGGCTCCCCCAGCGCAGCCACCGGTGTTCGAGGAGCTGGGTGGTGCGGGAGGTCCAGCCGAACTGGTCCTGCCGGTAGCGCCAGACGTGCCCGACGGCGAACACGGCGAGGCAGACATAAGGCACGGCGACCCACAGCAGCAGATCGGCGCCGCTCGCTGCGGCAAGGGGAGGGGGCGCGGCGCTCATCGGGGGCCTTCCGGTGTGGAGAGGGGCGGCATGAGGGTGGGCGGTGCCTGCCCGGGCGGGACGAAGGCGCCGGGCGGGGCGAACTCTCCGGCCCCGTAGGCCCCGTACGGGTCGAGGCCGACGTCCTCGGCGGGCGGTCCCTGGGCGGCCAGTTCGGCGACGGCCCGCAGGTCGGCCTCGGTGGACGGTGGCAGAAGGGTGAGCAGGGCGGCCAGGACGTGCTGGTAGGGGGAGTCGGCGTCGGCCAGCGCGTGGTGGATGAGTTCCAGTCCGCGGCGGTGCTGACGCATCGGTGCCTCGCCCGCCCTCGGGCCGGCGAGCGCGGCGAACTCCAGGACGACCGGGAGGTGGTCGGGGAGTTCGCCGCCGCCGGTGTCCCAGCCGGCGGCGCGGTAGCGCTGCGCGAGTGTGAGCAGGGCCATCCCCCGGCGGCGGGTGTCGCCGTGCAGGTAGTAGGTGAGGTACAGGCCGCTCCTGCGGCGCAGGTCGAACATCTCGACGTAGTGCCGCTCCAGCGCCTCCGGCTCCCGCGCGGTGAACCAGCCGGTGAAGTCCGCCAGGTGCGCGGTGGCGTCCGAGGGCGCGAGCGCCTCGACGGCGGCGGCGAGCACGGGGCGGGCCGTGGCGAGTTCGCCGTCCGGGTACTGCAGCAGCAGCGACAGCAGCCGCAGCAGCAGCGCCCGGTCCTCGGCCTCCTCCGGCGTCAGCGGCCTCGGACGCGCGGACCGTGCCGGGCGGCCGGGGCGGCGCACGGCGGCGCGGACCCGGGAGCGGATGACGGCGCCCACGGACAGGGCTCCCTCGGACAGGGCTCCCTCGGGGCGTTCGGTACCGGTGGCGGGCAGCGGGTTCACGGACGGCCTCCGGCGGGTGTCTCGGGTGTACGGCGGCGCAGGGTGGGGATGCCGAGCAGGGTGGTGCGGGATCCGGCGGTGTCGGAGGTCTCGACCGGGCAGCGGTTCTCCATCGCGCTCAGCGCGGCGGCGTCCTCCTTGTGCGCGGCGGGCACGACGTACCGGTCGGCGTACTTGGCGACGGCGAGGAGACGGTGCAGGTCCTCCGCCTCGCGTGGCGTGAGCCCCACGGCAGCGAGCACGTCCTCGTCACCGGCCTCGCCGAGGGTGCGCTCACGCATGTACGAGCGCAGCGCCGTCAACTTCATCAGCACGCCCGCCACCACATCGGTGTCCCCGGCGGAGAACAGCTCCGCCAGGTACTCCAGCGGTATCCGCAGGCGGGTCACCGCGGCGAAGACGTGGTCGGGGTCGTCCTGGTCGCCGCCGGCCGCGTCGACGGCGTCCAGGACGGGGGACAGCGGAGGCACGTACCAGACCATCGGCAGCGTCCGGTACTCCGGGTGCAGGGGCAGCGCCACCCGGTACTTCGAGACCAGGGCGTACACGGGGGAGCGGCGGGCGGCCTCCAGCCAGTCCTCGGGGATGCCCGACTCCCGTGCCGCCGCGATGACGTCGGGGTCGTGCGGGTCGAGGAAGACATCGCGCTGGGCGTCCAGCAGGTCCTTCTCGTCCGGGGTTGCGGCGGCCTCGCCGACCCGGTCCGCGTCGTACAGCAGCAGCCCGAGGTAGCGCAGGCGGCCGACGCAGGTCTCGGAGCAGACGGTGGGCTGACCGGCCTCGACGCGCGGGAAGCAGAAGGTGCACTTCTCGGCCTTGCCGGTGGCGTGGTTGACGTACACCTTCTTGTACGGGCACGCCGTCACGCACATCCGCCAGCCGCGGCAGCGGTCCTGGTCGACGAGGACGATGCCGTCCTCGACCCGCTTGTACATCGCCCCCGACGGGCAGGCGGACACACAGGCGGGGTTGAGGCAGTGCTCGCACAGGCGGGGCAGGTGGAAGAGGAACGTCTGCTCGAACTCGAACCTGACCTTCTCCGCCCAGGCGCCGGTGAGATTCGGGTCGCCGCCCGCGTGCTCCGGGGCGCCGCCCAGACCGTCCTCCCAGTTGGCCCCCCACGTGATGGCGGTGGGCCTGCCGGTGAGGACCGATCGTGGGCGGGCGACGGGGAAGTCCTTCTGGGCGGGGGCGCTGACGAGGTTGTCGTAGTCGTAGGTGACCGGCTCGTAGTAGTCCTCGATGGACGGCAGGTCAGGGTTGGAGAACAGCGACAGCAGGCGCTTGATCCGGCCGCCGGAGCGCAGGACGAGGCGTCCGCGCCTGTCGAGCATCCAGCCGCCCTTCCACTGCTCCTGGTCCTCGTAGCGGCGGGGGTAACCGACGCCGGGCTTGGTCTCGACGTTGTTGAACCAGGCGTACTCGACGCCGGTGCGGTTGGTCCACGTCTGCTTGCAGGTGACCGAGCAGGTGTGACAGCCGATGCACTTGTCGAGGTTCATCACCATCGCCACTTGAGCCATCACCCGTCCGACAGCGGCTCCGCTACGGGGTCCGGCAGGGGTTTCGCCACGGGGCATGTCAGTACTCCACATCCTGCGAGCGCCGGCGGATGACGGTGACCTCGTCGCGCTGGTTGCCGGTCGGGCCGTAGTAGTTGAAGGCGTAGGTGAACTGGGCGTAGCCGCCGGCGAGATGGGTGGGCTTCAGCAGCAGCCGCGTGAGCGAGTTGTGGATGCCGCCGCGCCTGCCGCTGACCTCGGTCCTCGGCACGTTCACCGTGCGGTCCTGGGCGTGGTACATGTACACGGTTCCCTCGGGCATGCGGTGCGTGACCACGGCCCGGGCGGCGACGACGCCGTTGCGGTTGTACGCCTCGATCCACTCGTTGTCCTTCACACCGATCTTCCCGGCGTCGGCGGTGGACATCCAGACCGTGGGTCCGCCGCGGGACAGGTCGAGCATGTACTTGTTGTCCTGGTAGTTCGAGTGGATGGACCACTTGGAGTGCGGGGTCAGATAGCGGACCGTGACCTCCGCCCGGCCGTCGTTCAGGTGCTCGTCGCCGTAGTGCTCGGGCGTGTTCAACGGCGGCCGGTAGACGGGAAGTTGCTCGCCGAGTTCGGTGATCCAGTCGTGCTGGACGAAGAAGTGCTGGCGGCCGGTGAGGGTGTGCCAGGGCTTGAGGTGCTCGGTGTTGATGACGAAGGGCGAGTAGCGGCGGCCCCCGGTCTCCGAGCCCGACCACTCGTAGGAGGTCATCACGGAGCGCGGCTGGGCCCTCGTGTCCGCGAAGGTGATCCGCTCGGCCTCCCGCTCGGCGGCCAGTTCCACCAGGCCCTTGCTGCCGGTCTGCCGCTCCAGGGCGCGGAACCCCTCGGTGGCGAGGCGGCCGTTGGTGGTGCCGGACAGGGCGAGGATCGCCTCGCACATGTCGCTCGCCGTGGCGAGGGAGGGCCGTCCCGCGGCGACGCCGTCCCGGACGGTCCCGTTGCGGTGCCGGAGGTCCTCGATCTCCTGGTCAGGGTGGACGGTGACGCCCTTGGTGGTGGTGCCCAGGCTGTCCAGCAGCGGACCGACGGCACGCATCTTCTGCGCGATCGCGGCGTAGTCGCGCTCGATGACGGCGAGCTTCGGCATCGTGCGGCCCGGTACCGGCTCGCACTCGCCGTGCTTCCAGTCCCGCACGGCTCCGCCCGGCTGGGCGAGTTCGTCGGGCGTGTCGTGCAGCAGCGGCACGGCCAGGACGTCGGTACGGGTGCCCAGGTGCTCGGCGGCCAGCTCGCTGAACCGGTCCGCGATCGTCAGGAAGGTGTCGTAGTCGGTACGGGCCTGCCAGGGCGGGGCGATCGCCGGGGTGAACGCGTGCACGAAGGGGTGCATGTCCGTGCTGGACAGGTCGTCCTTCTCGTACCAGGTCGCGGCCGGCAGGACGACGTCGGCGAGCAGACCGGTGGAGGTCATCCGGAAGTCCATGCAGACCAGCAGGTCGAGCTTGCCCTCGGGTGCCTCCTCCCGCCACACCACGTCCTTCGGGCGTCCCTCGGGAGGGGTCTCCTCGGAGCGGACCGCGGCGTCCGTGCCCAGCAGGTGCCGCAGGAAGTACTCGTTGCCCTTGCCGGAGGAGCCCAGCAGGTTGGCCCGCCACACGGTCAGCACCCGGGGGAAGTTGGCCGGGTCGTCGGGGTCCTCGGCGGCGAACCGCAGCCGCCCCGCCTTCAGCTCGTCCACCACGTGGTCGGCGACCTCACGCCCCCGGGCCCGCGCCTCGTCGGTCAGATCGAGCGGGTTGCGGTTGAAGCCGGGGTGGCCGGGCGTCCAGCCGAGCCGCACGGCCTGCGCCAGACAGTCCGCGAACCCCTTGCCCCGGAACCGCCCCTCGCCGAGCGGCGAGGCCAGCTCCTCGGGCCCGAACGCCTCGTACCGCCACTGGTCGGAGTTCAGGTACCAGTACGAGGTGCCCGCCATGTGCCGGGTGGGCCGCTGCCAGTCGAACGCGAACGACAGGTGCTGCTGCCCGGTGACCGGGCGGACCTTCTCCTGGCCGACGTAGTGCGCCCACCCGCCGCCGTTGACGCCCTGGCAGCCGGTCATGGTGGTCAGCGCCAGGAACGCGCGGTAGATGGTGTCGGAGTGGAACCAGTGGTTGGTGCCGGCGCCCAGCGCGATCATCGACCGGCCGCCCGTGCGCTCGGCGTTGCGGGCGAACTCCCGGGCGATTCGGGCCGCCTGCTCGGCCGGCACGGAGGTGATCGTCTCCTGCCAGGCCGGCGTGTACGGCTCGGACGCGTCCTCGTACGACGACGGCCAGCCGCCCGGCAGACCGGGGCGCCGCACCCCGTACTGGGCGAGCATCAGGTCGAACACGGTGGTGACGAGCCGCCCGCCGATCCGACGTACCGGCACACCGCGCACCAGGACCGAGCCGCCCTCCGTGGCACCCTCGTCGAAGCGGGGCAGCGCCACCTCGGCCGTCTCCCCGGCCTGCTCCAGCAGGCTCAACGCCGGTACGACGTCGCCCAGTTCGAGGTTCCAGCGGCCCTGCTGCTCCTTCGCCCAGCGGAAGCCGAGCGAGCCGTTCGGCACGACCGGCTCGCCGGTGACCGAGTCGAGGAGGACGGTCTTGGACCCGGCGTGCTCCGAGTCCTGTCCGAGGTCGGCCGCGGTCAGGAAGCCGCCGGGGACGAGCCCCTGGTCGTGCTCGCGCAGCGTCACCAGGAACGGCGCGTCGGTGAACCTTCTCAAGTAGTCCTGGAAGTACGGCACTTCGCGGTCCACGAGGAACTCGCGCAGGATGACGTGGCCCATGGCCATCGCCAGCGCCCCGTCGGTGCCCGGGTGCGGGGCCAGCCACTCGTCGGCGTGCTTGACGTTGTCGGCGTAGTCGGGGCTGACGGCGACGACCTTGGTGCCGTTGTAGCGGGTCTCGGTGAGGAAGTGCGCGTCGGGCGTGCGGGTGACGGGGATGTTGGATCCCCACATGATCAGATAGCCCGCGTTCCACCAGTCGGCCGCCTCCGGCACGTCGGTCTGGTCGCCGAAGACCTGCGGAGAGGCGATCGGGAGGTCGGCGTACCAGTCGTAGAAGGAGAGCAGGGTGCCGCCGATCAGCGAGTGGTACCGCGCACCCGCCGCGAACGACGCCATCGACATCGCCGGGATGGGCGAGAAGCCCGCGACCCGGTCGGGGCCGTACGTCTTGACGGTGTGCACCTGGGCGGCGGCGACCAGCTCGCTCACCTCGTCCCAGTCGGCGCGCACCAGGCCGCCCTTGCCGCGGGCCCGCTTGTAGGCACGCGCCTTAGCCGGGTCCGACGTGATCTCCGCCCAGGCCGCCACCGGGTCGCCGAGCCGTTTGCGGGCCTCACGCCACAGCTTGAGCAGCGCGCCCCGCACATACGGGTAGCGGACCCGGCTGGGGGAGTACGTGTACCAGGAGAACGACGCCCCGCGCGGGCAGCCTCGCGGCTCGTACTCGGGGCAGTCGGCGCCGATCGACGGGTAGTCGGTGGCCTGGTGCTCCCAGGTGATGATGCCGTCCTTGACGTACACCATCCACGAGCACGAACCCGTGCAGTTCACCCCGTGCGTCGAGCGCACCACCCGGTCGTGGGCCCATCGGTCCCGGTAGAAGCCCTCCCACCGCGGGTCGCCCGTGCCGAACACGGCACGTCCGTCAGCCGACACCTCACGGCGCGTCAGCAGCCGACGGGCGGCCAGCGGCCAGCCCTCACCGGCGCGTGACTCCCGCTGCCGTCCGTTCCGATCGTTCTCCATGGCCGGAACGCTAGGAGGCACACCACGCCCCCCACCCGGGGCCGGCGGTCCCTGACGACCGACCGTCCGGCCCCATGCGCCCGGCCACCACAGGGCCCGAAGGTCCCGGCGCCGGGACCCTGTGGGCCGGAACGCCGGGTGCGTGCGGCCCCTCTCGTCGCCGGCCGTTCGTCCCGGGCGTGGTCGGCGTCGAGCCGATGGTCAGGCTTCGGAGAGCGCCACCTGGACGAACTGGCCCCGTTCGCCTGCCTGTCCCTCCACGTCACCGAAGGACGTCCAGGTTCCGTCGCCGCCCCGGCGGAGCGCGTGCCACAGGCGGCCGTCGGCTGTCACCGCGCACACATGCAGGTCCTGTCCGGCGGTACGGCACGCGACATGGCGGACGGAGCCGCGTTCCCCGGCCTGCCCCTCCACATCGCCGAGCTGGGTCCACAACTCCAGCCGCCGGCCGGGGAACGGGAAGGGCAGGGAGAAGGCGCCGACGTGCAAGGCGTGCCACAGACGGCCGTCGGCGGTGACGCCGCACAGGTGCAGCTGCTCGGGGTGTCCCTCCGGAGCGGCGCAGGCGGCCCGCCGGAAGTCGCCCCGCTCCCCGGCGGGCCCCTCCACGTCGTAGAACGGCACGTCGGTGCCCCTGCCGTTCGTATAGGTGTGCAGCAGGCGGCCGTTGCCCGTCACGGCGACGAGGTGGAACGCGCTGTCCGTGGCCGAGGCGGACGCCGCGATGTCCAGGGCCACCACACCGCCCTGGTACCCGGTGCTCGCCGGCAGCTCCTCCAGCGGGCCCCACTGCCCCTTGCCGTCACGGTCCGTCCGGAACACCCTGGCCTGCGCGGTCACTCCGTGCACGGACAGACCCGTGAAGGGCCCCGGCCCTTCCGGGAAGTCGTGCCGCTTGAGCGCGGCGAGCGCCGTGTACTCGCCGCGGTCCCCGACCACCGGCTCGATGTCGGCCAGCGGGGGCCGCAGGCCGTCGGGGCCGGTGCGCGCGTGCAGCAGCCTGCCGTCCGCCGTGGCGGCACACGCGTGGAACGAGAAGAACGTGTCCGAGGAGTCACCCGTGAAGCCACCCGCGGCGACGGCGGTGAGCGCGGCCGTGTCACCGGCGACCAGGGGCACCTCCTCGAAGGCCCGCCAACTCCCGTCCGGCCTGCGCACGGTCAGATGCGCCTTCCCCTGCGCCGTCAACCCCAGTACGTACAGACCGGATTCAGCCGCCACAGCGGTCCCCCCTCGCTCGTGGACCCGGACACCCGTGTCGCGTGGGTCCTGACACCCGTGTCGTGGTCCCGGACACCCGTGGACCGGCGGCGCCGGGCCGCCCCGTCCGTGCCGCCCAGCATCCTGGGGTGCGGACCCCTGCGACAACGCGCCGAAAGACGTAGATGTCCGCCCCTCCAGATCCACGCGCACCGCCGGAAGCACGCCCCACCGCGACCTACCGCGCGGAACCCGGCATGCGGGAGCGGGCCGGGGCCGACCCGGTCGCCGAATGAGGCCGTACGGCCCACGGGCCGGGGCCGGCCAACCCTCCCCGGCCGGCGGTCCACGGCGCAGGGTGGGGGAGACGGGAGGACCCCTCTGCGAAGGAGCCGCGATGCAGACTCGCGAAGTCGACGCCACCGCCGTGCACACGCTGCTGGCCGCGGCGGTCGCGGCGCCGTCGATCCACAACACACAGCCCTGGCGGTTCGGCCTCGACCCGGAGAGCCGGTCGATCGAGGTCCGATTCGACCGCCGGCGGCGGCTGCCCCTGGCCGATCCGGACCTGCGCGCCCAGCACCTGTCGGTGGGGGCCGCCGTCCTCAACCTCCGGGTGGCCGCCGCGCACCTGGGCTGGGCGCCCGCCGTCCGGCTGCTTCCCGCGGCGGACGATCCGGACCTGCTGGCCAGGGTCCGACTGGCCGGGCCCACCGCGGACGACCGGCCGCCCCTCGGCGAGTTGTACGAGGCGGTCGAGCGGCGGCACACGAGCCGGATGCCGTTCACCGGCCGCCCGGTACCGGAGCGGATCGTGGCCGAGATGATCGGCTCGGCCCTTGCCGAGGGCGCCCATCTGGCCGTGCCCGACATCATCGGGACACGCCGCCTGCTGCGCCTGACGCAGGTGGCGGAGGCCCGCAACACCACCCACCCGGCCCGCGCGGCCGAGGCGCGCACCTGGATCACCGCTCCGGGTAACGACGCCTGCTACGGCATCCCCCTGACGACCCTGGGTCCGCGGGACGCGTCCGGGCGGATCCCCGTACGGGACTTCATGGGCCGGCCGCCCACCCTCGATCTGCCCGCCCTGCGCTTCGAACGCCACGCCCAGGTGGCCCTGCTGTGGACGGCGCAGGACCGGCGGGAGGACTGGCTGCGGGCGGGGCAGGCGCTGCAGCGCGTGCTGCTCACGGCGACCCGGCACGGGGTGCGGACGTCGATGCTGCACCAGGCGATGGAGTGGCCCGACCTGCGGGCGGCCACAGCGGGATCGAGACGGCGCTGCCACCCGCAGCTGCTGATCCGGTTCGGCTACGGCCCCGACGGCGGCCCCACGCCTCGCGCGTCCGGGGATCGCGGCCCCACGCCTCGAGCGTCCGCGGATGACCGCGGCCTCACCACGGGGCGTCCGCCCCGGTGAGTTCGCGTCCGGTGATCATCTCCGACGCGATGCGTACGACCACCGGGTCCCGCAGGGGCATCCAGGAGGCGGGGCCGGCCTGCGACAGCCGCGCCTGCTCGGCGGGATCGGTCACCTTAGTGGCCCGCCCGGTGACGACGACGCTCCAGCCGGACCGGGTCGCGGCGTCGAACTCGTCCGCCTCGAAGGCGACGACCACCCCGTCGACGGCGCGGACGAGGTCGGAGTCCCGTGAGGTGCACAGCAGAACGGAGCCGTCCGTGTCCAGGGTGAAGTTGACCGGGAGGACCGCGGGCAGGGCCTGCCGGGTGTAGACCACACGGCCGACCGGCACCCGGCCGAGCAGGCGCCGGCACTCCTGCCCGTCGAGCACGCGAAAGGCGTCGTTGTGGAACATCAGTTCATCGTGCGCGCGGACGCCTGCCGGGGGTAGGGCCGATCGGCCCTACCCCCGGCACGGGCGCGAAGGCGGCGTCCCGGACGTGGGGGACGGCGGGGCCGGGCCCGGGGCCGTCCGGCCATCGGCAGGGACCCATGGCCCATGCCGCGGGCGGGCCCGGACACGGACAGTGGCCACGGGTCGCCGTTCCGCAGGCGAGGGGTCTGCGGCGCATGGGCGGTCCCTGGTGGCGCGATACCACCATGAAGACGAAAGGGACGGACAACATGGTCCAGCCGTTGAAGTCGAAGAGCGGCGGTTCACCGTCGGACACGCCGGTGTCCGGCCGGGCGTGGCTGATGCTGGCCCTGGCCACCGCGGGTTTCGCGGTGAACTTCTGGGCGTGGGCGCTGCTCAGCCCGCTCGGCCCCCGCTTCAAGGAGAGCCTCGACCTCTCGTCGTTCGAGCAGTCGCTGCTGGTGGCGGTCCCGGTCGTGGTCGGCTCCCTGGGGCGGATCCCGGTCGGCGCGCTGACCGACCGGTTCGGCGGACGGGTCATGTTCCCGATCGTGTCGGCGGCCACCGTCGTGCCGGTGCTCTCCCTCGGGCTGATCGGCCACTCCTCGCTCGCCGCGCTCCTCGTCGGCGGGTTCTTCCTCGGCGTCGGCGGCACCGCGTTCGCCGTCGGCGTGCCGTTCGTCAACGCCTGGTTCCCGCCCGCACGGCGCGGGCTCGCCATCGGCGTCTTCGGCGCCGGTATGGGCGGCACCGCCATCAGTGCCCTGACCACCGTGAAACTGGTCGACGCGAACACCATGGCCACGCCGTTCCTGATCACCGCGGCCGCCCTGGCCGTGTACGCCGTGGCCGCCGCACTGCTGCTGCGCGACGCCCCCGGTCGCACCGTGCCGACCGAGCCGCTCGGACGCCGGCTGGCCACCACCGCCCGCCTGCCCATCACCTGGCAGGCGTCCGCGCTCTACGCCGTGGCGTTCGGCGGCTACGTGGCCTTCTCCGTCTACCTGCCCACCTACCTCAAGACCGGCTACGGCCTCACCCAGGCGGACGCCGCCAACCGCATGGCGGGCTTCGTGCTCCTCGCGGTGGCCATGCGCCCGATGGGCGGCTGGCTGTCCGACCGTCTGGGCCCGGTCCGAGTGCTGGCCGGCTCGCTGACCGTGGTCGTCGCCGGGGCGCTCGTGCAGTCCTTCACGCTCCCCCTCGCGCCCGTGGGCACCATCGCCTTCCTGTCCATGGCGGCCGCGCTCGGCGCCGGCAGCGGGGCGACCTTCGCCCTGGTCGCCCTGATGACCCCGGCGGCCCGGGTCGGCTCGGTCACCGGCGTCGTCGGCGCCGCGGGCGGCCTCGGCGGCTTCCTCCCGCCGCTGGTCATGGGCTCCTTGTACGGCGCGTACGAGTCGTACGCCCTCGGCCTCGCCCTCCTCGCGGTCGTGGCCGCCGCCGCACTGGCCTACACCCTCACCGCGGTACGTGCCGCGGCCGAGGGCGGCGAGCGCACACCCCGCACGGGCCACCGGCGAGGGCACGGCACCACCGCCGACACGACCGCCTGACAGCACCCGCACCGACGCGGCGAAGCCCCCGGCCCGCACCCCGTGTGCACCACCGATGCCGCGCCGTCCCCCTGCCGCTCACCTGCCGCGCCGTCCCCCTGCCCATCATCTGCCGCGTAGCGCCTCGATGACGCGGGCGAACGCCTCCATGTTCGGCTCCAGGACCGTGAGATACGTGAAGCCGTACCGTTTCCGTTGCGCCAGTACCTGTTCGACGATCTCGTCCAGCGTCCCCACGAGGACCAGCGGCAGCCGCAGGACCTGCTCCTCGCTCAGATGCGGGATGTGCCTGAGCCACGGCCGCACGGCGGCGCCGCGGTCCTCGGTGAACTCCACGATCTGGATCAGCAGATTGAGCTCGGCCGGCTCCTCCCGGCCGGCGGCGAACTCGTGGTACCGGCCGACCCGTTCGTCCAACTCCTCCGCCGTGAGCGCCTCCAGTGTGCCGCCCGCCCCCGGCCGGGCGCCCGTGAACGCCGCGATGTCCGCGTGCTCGGCGGTGACCCGCAGCATCCGGTCGCCGTTGGCGCCGACGAGCAGCGGTACGGTCCGCTGCGCGGGGCGCGGTTGGTGCTCCTCCGAGTCGAGGAGCCGCCGTAACTCCGCGATCGTCCGGGCGAGATGGTCGACGCGCTCGCGCGGCGACCCCCACGGCAGGCCCGCCCTCTCGTGCTCGGCCGGCACGTACCCGGTGCCGAGCCCCAGCTCCAGGCGACCGTCGGTCAGCGCGTCCGTGGTGGCCACCTCGCGCGCGAGGAGCGCCGGGTTCCAGAAGCCCGCGTTGAGCACGAACGTGCCGACCCGCGGACGTTCGGTCGCCTCCGCCGCGGCGACCAGTGCCGGGAACGGGGCCGGCATGCCCAGATGGTCGGGGACCAGGATCACGTCGTAGCCGAGCCGCTCGGCCCTGCGGCACTTCGCGCGCCACTCCTCGGCCGAGGTCGGATTGAGCAGATTGACTCCGAAACGGAACGGGCGCGGCATGAACTCTCCTCACCGACAGGGGATTTGAGCCTGGGTTTCCCGGCGAGTACACCACCCGGGCGCGCTCGCTGCCAGCACGCCCGGTCTGCGGGCCTCCGCACGCTTGGCCCGCGGCATCAGCTCGCCCGGCCCACGGCCCCGCCGGACGGTCACTCGTGCGCGATCGCCGCCAGCACATTCATCCGCGACGCCCGCAGCGCCGGCAGCAGGGCGGCCACCACACCGACCACCGCCGAGCCGATCACCACGGCGACGACCGTGCCCCACGGGATCGCCAGCGCCTTCATGCCCTGGAGCGCCAGCACCTGCTGCACGCACACCCCCCACACCAGCCCCAGCGCCAGCCCGAGGACCGCGCCGAACACGGCGATCACCACCGACTCCAGCCGGATCATCCGCCGCAGCTGCCGCCGGCCCAGGCCGATCGCGCGCAGCAGCCCGATCTCCCGGGTGCGCTCGACCACCGACAGGGCGAGGGTGTTCACCACGCCGAGCACGGCGATCACGATCGCGAGGCCGAGCAGCGCGTACACCAGGTACAGCAGCACGGCGATCTGGCCGCGGACCAGTTCCTTGTAGTCGGCCTGGTCCCGCACTTGCACCTGGGGGTACGCGTCCAGCGTCCGCTCCAGGTTCGCGCGCAGTTCGTCGGCGCCGACCCCGGAGGCGGCGTTCACGTACAGCGCCGAGTCCTGACCGTCGGGCACGTACCGCTCGACGGTGCCCGTCCCGAAGAAGAGGCCGCCCTGCATCCCGAAGCCGTCGGCGGTGTCCTGGTCGGTGAGCGCGGCGACCTTCAGCTCGGCGTCCTTCCCGCCCGGGAACCGCACCGGGACCGTGTCGCCGATCGTCACGTCGTGCTCGCGGGCGAAGTCCACGTCCATGCCGAGGGCGCCGTCGGCGAGCGCGGCGGCGCTGTCGCCCTCGGCGTAGGTGACGTTCGCGACCTCGTCGAGCCGGGGGTCGTAGGCGGCGGCCGTGGTCTCGATCCGCTCGCCGTCCGGCAGCCGCACGGCGACGGGCGCGAACCGCTGCCGTACGACGAGGCCGGCGCCCTCCGTGTCGCGGACCTTGTCGGTGACCTCCTGGGGGAACGGCAGGAAGTTCTGGTTCTGGACGACGAAGTCCGCGCCCAGCGTCTTGTCGATCTCGTTGTCGAACGACTTGGTCATCGACGCGCTCGCCACGGACATCCCGGCGACCAGCGCGAGTCCCACCATCAGCGCGGCGGCCGTCGCTCCCGTACGGCGCGGGTTGCGCAGCGCGTTGCGCTGGCTCATCCGGCCGACGGAGCCGAACAGCGCGGGGAACGCGCCGCCGAGGACCCGGATCACGGGCCGTACCAGGAGCGGGCCCGCGATGACGGTCGCGATCAGGGTGAGGACGACGCCGAGGCCGAGGAGCGAGGCCGCCGAGCCGGTGTCCGACGACACCGCGCACCCGACGAGCGCGGCGGCGCCGGCCGCGCCGACGACCGCGCCGACCAACGCCCGCGTCCGCAGCGGCCGGCCCACCCCGGCGATCTCGGCGTCCGTGAGCGCCGCCATGGGCGACACGGCCGCCGCGCGCCGCGCCGGCAGGTACGCCGCGACGAAGGTCACCCCGAGCCCGACGACGTACGCCGCGATCGGCGTCCCCACGCCGACCACCATCTCGGTGGACTTGAGGTTCATCCCGAACGCGCCCATGAGCTCGATCAGCCCGAAGGCCAGCCCGATGCCCGCGGCGAGGCCGAGCGTCGACCCGACCAGGCCGAGGAGCGCCGCCTCGGTGAGCACGGACCGGCGCACCTGTCGCTGGTCGGCGCCGAGGGCGCGCAGCAGGCCCAGCTCACGGGTGCGCTGGGCGATGAGCATCGAGAAGGTGTTGACGATGAGGAACACCCCGACGAGCGTCGCGATGCCCGCGAAGCCCAGCATCACGTACTTGATGACGTCGAGGAACCCGCCCAGCGAGGCGGCCGCCGAATCGGCCTGCTCGTCGGCGGTCTGGTACTCGTAGGTGCCCGGCCCGAGCGCGGCGGCGATCCGTTCCTTCAGCTGGGCGTCGCCGACACCGGGGGCAGCGGTCACCGAGATGCTCGTGGCGGCGTCCGGGTCGCCCAGCAGCCGGGTCTGCGCGGTCGGGGTGTCGAGGAAGACCAGCGCGGCGCCGGGGTTGGTGGTGGTGAAGGTGGCGATGCCGACGATCCTCACCTTGAAGGAGCCGGGTGCGGCGAGCACGGTGAGCGTGTCACCGATCGCCACGTCCTTCTTCTTCGCGGTGTCGGCGTCCAGCAGCGCCTGACCGGGGCCCTTGGGCGCGTGCCCGCTGGTCAGCTCCACGGGGCTGCGGTCGGTGGGGTACCAGTCGGTCGCGATGGTGGGGGCGCCGGTCGTCGGGCCCACCGACTCGTTGTCCCGGTCGACGACGGTGATGTTCTCCACGGCCGCGTCGACATGGGTGTCCGCGACGCCGTCGACCTTCGCGACCCGCTCGGCGAGCGAGGCGGGCACGGTGTCCACGGCCCCGGACGGCATCTGCCCCTCCAGATCGTCGTCCTTCGGGCCGACGGTGACATCGGCCGAGGTGGACGCGAAGAGACGGTCGAAGGTACGGGTGACCGTGTCCGAGAAGATCAGACTGCCCGCGACGAACGCCACGGACAGGACGACGGCCAGCGCCGAGAGCACCAGCCGCCCCTTGTGCGCCAGGAAACTCCTGAGGGTCGCCTTCAGCACGGTCTCAGTCCTTGTCGAGGTCGGTGGTCCCGGTGGTGCGCGCGTCGGCGGGGGCGCCCTCCCCGTCGGTCGTGGCGCGCGGGTCGAGCCCGGAGGGCTGGGCGCCGCTCCCGCTGAACAGGCGCATGCGTTCGAGGACCGCCTCGGCCGTGGGGTGCTCCATCCGGTCCACGATCCGTCCGTCGGCGAGATAGAGCACCAGGTCGGAGTGGGCGGCGGCGCCGGGGTCGTGGGTGACCATGACGACGGTCTGGCCCAGCTGGTCGACGGCCTCGCGCAGGAAGCCCAGCACCTCCAGTCCGGCCCGCGAGTCGAGGTTGCCGGTGGGCTCGTCCGCGAAGATCAGCTCGGGCCGGGATGCGAGGGCGCGGGCGCAGGCGACCCGCTGCTGCTGGCCGCCGGACAGCTGGGACGGCCGGTGCCCCAGCCGGTTGCGCAGTCCGAGCGTGTCGATGACCTGGTCCAGCCACTTCTCGTCGGGTTTCCGGCCCGCGATGTCCATCGGCAGGGTGATGTTCTCGGCCGCGTTCAACGTCGGGATCAGATTGAACGACTGGAACATGAAGCCGATGCGGTCCCGGCGCAGCCGGGTCAGCTCACGGTCCTTGAGCCCGGTGATCTCGGTGTCCCCGAGCCACACCTGCCCGGCCGACACGGTGTCGAGCCCGGCCAGACAGTGCATCAGTGTGGACTTTCCCGAGCCTGAGGGGCCCATCACCGCAGTGAAGCGGCCGCGCGTGATGTCCACGTCGACCGAGTCGAGGGCGAGCACCGCCGTCTCGCCCGAGCCGTACGCCTTCGTCAGGCCCCGGGCGCGGGCGGCGACACCGTCGGCTTCCGCGCGGCCGAGGGAGTGCTCAGCGGCAGCAGTGGACAAAACGGCCTCCCTGCTCGAACGAGTTCGCATTCCGGGCGTTCTCGGACGAGCCTAATGTGATCCAGTCCACAGCGGATATCCCCCCGAAGTCCGAGGCGGCCTCCGTCGCAGGTCGGGCACCGGATGTCGGTGTAAGGGGCATGAGTGTCACGCCCCTAGGGGCGCGGCGGCCAGCGCTCCCGACGGGGAGGCGTGCCCGGTGGGCACGGGGCCCTTGCCGTGCTAGCACTCCGGCGCTAGCGTCGAGGCATGGCCAAGACCCAGCTGAACGTACGGGTGGACGAGGACACGGCGCGAGCCGCCCGGGAGCGAGCCCTGGAGCGCGGGATGAGTGTCAACCGGTACATCGAGGAGCTGGTCAGACAGGACACGGGCGAGGTGGGCCACACCTTCGTCGAGTCCGCGGCCGACTTCATGAAGCAGTACGAGGCGGTCTTCGCCGAGGAGTTCGACGGCGCCCCCACCCGGACGACATCGAAGACGGCGGGGGAACCCGGGGGCGGGCGCGAGGGACGTCACTGATCCCTTGAGCCAGCTCAGAATCGACCTCGCCTGGCTGCTGATGGTCGCCGAACAGAAGACGCCCGGAGATCCCCAGGTCAGCGACTGGGGCGCCCTCGTCGCGGCCGTCGCCCGGCACGACGCGCAGATCTTCGACGTCCCCGTCTACGACACTCCGCACGCCCGCGCCGCCTCCCTCCTGCAACTCCTGATGCACGTCCCGGCCCTGGAGCGCTCCAACGCGCTGTTCGCCTCCGCCGTCGCCTACGGCTACCTCGTCGCCAGCGGCGTCAAGGTCGTCACCTCCGCCGAGCAGGTGCGCGAACTGGCCAGACTCGTCAAGAGTGGCGAGGCCACGGTGCAGGACATCGCCCAGGAACTGCGCCAGTGGAGCCGGTGAACGACGACCGCCCGGCGCCTCGACGCCGGGCAGATACGTCAGGCGGCCCTACTCCGCGACCTCCTCGTCCGGGCCGGAGCGTCGGGCCCGGCCCAGTACGTGGTGCGAGCTGGGAAGGCGCGGGCCCCGCGGCGGTAGGGACAGCTCCTTGACCGACTCGATCTCGAACGCCGCGGCCCCGATCGCGCCCACCGGGTCGCGGGACACATGGCAGCCGCCGAACAACAGGGGCCACACCGTGTGGTCCAGCGCCCGCCGGGTCGTGCGCATCACCCGGCCGCCTCCCCCGCCGTGCTCGAAGAACCGCAGCTCACCGCCGGGACGCAGCACCCGCCGGATCTCCCGCAGCGCACGCTCCACATCCCGCACGCTGCACAGCACCAACGACACCACGGCCGCGTCGAACGCCTCGCTCTTGACCGGCAGGGCCTCCGCCGCGCCCGGCACGACATCCACCGGCACATCGGCGCGCAGGGCCGCCTCCAGGGCCAACTTCCGCAGGGAGCGCTCCGGTTCGATCGCCACGACCTCCGCGACCGTACGCGGGTAGTGCGCGAAGTTGAGGCCGTTGCCGGCGCCGATCTCGATGACCCGTCCCGAGAGCCCGGCGAGCAGCTCGTCGCGCAACGGGCCGACCATCGGCTCCGCCGACACGCTCAGCCGGGCGTAGAACCGGGCGAACAGAGGATGGCGCACGGCGTCCTTGCCGACACGGACCATGACGGACCTCCCGAGGAGGACGACAGATACCCGGATTGTCCCCCGTCGGGGACCGGCTCACCCGTCCGGCGCCGAGAGGCGGACACGACGGCGCCCGCCGCGCGGCCCTGGGGAGGAGGTCGCGCGACGGGCGTCGGTCGTACGGCGGGCGGTGTTCCCGAGGTGCCGGGAGGTCAGGCGATGAAGTTCCGCACCTGCTCGTAGACGCCGTGGTCGTTGTTCATCTCGTTGTGCGAGACACAGCCGACCTCGACGTTGGTGGCTCCGTTCAGGATCGCGGTGGTGTCCGGGGTGAGCGCGTCGTCGCAGTTCGACCAGTAGCTGGCGTACGACACACTGCCCGGCGTCTCGTCACCGGAGTTGAGCGAGGTCAGGAACGAGCTGCCGGTGTACATCTCGCCACACGAGGTGTACAGCCAGCGGCACCAACCCGCCACGGTCGTCCCGTGGTTGACGCCGGCCGTGGAGACGAAGTCGTCGACGTACGCCGTCCCGCCGAGGTTCTTCAGGTAGTAGCGGGAGCTGAGCGCGCCCATCGAGTGGACGACCACGTCGACCTTGGAGGCACCCGTCGAGGCGAGCACGCTCTGGATCTTCGTCTTCAGCTGCGCCGCCGTCGTGGCGTTCGACTGGCCCCAGTCGTACGACCAGGAGTGCAGCTCCGAGGCGGTGTAACCGTCCGCCTTGAAGTACGCGATCCAGTCGTCCCAGCTGCTGGACGAACTGCTCAGACCGTGTACGAAGACGACCGGGGTGTGGGTCGCGGCCCGGGCGGGGGTCGCGGAGAAGGTCAGGGACAGCAGGAGCGTGCTGGTCACGGTCGCGAGGGCCGTGGCGATACGGCGCATGCGGCGATGCATGGAGCCTCCTGAAACGGGTGGGGTTCGTCAGGAGTGTCAGCGGGGTCTACGCGCGCCGCATCGGTGAAATCGCCGGTCTTTACTGGTCGGTTAACTCGCAAGTAACGTGATGGGTGTGGTGACTCCGGTGAACCCCCCACGACTTCCGCATCGCTCGCCACCGCCCCCCAGGACCGCGCGGCCGAGCCCGAACACGGCATCGGCCGCCCCGCCGACGCCACCCGAAGGCGTGCCCGCGCCACCCCGAGGCGGCCCGTCCGCGCCAGGCCAGGGGGGCGCCGACTCGGCCGCGTCCGGCCGGGGCGCCGCCGATCCGTCCGTGTCCCATGCTGCCGAGCGTGGCGTGCCCGCGCTGTCCGAAGGCGTGCGCGTACGTCTGCTGCACGCCGCCCACGGTGATCCGCGCGCCGCCGCCGAACTCGCCGCCGCCCTGACCCCGCGCCAGGCCATCGGGCTCGACCCGCTGCCCGCCGAGCCGTTCGCGCTCGCCCCCGCGCTGCTGCGGGCCCACCGGCGGGACGTACGGGCCCTGCCCGACGACACCCGCTTCCTGCTGCTCCTCGCCGCGGCCGACCAGTACCCGATCCCGACCCACGCCTACGAGCGGGCCGTCACGGCCGCCGGACTCGACACCCGGCCCCTCGACGGGGCCGAGGCGGCGGGCATCGCGGACGCCACGGCCCAGGGCGTCGTCTTCCGGGACGCCTGGACCCGTATCGCCGTCTACGAGTCCGCCTCCACGGCCGACCGCCGCGCGGCCCACCGCCTGCTCGCCGGAGTCCTCAGCGGCGAGGGCGAGAGACCCAGACGCTCCTGGCACCGGGCCGCCTCCGCACTCGGCCCGAGCCGCCGGCTCGCCGCCGAACTCCGCCTCGCGGCGAAGGTGGCACGTGCCATCGGGGAGCCCGCGCTGGCCTCCGCCCTCGCCGAACGCGCCGCCGGCCTCACCCCCGACCCCGCCGAACGCATGCCCCTGCTCGCGCGGGCGGCGGCGGAGGCCTGGCAGTCGGGCGACGGCGACCGGGCCCGCCGGCTCGTCGCCGCCACCGACGACGACGCCCTCGCCGGGCTCCTCGCCCTCCGCTCAGGCAACGCCTCCGAGGCCTTCGACGCCCTGCTCACCGCCACGGTCCGGCACGGCGGCGGCCACGACCCGGACACGGCCGCCCATCTGTTGGCACGAGCCACCGAGGCCGCCATCTACACCGGGGACCTGCGCCGCTGCCGGGAGGCCGCCGCCGTCGCCGACCGGCTCGGCATCCTGCCGCCGAGCACCCTCGGCGCGCTGGCCGCCGCGTTCGAGGGGCGCTACGACGACGCCCGCGACGTCCTCGAAGCCGCGGCGGGCCGCTGCGGCCCCGGCGGTGACCCCACCGGGCTGATCCACGCAGGGATCGCCGCCCTGCTCCTCGGCGACCACACCCGCGCGTTCACCGCCACCGCCCGCGCCGCCGCCTCAGCCCGCGCCAGGGGCGAGACGGTGACCGTGCCGCAGGCCATGGAGTTCCGGGCGTACGCCGAGTTCTGGACCGGGCGCCCCAGGGCCGCCGAGGCCGCCGCCGTGGAGGCCCTGCGGCAGGCGTACGCCACCGGGCAGGACAACGGGGCCTGCCATCTCCAGGCCGCCCTCGCGATGTTCGCGGCCGTCACCGGGGACGAGCAGGTGTGCCGGGAGCGCGCCGAGTCCGCCCGCGCCCACGCGCTGGAACGGGGCCTCGGACTCCCGGCGGCGCTCGCCATGTACGCCCTCGCCTTCCTCGACCTCGCCACAGGCCGCTACGCCGCCTCGGCGGCCCGCCTGCGCGCACTCGCCGGGTTCGGCCCCGGGCACGGGCACCGGGCCATCCGTCACCTCGCCACCCCGCACTACGTCGAGGCCGCCGTCCGCACCGGCGACACCCGCGTGGCCCGCGCCGCGCACGCCGACTACGACCACTGGGCCCGCACCGTCCGCAGCGCCGACGACCTCGCCCTCAGCGCCCGCTGCCGGGCGCTGCTCGCGACGGGTGAGGAGGCCGTGGAGCACTACCGCGCCGCGCTCGATCTGCACGCCTCCGGCACCCGTGACTTCGAACGGGCCCGCACGGAACTGCTGTTCGGCAGCGCGCTGCGGCGGCTCCGCAACCGCACCGAGGCCCGCGACCGGCTGCACAGCGCGCTGGAGGCCTTCGACCACTTCGGCTCGCCCCACTGCGCCGACCAGGCCCGCGCCGAACTCCGCGCCCTCGGTGAACGCGCCCCCTCCGCGCCGGGCCCCGACGACCTCACCGGCCGGCTCACGGCCCAGCAACTGACCATCGCCCGCATGGCCGCGGACGGCGCCACGAACCGGGAGATCGCCGCCCGCCTCCTCCTGAGCCCCCGCACGATCGACCACCACCTCCGCGGCGTCTTCGCCCGCCTGGGCATCAGATCCCGCATCGAACTGGTCCGCCTGCTGGGAGAAACGGCGGGCTGAGCCCGGCGGGCGCGGTGCGGCGGCGGGCGGTCGGCACCCGGCCCGGCAGCCGACACCACGCAGGCCGGGCGCTCGGCACCCGGCCCCGGCAGCCGACAACCCGCCCTGCGGCCCCCGGCACTTGTGCTGTCACCGCTGTGGGCAGTCGTTCCGCAGGGCGGAACGGGTGGGCACAGCCCACGGTGCCGGGGGCCTTGTCAGGAGGGCCGACCGCTACACGGCCTCCCACGACGCGCCCTCCGCTACGCCGTCTCCCGCGCCGCGAAGGCCGCCGCGTCCCACGTGCCGCCCAGCGCCGGCGCCAGCCAATCGCCCGCCCGCGCCCGGAACTCGGCCGGCTCCAGCGCGCCCGCGCCCTCCGGCACCGCCCCCAGCAGCGGCGCTCCCGCCACCACCGGCAGGTCCGCCACGTTGCAACGGGACGCCAGATCCGGGGCCTTGGGCCAGCTGCCGATGACGACGCCCGTCAGCCGCACCTCCCGCACCGCGAGTTCGCGGGCCGTCAGCTCGGTCGTGTTGAGCGTGCCCAGCCCGGCCGAGGCCACCAGCAGCACCGGCGCGCCCAGCAGCCGCGCCGTGTCCGCCAGCGTGCCGCCCGCCTCGTCGAGGCGGACGAGGAGACCGCCCGCGCCCTCGACCAGGACCAGGTCGTGGTCGGTCTCCAGCTTCGCCGCCGCCTCGGCGACGTCCTCGGGGTGGACCGGGGCCAGCCCGGACCGCCGGGCGGCCGTCGCGGGAGCCAGCGGCTCCGGGTAGCGGGCGAGTTCGTGCGCGGCGACGGCGTCCCCGGCGAGCCGCACCACCTCGTCCGCGTCGCCGCGCTCGTCCGGCCGTACCCCGGTCTGCGCGGGCTTGAGCACCGCCACGGACCGGCCGGCGGCCGCCGCCACCGCGGCGACGGTCGCCGTGGCGACCGTCTTGCCGACCTCGGTGCCCGTCCCCGTCACCACCAGGATCGCCATGTCATCCCTCCCCTGCCGCCGCGCACACCGCGCGCGCGATCCGTGCCACGTCCTCGTCACCGGTGACGTACGGCGGCATCGTGTAGACGAGGTCGCGGAACGGCCGCAGCCACACGCCCTCGCGCACCGCGGCCGCCGTCGCCGCCCTCATGTCCACCTCGTGGTCGAGCTGGACGACACCGATGGCGCCGAGGACCCGGACGTCCTTCACCCCCGGCACGTCGAGCGCCGGAGCCAGCCCTTCCCGCAGTCCCGCCTCGATCCGCCGGACCTCCGCGAGCCAGTCCTGCCCCAGCAGCAGCTCGATCGAGGCGAGCGCCACGGACGCGGCCAGCGGATTGCCCATGAACGTCGGCCCGTGGGCGAGGACGGGCACCTCGCCCCGCGAGATCCCGTCGGCCACCCGCGCCGTGCACAGCGTCGCCGCCATCGTCAGATAACCGCCGGTCAGCGCCTTGCCCACGCACATCACATCCGGCGTCACCGCCGCGTGCTCCGCCGCGAACAGCGCGCCCGTCCGGCCGAACCCGGTCGCGATCTCGTCGAACACCAGCAGCACGTCGTGCGCGTCGCACGCCTCGCGCAGCACCCGCAGATACGCGGGGGAGTGGAACCGCATCCCGCCCGCGCCCTGCACCACCGGCTCCACGACCACGGCGGCCAGTTCGTCGGCGTGCCGCTCGACCGCCGAGCGCAACCGCTCCGCGTACGCCTCGTCGTACTCCGCCGGCGGCGCCTCGACGAACACCTGCCGCGGCAGCACGCCCTGCCACAGCTCGTGCATCCCGCCGTCGGGGTCGCACACCGACATGGGCTGCCATGTGTCGCCGTGGTAGCCGCCGCGCCAGGTGAGCAGGCGCTGCTTGCCGGGGCGGCCGAGCGAGCGCCAGTACTGCAGGCACATCTTGACGGCGACCTCGACCGACACCGAACCCGAGTCGGCGAGGAACACATGCTCCAGACCGTCGGGTGACATGTCGACAAGGCGCTTCGCCAGCCGCACGGCGGGCTCGTGGGTGAGCCCGCCGAACATGACATGGCTCATCCGGCCGAGCTGCTCGCGCGCGGCCTCGTTGAGCACCGGGTGGTTGTAGCCGTGGATGGCCGACCACCAGGACGACATGCCGTCGACGAGTTCGCCCGAGCCGTCGGCGAGCCGCAGCCGGACCCCGCTCGCCGACTCCACGACGAGCGGCTCGGCCCGGCCCGGCATCGGACCGTACGGATGCCACACATGCCGCCGGTCGAGGTCCAGCAACTCGGCCACGCTCGGGTCGGGCGCCTCAGGCATTGGGCGCGAGATCCGTTCCGGCACCTCGACGCCGCACGGCGACCAGGTCCGTCCGGGCCTCGCCCGCCTGCGGGGCCGCCGTGGAGGAGGAGGTGGCCGTGGAAGCCGCGGAACCGCAGACGCCGCCCCCCTCGTGCGACCCGCACCCGCCACCGCTTTCGTGGGACCCGCAGCCGCCGCCCTCGTGGGCACCGCACCCGGCGCTCTCGTGGGACCCGCAGCCGCCCGCGGACGCCCGGTGCTCCGGCAGCGTGACCTGGTCGGCCCCCTCCACCTCGAACCCGGCGTCCGCGATCATCTCCAGGTCGGCCTTGCCGGCCTGGCCCTCGCTGGTGAGGTAGTCCCCGAGGAAGATCGAGTTGGCCAGGTGCAGCGCGAGTGGCTGCATCGTCCGCAGATGCACCTCGCGGCCGCCGGCGATGCGCACCTCGACGTCCGGGCAGACGAACCGCACCATGGCGAGGATCCGCAGGCACCGCTGGGGCGTGAGGTTCCACTCCTTGGCCAGCGGGGTGCCCTCGAACGGGATCAGGAAGTTGACCGGCACCGAGTCCGGGTCCAGTTCACGCAGCGAGAAGACGACGTCGACGAGGTCCTCGTCCGTCTCGCCCATGCCCGCGATCAGACCGGAGCACGCCGACAGACCCGCCGCGTGCGCCTTCTGCACGGTGTCCACCCGATCGGCGTACGTGTGGGTGGTCGTGATCTCCCCGTACGTCGACTCCGACGTGTTGAGATTGTGGTTGTAGGCGTCCGCGCCCGCCTCGCGCAGCCGTTCGGCCTGACCGTCGGAGAGCAGCCCCAGACAGGCGCACACCTCGACGCCCTCGTTCTCCTCCTTGATGGCCTTGATGGTGCCCGCGACCCGGTCGACGTCACGGTCCGTCGGGCCGCGCCCGGACGCCACCAGACACACCCGCTTGGCACCGCCGGCGAGACCGGCCGCGGCGGCCTTCGAGGCCTCGTCGGGCTTCAGCCAGGTGTACTTGAGGATCCCGGCCGTCGAGCCGAGCCGCTGGGAGCAGTACGAGCAGTCCTCGGGACACAGCCCGGACTTCAGGTTGACGAGATAGTTCAGTTTCACCCGTCGCCCGAACCAGTGCCTGCGCACCTTTCCGGCCGCGGCCACCACGTCGAGCAGGTCGTCGTCGGAGGTGCCGAGGACGGCGAGCGCCTCGGCACGGCTCAGCGGCTCGCGCCGGAGCCCCTTGTCCACCAGCGTGTTCAGCAGGTCCATGAGAGCCGATCCTGTCCTACCGGACCGCTCCCGGCCAAGGAGACTTCGGACAACAGAGTCGGATCGACGTGTGGGTATCGCCACATCGTGGGCGACCGGCCGTCCCGTTAGTGTCTGTGCACTGCCTACAAAAGCCCCTGCCGCGCTGCCCGATGACAGCACCGGCACCGAGGGCTGCCCACGCGACCCCCGGAGGACTCATGGCGTTCGGCTGGATCGACGAGCAGGCGTCGGCGCGCCGCCGCGCCGGGCTCGTACGGACCCTGCGCCCCCGCCCCGCCGATTCGCCCCTGCTCGACCTCGCGAGCAACGACTACCTGGGGCTGGCCCACCACCCCGAGATCATCGAGGGCGCGGCCGAGGCGGCACGCACCTGGGGCGGCGGGGCGACCGGCTCCCGGCTCGTCACCGGCACCACCGAACTCCACGGCGAGCTGGAGCGCGAACTGGCCGCCTTCTGCGGCTTCGAGGCCGCCCTCGTCTTCTCCTCCGGCTACGCCGCCAACCTCGCCGCCGTCACCGCGCTCGCCCCGCACGGCTCGCTGGTCGTGTCGGACGCGGGCAACCACGCCTCCCTGATCGACGGCTGCCGGCTGGCCCGCGGGACCACGCAGGTCGTCGAGCACGCCGACCCGGACGCGGTCCGCAAGGCCCTCGGCACGGCCAAGGGGCCCGCGATCGCGGTCTCCGACACGGTGTTCTCGGTGGACGGCGACGCCGCCCCGCTGGCCGGACTGGCCGCCGCGTGCCGCGCGTACGGCGCCGGGCTCGTCGTGGACGACGCCCACGGGCTCGGTGTCCTCGGCGACGGCGGCCGGGGCGCGCCGTACGCGGCTGGGCTTGCGGGCGCCCCTGATGTCGTCGTGACGGTCACCCTGTCGAAGTCGCTGGGCAGCCAGGGCGGTGCCGTCCTCGGACCGGCGAAGGTCATCGACCACCTGGTCAACGCGGCCCGGACGTTCATCTTCGACACGGGGCTCGCCCCCGCGGCGACGGGCGCCGCGCTCGCCGCGCTCAGACTGCTGCGCCGTGAGCCGGAGCGGGCCGCCCGGGCCCGTGAGGTGGCGCGGGCGCTGCACGCACGGCTGACGGCGTCGGGCCATGAAGCGGTGCGGCCCGACGCCGCCGTGGTGTCCGTACGAGCGCCGTCTCCGGATCAGGCGGTGCGGTGGGCGGCGGACTGCCGGGCGGCGGGTCTCGCCGTCGGCTGTTTCCGCCCGCCGTCCGTGCCCGACGGCATCTCGAGGCTGCGGTTGACCGCCCGGGCGGATCTCACCGAGGGACAGATCGACCGAGCCGTGGGAATCATCGGCGATACGCGACCGTGAGTCGGCGTCGCGGCCGTGCGTCGCCAGAAGCGGAACCGGTGGTGCGGTCCGTGGTGCTCACCGGAGCGTGGTGACGAATCCCTCCCATGCCTCAGGGGTGAACAGCAGGGCGGGCCCCGCCGTGTTCTTCGAGTCGCGCACGGCCACCAGTCCGGCCAGTCGGCCGGACCCGGGACGGGCCGTTTCCACACAGTTGTTCATTCCCGTGCTGCGGCTGCTGCGCAGCCACCGCACACCGCGTAGTGCGGTACTGGTGGGTACGTTCCGAGGCAGAGCTGACATGGTGCCTCCTTACGCGCCGGAAGCTAGCCCTGAGCCAGTCCGGCGATGTAATCCAACGAGTCCTCGGGCGAAAGGGCGTGGATCTGAAGGGTGTTGAAGGCCTCGACATAAGCCATGAGGTCTTCTTTCCGCTCGAGGTAGAGGCTACTCGTCAAGTGGTCCAGAACAACCACGTCCAGATCGGATGTGCTCCGAAATGAGAAGATTACGAAAGGACCGGTGATGCCGATGTGTGCCCCCGCAGTGAACGGCAGCACCTGCAGCCTCACTTGAGGCAGACGCGCCGCCTCGACCAACCGCTCCAGCTGACGGGCCATGACCTCGGGTCCGCCGACCTCGCGCCGCAGAACGCCCTCGTCGAGTACGGCGCTCAGCTCCATCGGGGGACGTCCGCGCAGAACGTCCTGCCGTGCGAGCCGCACTTCCACGAGCGCGTCGAGTTTGTCGTCTTCCAGCCCCTCCACCGCCGCCCGCGTCACCGCCCTGGCGTACTCGGGGATCTGCAGCAGGCCCGGCACGACCGAGGTCTCCAGGGTGCGCATCCCGCTCGCCTGCGACTCCAGGCTGATGAAGTCCCGGTATGTCGGCGGCAGCACCCCTCGGTACGCGTGCCACCAGTTGTGCCGTCCGCCCCCGTCCTCGGAGCCCGCCAGCGCCATCAGCAGTTCGCGTAACTCCTTGTCGTCGACCGCGTAGGCGTCCAGCAGTCGGTGGACGTCCGCGGGTTTCACCCCGCTGGCGCCCGTCTCGATGCGGCTCACCTTCGACTGGTGCCAGCCCACGAGACGGGCGGCCTCGATGCTGGTGACGCCGACGCGGGTACGCAGGAGGCGCAACTCGGCGCCGAGCTTGCGGCGGCGCACCGCCGGACCGTATTGCATGGGTGTCTCCTTCCGCCCGGCGCGCGAAGTCGGGTGACGGTAGAGGATGGCCCGTGGGTCCCCTCGCATACGGTCGGCCGTCGGAGAGTTCACCGCATCGAGCGACAGATATATGCACATCTTGGTGGATCGCCACCCGTGACGGCCCAGGTAGTGGCAGTCTGGCGCGAAGCACCAGTCCGGGACCGTACTCGAATCATCCGCTCCCAGTCGGACATCGGTCCCGTGGGAAAGGGACGCACCGCCATGGCAGATCACCAGGAAGCATCCGTCACTCTGCCGAGCGATCCCGCCTCGGTGTCCGCGGCCCGGAGATACGTCGCCACCGTGCTGGCCGAATGGGGCCTGCCGAGCGACACGGACATCGCGGACACCGTGCGCCTGATCGTGTCCGAACTCGCCACCAACGCCGTTCAGCACACCTTCGGTCAGTCACCCACGTTCACCGTGGACCTCGTCCTCGACCGTGACGAGCAGCTGCACATCGGCGTCACCGACAGTCATCCGCGCTTCCCGAAACGCCTGCCCGCCGCCGTGCAGCAGGACAACGGGCGTGGCATGGTCATCATCCGCTGGCTGACCGCCGAGTGTGGCGGGCGACTGAGCGTCAGACCCACGCGGGAGGGCGGCAAGACGGTGGCGATCGAGCTTCCGTGGGCCGTCCCCGTGCAGCCGGTCAGGGCAGGCGGTCCGCAGGAGCCCTGACGGAGTCCCGCCCCTGGGGAGCGGGGGCCGTCCCGCTGGGGCGCGGTGCGGGTGGCGTGCGGTTCCCGCGGACGGAGCGTCCCACCAGCTTCGGGAGCAGGCCCCACAGCAGGAGACAGCCGACGAGCGTGCCACCGCCGGCGGTGAGGCCCGCGGCCCGGCCGAGTGTCACGTCCACGACGAGCAGCACCGACCCCGCGAAGGCCGGCATCAGCACCCCCAGGCCGACACCGGCCAGCCGGGACGAGACCCGGACGATCGTGGGCTTGGCGTTCTGCTGGAACAGCGAGCGGTGCAGTGCGGCCGGGGCGGTGAAGAGCGCCGCCGCGAGGACCGCCAGCAGCAGTGTGGTGACGTACGTGGCGCGCTGGAACGAGTTCAAGTCCGGAAAGCGCGGGGTGAAGGCCAGCGTCAGCAGGAACGCGAAGAGGATCTGCACCCCCGTCTGGGTGACCCGCAACTCCTGCAGCAACTCGGAGAAGTTGCGGTCGGCCCGTTCGAGAGGCGTCTCGTTGCGAGCGGGGCTGATGCGTTCGTCGGCCATGGCTGTACGAGTAACCATCCGGGCCCTTGTCACGCCTGCCGAGGAGGGGGCGAAAGAGGGTTCTGGGGCACTCGGGGAGCGACCAGGGAGCGGCCGGGGGTGACCGAGAGGGCGGCCGGTGCTCCGGCCGCCCTCCGACGGGTCAGCGGACCCGGCCGTACCAGACGCTCTTCGTCCAGATCTTCTGCAGTCGCACGACGTCACCCGTCTTCGGCGAGTGCCAGATCTTTCCCTTCCCCGCGTAGATACCGACGTGGTAGACGTTCGATCCCGAGTGGAAGAAGACGAGGTCTCCGAGCTTGCGGCTGCTCGCGGAGATGTGCTTCGTCTTGTTGTACTGCTGCTGGGCAGTACGGGGCAGCTTCTTGCCCGCCTTCTTGAACGAGTAGAGCGTCAGCCCTGAGCAGTCGAACCTGCCGGGGCCCGTCGCGCCGTACCGGTAAGGGGAGCCCTTCTTGGAAGCCGCGACCTGAAGTGCCTTCGACGCCACTGTGGCGGCCTCGGCGTCCGATGCGACGCCCGGGACCACGATGCTGCCGCCGACGGCGGCGATGGTGAGAGCCGAGGCCGTGCCGGCCCGGGTCAACAGCGACGGGACACGATTGAGCGCAGACATGCGCAACCCTTCGTCAGCCGCCTGTGAAGGATGACCTGTCGGATTCGGGCTGGCGAAGTTGCCCGGCCGCTGACGCGGCTTCACCCCAAGGGCTGCTCGGCCCGGTCATGGCGTGACCGTCCCGGCGACCCGTCGTGCTTGGGTCCTCCACTCCTGCCGATCCACTCCTGTCGACCGGTCATCCGGACGGCGGCAGGACTCGGCGTCCGCCCGGATCGCCCCGCCGCTGCGGCGGGGGCTTGTCGTCAGGAAGGGATCTTGACGCACGGAAGTCCGAAAATCCCAACGGAATCAGGGATTTGTGGTGTTACTCACCACTCGCCCGTTCGGGTGGACAGACCTTTTTCAGCTGTTCTGTCCACAGAGTCGAGGACGTCCCTACCAGCAACGGAATGATGGGTTCCGGCACTCTTGCAGGCATGATGCGCAACTCCGGCGGTTCTGGGGACGGGTGGGCCGATGGGTTGTTCCGCGTAGGCCGTCCGGTGGGCCGTAACCCGGACCGGAGGGACCGTCAGTAGTACGGCGGACGACGCCCGATCGGTTCAGGCGGGGGAGTCCTCGGGTTCCGGCGGAAGGGTGACGCGGGCCGCCCTCCGTTCCCCGTCCAGGACCCGCAGGGCACGGGCCAGGGTGGAGGCGTGCAGTTCGTTCTCACCGCGTGTGTGCATCAGTTCGAGCGCGTCGCGCAGCGCCGTCGCCCGGCCGACGAGGGCCTGCGCGGCCCGCAGTCCGCGATACGTGTCGCCGGGGCGGGCCGGGTTGATCCGGCCCAGCAGGTCGACCACGTCCAGGTAACGGTCGATCAACTCCGCCTCGGCGCGCGTCAGCGCGGGCAACGGCGGCAGCTCGGGTGGGAGCATCGGCGGCTCACCTCGCGCCGGGGAGCGCCCGCGAGCCCTTGCGGCTCGGCACGACCCGGTCGGCCAGGCCGTAGTCCACGGCTTCGTGTGCGTCGAGGATCTTGTCCCGCTCGATGTCGCGGCTGATCCGTTCGTGGCTCTGCCCGGTGTGCCGTACGAGCATCTCCTCCAGCCGTCGACGGTTGCGCATCAGCTCCTCGGCCTGGATCGCCAGATCGCTCGCCTGCCCGGTGACCGGCTCGGTCAGCGCCGGCTGATGGATCACCACCTGCGCGCCCGGCAGCACGGATCGCTTGCCCGGAGTGCCCGCCGCCAGCAGCACCGCGGCGGAGGCCCCCGCCCGGCCGAGGCAGACGGTCTCCACGTCGCAGGTGACGAACCGGATCGTGTCGTAGATCGCCGTCATCGCGCTGAACGAGCCGCCGGGGGAGTTGATGTAGAGGGAGATGTCCCGCTCCGGGGACTGGTACTCCAAGTGCATGAACTGCGCCATCACGTCGTTCGCCGACGTGTCGTCGATCTGCGTCCCGAGGAACACGATCCGCTCCTCCAGCAACTTCGCATACGGATCCATCGTTCGGTGACCCGCACTTGTGCGTTCGGTGAATTCGGGGAGCACGTGGCGGGCCGACGGGCGGTTCGCGGGCATGGGAGCCTCCTCTGATCGACTTCTGTAAAAAATGTACAGGACGTACGTCTCTTCGGGGATGGTCCTCGGCTGACAGCGAAAATCCCCGCGGAGCCTGGCTCCGCGGGGATCGGTCTCGGGGCTCGGGCGAGCGGTGGGGCGTGCGGGGTGGAGTGC
>NZ_LIRK01000252.1 GCF_001419765.1 Streptomyces torulosus
CCCCGGAGGTCACCCCCATGCGCCTCTCCCGCCGCACCTTCCTCGCCGCCTCCACCGCCGCCGCGGCCACCACCGCCTGCGCCTCCCCCGGCGGTGCGCCGCCCTCGGGGGAGACGGCCTCCTCGCGGCTGCGCACCGGTTTCGAGCGCCTGGCGGCCGGCGGCTACCGGCTCCTCGACGGCCGGCGGATCGGCATCGTCACCAACCCCACCGGGATCACCCGCGACGCCCGCCACATCGTCGACGTCATGCACGCCGACGACCGTGTGGAACTGACCGCGGTCTTCGGCCCCGAGCACGGCTTCCGGGGCACGGCCCAGGCCGGCGGTTCCGAGGGCCGCCACGACGACCCGGCGACGGGGCTGCCTGTGTACGACACGTACCAGAAGAGCGGTCGCGCCCTCGCGGACATCTTCACCGCCTCCGGGGTGGACACGGTCGTCTTCGACATCCAGGACGTGGGCGCCCGCTTCTACACCTACATCTGGACGCTGTACGACTGCATGGAGGCGGCCCGGCTCGCGGGGAAGCGCTTCGTCGTGCTCGACCGGCCCAACCCGGTGACGGGGCGGTCGGCACGGGGGCCGGTCCTGCACAAGGAGTTCGCGACGTTCGTCGGGCGGCAGCCCATCTCGCAGGCGCACGGGATGACGGTGGGGGAGCTGGCGCGGCTGTTCAACGGGGAGTTCCTGGAGGAGCCCGTACCGCTGGAGACGGTGCTGATGTCCGGGTGGAAGCGGTCGCGGTTCTACGACTCCTCGGGGCTGCCCTGGGTGCCGCCGAGCCCGAACATGCCGACCCCGGACACGGCGCTCGTGTACGCGGGGACGGGCCTGTTCGAGGGGACCAACCTCTCGGAGGGGCGGGGCACCACCCGCCCGTTCGAGCTGCTCGGCGCGGAGGGCATCGACCGGCGGTGGGCGGCCGCCGCGAACGACCTGGGGCTGCCGGGCGCCCACTTCCGGGAGGCGTACTTCACGCCCACGTTCTCCAAGTTCCAGGGGAAGACCGTCGGCGGCGTGCAGATCCACGTCCACGACCGGGCGGCGTACGACCCCGTGCGCACCGGGATCGGTCTGCTCGTCACGGCGAAGAAGGTGTGGAGCGGCTTCGCCTGGCGTCCGGACAACTGGATCGACAAGCTGACCGGGTCGACGCGGGTGCGCACGATGATCGACGCCGGAGCGGACACCGACGAGGTCGTGGCCGGCTGGCAGGAGGAGCTCGCGGCGTTCCGGAAGGTGCGCGAGGAGTATCTGCTCTACCGGTGACCCGCCCGGGCACCCGGCCGCACCCAGTCCCCGATATCCACGTGAAAGAGCCGTACGTGACGTATGGCCATCCTTCGCCGTTGGCAGGACCATGCGCCTGAACGCACCAACGGGGCCGAAGGGGGCTCGTCATGGCGGCTTCGGACATGAGCGTGACGCCCTACTGGGAAGTGACCTTCGACGCGGACGGTGACGTCGACACGGGGCAGCGGGACCGACTGCTCGACGGGGTGGTGCGGCGCGGGGTGGTGGACCTCGTCGTCTTCGCCCACGGCTGGAACAGCGACCGTTCCGGGGCCACCGGCCTGTACAGCAGGTTCTTCGCCCCGTTCCCGGCGCTCGTCCCGTCGGCGCGGCTCGGCTACGTCGGGGTGCTGTGGCCCTCGATGCGGTTCTCGGACGAGCCGATCCCGGACTACAAGCCGGCGCCGGCCCTGGCCCCCACCCGTCCGGCGCTCGACAAGCGCACCCGGCACGCGCTGCTGGAGGTGTTTCCGGGCCGGGCCACGCTCGTGGAGCAGTTGGCGCGACTGCTGGAGCAACGGCCGGACGAGAGCGCCTCGTTGGAGGAGTTCGGCAGGCTCGTACGGCTGCTGGTGGAGGTGCCGCCGCAGGGGCCGCAGGGCGCGTTCACGGCGGACACGCTGGCCGAGGGGGTGCCGGAGGGCACGCCCGGAATGCTGTGCGGGGACACGGCGGGGGTGTGCGCGGAGTTCGCGGCGGCGCTGGCGGAGGTCGAGGCGTCAGCCGACGCGGTGGCCGGAGCGTCCTCCGGCGCGTCCGCCACCGGACCCTCGGCCGTCATGACCGGTGCCGCCGTGCCGGGGCCGCAGGTGTGGGACGGTGCCCATGAACTGCTGCGCCAGGCCACGTACTTCGCGATGAAGCGGCGGGCCGGGACGGTCGGGGAGCGTGGGCTCGGGCGGCTGCTCGGGCAACTGGCGGAGCGGGCGCCGGACGTCCGGGTCCATCTCGTGGGGCACAGCTTCGGCGCGCGCCTGGTGTCGTTCGCGCTGCGGGGGCTGCCGCGCGGTGTGCGCACGGTGAAGTCGGCGACGCTGCTTCAGGCGGCGTTCTCGCACTACGCGTTCGCGGCGCGGCTGCCGCACGACCCCCGGGCGAGCGGGGTTCTGAACGGGCAGCAGAAGCGGGTCGACGGCCCCCTGGTGTGCTGTCACTCGCGGCACGACTCGGCGCTCGGCACGATCTATCCGCTGGCGTCCCGGATGGCGGGCGACGCGCGGACCGTGCGGGGCCTGAGCGTGAACAGTCTGCTGGGCGCGAAGTGGGGCGCGCTCGGCTACGACGGGATCCAGGCGGTGAAGGGCACCCGTTCGTTCCCGCTGTCCGCCGCGCTCGCCGGACGGCTGCCGGCGTCCGGGTGTGTGAACGTCGACGCGTCGGCAGTCGTCCGGCGCGGTGGTGCGCCTTCCGGCGCGCACAGCGACATCTGTCACCAGGAGCTGGCGCGGATCGTGCTGGCGGCGGGCCGGGTCGTCTGACCGGCCCGCCGCCGCACGGGAGTCACCCGCCGCAGGTCGTCACCGGTGCGAGGTGAACTCCACGACCTGCTGGAAGGTCGGCCGGTTCTGCCAGCTGATCTTGCCGTGCTTGATGCCTCCCAGGGTCCGGTGGATGATCGCGTCGGCGCACCACTGGTCCCCCGCCGAGCAGGACGCGTCACCGGGGTAGACCTGGGCGGCGGTCTTGCCGGCCGCCTCCTTGAGGGTGTTGATCAGGAGGGTGCGGCAGGCGCTGAGGGTGCCGTCGCCGCAGTACTTCCGGCCGAGCGGGCCCTGTACCGACTCACCGAGCACCGCGCGCATGTCCTTGTCGACGTAGCTCCACCAGCCGTACTGGAAGGAGCTGCCCGCGTGGGAGCCGGTCGGGCCGTGCGCGGCCGAGGGGGACTCGTCGACGGGGAGGTTGGCGGTCATCGCGTTGTACAGCTTGGTGCCGAGGCCGGGTTCGAACTCGGCCTTCACCAGCAGCGGCCACCAGGCGTCCAGGATGCGGATCGCGTCGGCGTCGGCGTAGGTCTTCGAACCGGCGGAGGTCTCCGTGCGCTTGGAGCCCGAGGTGACCCACGTCTGGAGCTTGCTGACGGCGGCCGCGGCGGCGGAGTCGGTGACGGGGCTGCTGTTGACGACCTTCAGCAGGTCGGGGACGACGTCCTCGGCGCGCAGGTCGACGAGGGCCGCCTCGGCCATGGCCTTGGTCAGGGAGGCCCGGGTGACCCCGCCGGCGGCGACGAGCCGCTTCACCCGGTCGTCGAGGAGGTTGCCGCGGTGGACGGAGCCGTTGCCCCAGGGGGCGGAGGGGTAGTCCTTGGCCTGCTTGTTGTTCCAGGAGATGTAGTAGTCCTGGTCGATGGAGTTGGGGTGTTCGGAGGGCGGGGTGTAGTCGGCGACGTTGGTGGCCGGGTTCCAGTCGCGCCACTCGTACGGGGCCCGCGCCCACGCGGGGAACTCGGCGTCGACGCCCGCGGCGCGCACCGGGTTGTCGCCGCTGTTGTAGTACGCGGTGTGCTGGGAGTCGGCGTAGAACCAGTTGAAGGTGTAGTTGATGTTCTGGACGGCCTTCTGGAAGGTCTCGGGGCCCTTCACGTAGTCCGGGTCGTTCAGCATCTGGAAGCCGATGATCGACTCGGCCTCGTTCATGTACGAGGAGCGCAGGGTGGTGTAGGCGACCTTCTTGCCGCCGACCGTGGCGCGGTGGGTGACGGGCCCGTACTTGGTGCGCCAGACCTGCATGCGGTACGAGCCGGCCGCGGTGGAGTCGGCGGTGGTGGGCTTCCAGGCGTTGGTCTGCTCGACCTTCTCCATCGGCGTGCAGGTGCCGTGGTACAGGTAGTGGACGTCGTCCTGGCACAACTCGACGGCGTACGCGTCGATGATGTCCTGGCCGGAGGTGGTGGCGCTCCAGGCGTAGTCCTGGCCGCGGCCGAGTTCGACGTACATGCTCAGGCCGGCGAAGGAGGCGCCGCGGGCGCTGAGGCCGGGACCCTGGATCTCCTGGAGCATCAGCAGCTGCGGGGCGAAGTAGCCGGTCTGGGGGCCGAAGACGGCGATGGGGTGGCCGCTCGCGGTGTGCTTGCCGCCGACGACGAGGGCGTTGGACATCCCGCGCCGGGCGGAGCTGAGGGCGCTCTCGGTGGCCTTGGACGAGACGCCCTTGGAGGTGGCGCCGGCCGCGCTGCCGGTGCGGTCGTACACCAGGGGTTCCTCGGTGACGGCGCCGTTGTCGGGCAGGGCCATGCCCTGCGGGTCGGCGGGCTTGGTGGCGTAGGGGAAGCTGCCGTCGTGGACGGTCAGGGCGGCCTCGGGGTCGTTGCGCTCGCGGAAGGACTCCCAGACCTTGGTGCCCTCGGTGACGCCGTACTTCTCCTGGGCGGCGAGCAGGGAGAGGGCGTTGTTGACCTCGCCGCCGCCGCCCGAGCCGAAGAGGGCGCCGATGACGGAGGCCAGGGCGACCAGGTCCGTGGCCTTGAACTTCTCTATGGTGCCGGCGTTGGTGATGGAGTCCTTGTGGCCGGTGAGGACGTACTCGCCGGGGAAGTAGCGGCCGCTGTCGGAGGCGTCGATGTAGGCGTTGATGCCGTCGATGTAGGCGTTGACGTCGGCCATGGCCTGGCGGCCCCGGTCACCGTTGGAGGCGACGGCCTTGTCTATCTGGGCCTGCAGATCGGCCTCGGTGTAGGGCGCGTGCCGCCAGAACTCCTGTTCAAGGCCCTGGTTGGAGGGGGCGCCACCGGCGAACGGGGTGAGCTTGCCGCGGCCGACGTGCCGGAAGACGTCCATCAGCCACAGCCGGTCCTGGGCGGCGGCGTAACCGGCGCCGAACTCGGTGCCGTAGCGGGTGGTGCCCGTGATGTGCGGCACACCGGTCTTCTTGTCGCGGACGATCGTGACATCGGTGCGTCCGGCGGGCTTCAGGGTGGAGGCGACCTGGTCGGAGGCGACGCCGAAGGACGCGTCGTTGAAGAAGGTGTTGAGGGTGGCGTTGGTGAGCCCGGAGTACCCCTTGGCGAGGTTGTTGTAGGGCCCGAGCTGGTTGCTCGCGTTCTCCGGCATGCTGCCGAACGCCTGGTTGAGCAGGATCTGCGCGAGGGTGGCGTTGCCGTTCTGGCCCGGCGGCAGGATGTCCGAGCACTGGCCGCCGCAGTAGTCGTTCGCGGCGGCCGCGGCGGCTTTGGTGTCAGCGGCCGCGGCGGCTTTGGTGTCGGCGGCCGCCGCCTGGGCAGCCGGGGAAAGAGGGGACAAAAGACCGGCAACGAGTGCGCATACGGAGGCGGCCTTGAGGAACTCCGGGATTCGACGGGGAGTTCTCACTCTGTCCGGTGCGTTGCGTGAGACGCGTGGGGTGTGCCAGGGCATGGCAGCTCCTCCCGAGGGGGGGTGGGGCCGGATGTTACCGCCGGTATCCCCCGCTTCGAAAGTGAACATGCGTCATCTTTTCGGAGCCGCCCACGGCCGCACAGGTGACGGACAGCGTGAACAGGTACTCAGAAGGAGTCGTAAGCAGGAAGAAGAAGTCGGCAATGGTCAGACACAGGCAGGAACGGTCCATGAACGGCTCAGTAGACGACTTATGGGGGTCATCGGAAATCGGATGGAGCCGAATCGCGTGTCGATACGTCTATTCGGCGACGTCGCGCGACGTTCCGAGGACGACGCCGAAGTGACCGAAGTACAGGTGCAGGTGTGACGGAGGTGCAGGGCGATGGCCGGTTTCCGGAGTCTGGCAAGACAGGTGCGCGATCCACGGTGTGATCTGGCACTGCGGCGTTATTCGCTGCGCAAGTGCCTGGAGAGGTTCGCCCCTTATGGGCATCGGGCGACCTGGGACCACTTGTGCTCCCGGGCCGGGTTCGGTCCCGAGGACCGCAACCCCGATCCAGCGCGGCTCGTGGCCGCACTGGACGAGTTGGAGGAGGCCCGCTCCGTCTGGCTCGACTACGAAGTGCAGTTCGCGCAGCGCCGCAAGAAGGAGAAGCACGACGGACTGCGCAGGCCGGGCAGTGTCGACGACTGGCACCGGCTGACCTGGGGCGGTTTCGGCGTCGCCTGGTGCGACGACCCGAAGGTCCACCCCGACGAACCCCTCGCTGAGGTGCTGCGCCGGCTGATCGCCGCGCTGGAGCGCGAACCGGGCTCGACCTGCCCGGTGTGCGACGGCGAGCGCCTCGTCTGGAAGTACGACCTGGCCCATGAACCTTCCGCGGGCCCGGTCTGCACGGAGTGCGGAATCGTGGTGCCACGACCGGTACTGACACCCGAGGCCCTGGCCGGGACCAGGCGCGTTCGGATGCTGGTGTCGGCGTAGCACGGCGGGGGTGCGCCGGGGATGCCGCACCCCCGTGCCGGTACGGCGTGACACCCACGGTGTCCGGGCCTCGCGCCGAGGACCGCGGCCCCCGCGGGCCGGTGCCGTCGGCTACGGCTCCTCGACATCGGTGTGGATGGCGAGCTTGAACTCGGCGAGGGTGAGCGGCGTGGAGCGTCTGGTGTCCCCCAGCCCACGCGCCGACACCTTCAGGCCGATCGGTGTGCCCTTGCTGACGAACATCTGCCACAGATACGTGCGGAACTGTCCGCCCCGGGTGAGCGCGCTGTCGGTGGTGGCCGTGGAGTCGTACCGCTTGTCGGTCATGTCGAGCGGGTCGCGCACGAAGCGGGCCCGGTACTCCAGCGTCTTCGGGTCCGCCTCCCAGAACACCATCGCGGAGAGCACCCCCCAGCCGTCGTGGCTGGGCCAGATCAGGCCGGAGCGCGGGTCGGGGAACTCCGACGGGGTGTCACCGCCGTTGGCCGGATCGTGCATGTTCCACGGGTCGTACGACTCCTCCGACACGCCGTAGGGGAAGCGCACCAGGTGGTAGCCGTCCGGGTCGTAGCTGACCCGCTGCGCCCCCGAGCGCGCGCTCTCCCACTTCAGCGAACATATGACGACGCTCATCGACGTTCCTCTTCGTACGGGCCCGGCGCTCCGCGGCGCGTGACCTTATCAGCAGCAAATTACGTCGCTCCACCCCTTTCCCGTAAGGACAGTTGGGGTCGATGAAACCGAGCTGAGCGCCCGAGGAGTGCCCGATGTCGACGCTGCGCGTCACCGCCGAAGTGCTGACGATCCATGAACACCCCAACGCCGACGCCCTGGAACTGGCCCAGGTGGGCCTGTACCGCGCCGTGGTGGCGAAGGGCGCCTTCCGCACCGGTGACACCGCCGTCTACATCCCGGAGCAGTCCGTGCTCCCGGCCGGTCTGATCGAGGAGCTGGGGCTCACCGGACGGCTGGCCGGCTCCGGGGCGGACCGGGTGAAGGCCGTACGGCTGCGGGGCGAGCTGTCGCAGGGCATCGTGTGCCGGCCGAAGGCGCTGGCCGACGTGGATCTGACGGCGGCGGTCGCCGAGGGCACCGACTTCGCGGAGCGGCTCGGCATCGTCAAGTGGGTGCCGCCGATCCCGCCCACGATGAGCGGCGAGGTCGAGTCCGCGCCGGATCTGCTGCCCTGGGTCGACATCGAGAACATCCAGCGCTACCCGGACATCTTCACGCCCGGCGAAGCGGTGGTCCTCACCGAGAAGCTGCACGGCTCGGCCTGCCTGATGACGTATCTCGCCGAGGACGGCCGCGTCCAGGTCTCCTCGAAGGGCTTCGGCGCCAAGTCCCTCGCGCTGAAGGAGGATCCACGCAACCTGTACTGGCGCGCCGTCCAGGGCCACGGGGTCCCGGAGGTCGCGGCCCGGCTCGCCCGACGGCTCGGCGCGCGCCGGGTCGGCGTCTTCGGCGAGGTGTACGGCGCCGGGGTGCAGGACCTGACGTACGGCGCCGACGGCCGCCGCGAGAGCCTCGGCTACGCCGTGTTCGACGTCTCCGCGGAGATCGACGGCCGGGTCCGCTGGCTGGACACCGCGGAGCTGACCGACCTGCTCGACGGTGAACTGCCCCTCGTACCAAGGCTGTACGAGGGCCCGTACGCCGTCGACCGGGTGCTGGAGGTCGCCACGGGACGGGAGACCGTCTCCGGGCGGGAGATGCATCTGCGTGAGGGCGTGGTGATCCGGCCGGCCGTCGAGCGGTACAGCCCGGTGACCGGCGGACGGGCCATCGCGAAGGCGGTCAGCCCGGCGTATCTGACCCGCAAGGGCGGCACCGAGTACGAGTGAGGGGCCCGAGGGCCCTGTGGGCCCACAGGGGCTTCGGGCCCACGGGGCCCTCGGGGGCGCTACTCGGCGGCCGTGCCGCTGCGCGGCTCGGCCGTCGGGGCGGTCCGGTGCTCGACCATGAGCCGGGAGCCGGTCTGCCGTTCGCCGAAGGCGTCGTCGGGGTTGGACAGCACGCAGGTGGCCAGGGACAGACAGCCGCAGCCGATGCAGTCGGTGAGGTGGTCGCGGAGCCGGTTGAGCTGCTTGATCCGCTCGTCGAGCTCGGAGCGCCAGGCCTCGGACAGATGCGCCCAGTCCTCCCGGGTGGGCGTGCGCTCCTCGGGCAGCTCGGCGAGCGCCTCACGGATCGTGGCGAGCGGGATGCCGACCCGCTGCGCGGCCCGGACGAAGGCGACGCGGCGCAGGGTGTCCCGGCTGTAGCGGCGTTGGTTGCCCGCGGTGCGGCGGCTGCTGATCAGCCCCTTGGACTCGTAGAAGTGCAGGGCCGAGACGGCGGCACCGCTACGGGCGGACAGCTGGCCGACGGTCAACTCGTGGATCTTCTCAGGAATCTGGGGCACCCCTCCGAGCCTACCCACCCCGGGCGGTGCCGCCGTCCGTTGACAGGAGTCGCCCGTCCGACCATGCTAAGCAGTTGCTTAGGCATATGGGACAGGGTTGACGCGGATGCGGTGGCATCCGGGATGCGGGAGGCCGGGACATGGCAGAGCCGAGGATCTTCACGTCCGCCGAGGAGCTGAAGGCGGCGGTGGGCGAGCAGCTGGGGTACAGCGACTGGCTGGAGGTCGACCAGAAGCGGATCGATCTGTTCGCGGAGGCCACCGGCGACCACCAGTGGATCCACGTCGACCCGGAGAAGGCGGCCGCGGGACCCTTCGGCACGACCATCGCCCACGGTTATCTGACCCTGTCTCTGCTGCCGTTGTTCGTGCCTCAGGTGCTCAAGGTCGACAACGTGAAGATGGGCGTCAACTACGGCACCAACAAGGTGCGCTTCCCCGCGCCCGTCCCCGTGGGCTCCCGGCTGCGGGCGACGGCGACCCTCCAGGACGTCACGGAGGTCGGCGGCGGTGTGCAGGTGACCGCCGCGGTGGTCGTGGAGCGCGAAGGCGGGGACAAGCCGGTGTGCGTGGCGGAGTCCGTGTCGCGCTACTACTTCTGAGCCGGCGCCGGGGCACTGCCGAGCCGGTGACGGGGCCTTGCCACGCTGGTGACTCGGCTTCGCTGAGCCGGTGACGCGGCTTCGGCGAGCCGGTCATGTGGCGCGGCGGAGGTGAGAAACCGCCGCGCCACGGGTACCGCTGTTCGCACCGGTCGGGCGTCACCCGCCGGGGCGGACCGCCGTCACCGGGCTCAGGGAGCCACGGCGCGTCCGGTCTGGGGCGAGATCCGCCCGGCGCACAGGCCGCGGGCGGCCAGCGTCTGCGCGATGCGCGGGATCGCCGCACGCGTGTTCGCGGGCCCGTCGTGCATGAGGATGACCTGCCCGTTGGTGAGCCGGCCGACGGACTGCACGATCGCGTCCGCGCTGGCGTTGTTCCAGTCCTGCGAGTCGACGTTCCACAGGATCTCGGTCAGGCCTCGCCGGGCCGCGACGGACTTCACCGTCGCGTTGGTGTCCCCGTACGGCGGCCGGAACAACTGCGGAGTGCCGCCGCCCGCGTTCGCGACGGCCTGCTGGGTGCGGGCGAGCTCCGAGTCGATCTGCGCCGTGGAGAGCCGGGTGAGATACGGGTGCGTGTAGCTGTGGTTGGCCACCCACATCCCGGCGGAGACCTGGGCGCGGACCTGGGCCGGGTTGGCCGCCGCGTTCTGGCCCGTGTTGAACATCGTGGCCCGCAGCCCGTTCTGGCGCAGCGCGTTGAGCAGGGCCGAGGTGTTGCCGGTCGGGCCGTCGTCGAAGGTGAGTCCGACGTACCCGTTGCAGGCGGCGGCCCCGGTGGCCCCTGCCGGTGCGGCGGTGCCGGCGGTGAGGGCGCCCACGGCGGCCATCACGACGGCTGCCGGGAGCGCCACCAGGGAACGTAAGGACCGGCGTCGGGAGGGCCGCGCCGACGGATGTGCCGACGACTGTGCCGGGAACGGAGCGGTCATCGTCAACCGCCGACCGTGATGCTGGAGTTGCCGCTGCTCTGGTAGCCCTCCGTCGCCATGATCATGTAGTAGCGGAAGTTGCCCAGGGGCATTCCGGCGCGGCCCCAGGCGTCGAAGTGGTTGCCGGTGGTGATGCTGCCGCCGGTCCGCCTCTGCTGACGGACGCTCCAGTACTGGTCGAAGGTGCGGTTGCCCTCGACGGACGGGGCGTTGTACCGCGTCGTCCGGTAGATGTCGTACGTGCCGCCGTCGCTGTTGACGGTGCCCCGGTAGTTCCCCGTGGGCCGGTAGTTGCCCCAGTTGTCGACGATGTAGTACTCGACGAGCGGGTTCGACGTCCAGCCGTAGAGACACAGGTACGCGTTGCCCGACGGGTTGAAGCTGCCCGAGTAGGTCACCGTCCTGCGGGAGCCGTTGCTCCAGCCCTTGCCGCAGACGAAGTTGCCGGTGTTGCGCCAGGAGGTCCGGTAGGCGCCCCCGTTGGCCAGCGTCATGGAGACGGACCCCGGGGAGTCGGTCCAGAACGAGTAGTAGAAGCCACTGTTGGTACCGGTCTGGTTGCTGGTGACGACCGTGTCGGCGTGGGCGGTGCCGGGCAGTGTGAGCGTGGTCGCGGCGGCCAGCGCGGTGGCGCCGACGCCGCCGAGGAACAGCCTGCGGCTGGGGGTGCCGGGCACGGGTGCGGGTGCGTCGTTCATCTGGCGTGCTTCCTCCCTCTCGTGGGGCCCTGTCACGGGGGAGTGTTGAGCTGCCCCTGTCAACTGTCAATGGTTTCGGCAATGATCCCGAAACATTCGCCCGGCGGATCTAACCAAAGAGGTGCCGTACTACCTGCTCAGAGGCGGTTGATGCCACCCGGAAGAAATACTTTCCCCAAGGCCTCGGAATGCGAAGATCAAAGCCCGACTCGTGCACTTCGAATGTTTCGAAGGTTATGTCGAACCATGCCGGCGGTCATCTGGCCACGGTCGCGAGGACGTCGTCGCCCAGACGCCGGACGACGTCCGTGGCGAGCCGGTGGCGTACGAGCTTGCCGTCGCGGGTGGAGCGCACCAGACCGGCGTCCCGCAGGGTCCGCAGGGCCCGCGAGACCTGGGGTTCGGTGGAGCCGAGCCGGGCGGCGAGCTCCGAGGTGGTGATGGGCTCCGCCGTATCTGCCCCTGGACTCCCGCCCGGACGTGATCAGTCTCCAGCACTCCGCCCCTGGAACGGGACCTGGTGCTGGCCGGCCCGGTGTCGGCGAGGCTCCACATCTCCACCACTGCTCCGGACACCGACTTCACCGTCAAGCTGATCGACGTCCACCCGCCCAACGCCGACTATCCGCACGGCTTCGCGATGAACCTCACCGACGGCATCGTCCGCTGCCGCTTCCGGCATTCCTCCGAGTGGCCGGAGCCGCTCGTTCCGGGTGAGATCCACGAGGTCGAGGTGAGGGCCCCCGACACCGCCAACCTCTTCGCCGCCGGTCACCGCATCCGGCTGGACGTCTCCTCCAGCAACTTCCCCCGCTTCGACGTGAACACCAACACCGGGGAGCCGGAGACGACGAGCCGTCGCACGGTGGTGGCCACGAACACCGTGCACATGGACGCCGAGCACCCCTCCCACCTGCGGGTGTGGCTGGAAGGGGGAGCGGACGGGCTCGTGACGTGAGGGGCGGGCCCCTACTTCGTGGCGCGCACCATGCGCAGGACGAGGTCGGCGTAGAGGGCACCCACCTCGTCGGGGGTGCGCGGGCCGTTGACGTTGAACCAGCGGGCCACATCGATGCACAGGGAGAGGACGGCCACCGTGGTGCCCTTGACGTCGGGCACGTCGAAGTCGCCGGCGGCGACACCGTCCTGGATGATCTGGCGGACCGCGGCGTCGTTCTGGCGGCGCAGGGCGACGATCTCGGCGCGGGCGTCGGGGCCCAGCGCGTCGAGTTCGTACTGGACGACACGGGCGACGGTGTGCTGCCCGGCGTGCCAGCGGACGAAGGAGCGGACGGCCTCGGCGAGGCGCTCGGCCGGGGTGCCCTCGGAGTCGGCGGCGGTGCGCAGGACGTCGAGGGCCTTCTCGTGGCCGATGCGGCTGATCCGGTGGAGCAGCTCTTCCTTGGTCTTGTAGTGGATGTAGAGCGCGGCCGGGCTCATGCCGGCGCGGCCCGCGATGTCACGGGTGGTCGTGGCGTGGTAGCCGCGCTCGGCGAAGGCCTCCACGGCGGCCACCAGCAGCCGTCGGGCCGCGTCCGGGCTGACCTCGCCCCACGGCTGCGGCTCGCCGCCGGCCGTCTCCTCCGCCGTACTCATCGATCGTTCGCCCCTTCCCGTGGCTGGGCACCACCATACCGCCGAGGGTGAGCGAGCGCTTAGAGTGCCCGCTCAGCGGGGTGAGCGGGCGAGCGCGCGGGGTGCGCCGCCGGGCGGGGGCGAGCGGCTGGGTGCGCGGCGGGGAGGGGCGTCAGAGCTTCTCGAAGGGGTCGTGCTCGGCGAGGAGCTTCTCCAGCCTGGCCTGGTCGACCCGGCTGACGATCTGCCCGGCCTCCTGTCGGTCGCGGATCACCTTGGACAGGGTGAACGCCGAGGTCACGAGGTACAGGACCGCGATGGCGAGGAAGGCGCGGACCCAGACGTCGGCGTCCAGGTTGTAGATGCCGACGCCGGTGGCCGCCATGGCGACGGCGAACGACGCGACGGCCTGCCCGTAGAAGGCGGCCGTGTTCTGCTGCTTGACCGGTGTCTCACTCATGGGGACCAGGGTCGACGGATGTGGGGCGTGCCACATCCGTGCGGATACTCAGTCCGGGACCGCACCCGGTACTCAGAGCCCCCGGCGCCCCGGCGCTCAGAACGCCGACACCCCGGTCAGCGCCCGCCCGATGAGGAGCTTCTGGATCTGACTGGTGCCCTCGTACAGGGTCATCACGCGGGCGTCGCGCAGGAGTTTGCCGACCGGGTACTCGTCAATGTAGCCGTAACCGCCGAAGACCTGGAGGGCGTTGTTCGCGGCGCGGACGGCGGCCTCGGAGGCGAAGAGTTTGGCCTTGCTCGCCTCGGTGGTGAAGGGCAGACCCCGGTCGACGAGGTCGGCGACGCGCCAGGTCAGCAACCGGGCGGCGTCCACGTCGACCGCGATGTCGCTGAGGAGTTCCTGGACGAGCTGGTGGTGGGCGATCGGCCTGCCGAACTGCTCGCGCTCGCCCGCGTACCGGACCGCCGCGTCCAGTGCGGCCTGGGCGATGCCGACGCAGCCCGCGGCGACCGACATCCGGCCCTTGGCGAGCGCCGACATGGCGACGCCGAAGCCCTTGCCCTCGGGGCCGAGCATCGCGGAGGCGGGGACGCGGACACCCTCCAGGACCAGTTCGGCGGTGGCCTGGCCGCGCAGGCCCAGCTTGCCGTGGACGGTGCGGCGGGTCAGGCCGGGGGTGTCGGTGGGGACGAGGAACGCGGTGACGCCCTTGTGGCCGGGGGCGTCGGTGGAGCGGGCGAAGAGGAGGACGACATCGGCCCAGGTGCCGTTGGTGATGAACATCTTGGTGCCGTCGAGGACGTAGTCGTCGCCGTCGCGGACCGCGCGGGTGGCGAGGTTGCCGGCGTCGGAGCCGGTACCGGGCTCGGTGAGACCGAAGCAGCCGACGTACTCCCCCGCCGTCAGCCCCGGCAGCCAGCGCCTCTTCTGCTCCTCGCTCCCCCAGGCCGCGATCGTCTTGGCGACGAGGCCGAGGGAGACGGAGACGATGCCGCGCACGGAGGAGTCACCGCGGCCGAGTTCCTCGGTGACCAGGCAGTACGCGAGGTGGTCGCCGCCGGAGCCACCGTACTCCTCGTCGACGGTGAGCCCCAGGAAGCCGACCTCGCCGAGCTTTTTCACGATCGAACGGTCGACGCTCTCGGCGCGGTCCCAGTCCACGACGTGCGGGGCGATCTCGCGCTCCACGAAGTCCCGGGCGAGTCGGCGGACGGCGGTCTGCTCCTCGCTGAGCTCCAGGTTCACGGCGGCTCACCCCTCCTTTAATTATCACCGCTAGTTTAATGGCGCACCCCTACTATGTGCGCCATGGCCCGACCGCGCAAGCCCCTGCTGAGCACCGACCGCATCGTGGAGACGGCACGGCATCTGGTCGACGCGGAGGGGCTGGCGGCCCTGTCCACCCGGCGGCTCGCGGCCGAGCTGGGGGTGAGCGGGCCGTCGCTCTACAACCACTTCCGCACCAAGGACCAGATCCTGGAGGCGGTGGCGGACTCGGTGAGCGCCCAGGTCGACCTGTCGATGTTCGAGGACGGCCGCGACTGGCGCACCGCGCTGCACGACTGGGCGCTCTCCTACCGCGGCGCCCTGCGCGACCATCCGAACATCGTGCCCGTCCTCGCGCGGGGGCCCGGACGGCGGCCCGCCGGACTGCGGGTCGCCGACGCGGTCTTCGGCGCCATGGTCGACGCGGGGTGGCCTGCGGCGCAGGCCACGTCCATCGGGGCGCTGATGCGGTACTTCATCATGGGCTCCGCCCTCGGGTCGTTCGCCGGGGGTTTCGTGGACGACGAGAGCGCGTACGACCCGGCGGACTATCCGCATCTCGGTCAGGCGCATCTGCTGGCCGAACAGCAGGAGAAGGTGGACGAGCGGGCGTTCGAAGCGGGCCTGCACGCGCTGCTGGAGGGTTTGGCGGCGCAGTACGAACGGGTGGTGCGGCAGGGGTCCTAGTACTCCAGCAGGACTTCGCTGTTTGACCTGGCCTTTTCGCCGGGTGGCGGGAGTGTAACGGGACTTCGATAGTGCGGGGGCGGTCTCACGGAGACCGCCCCTCGATCGTGCGACAACGCCGCAGGTAGTGACAGCGGCGGGCGACCGCTTGGCGTCGGCGGCGCCAGTTCGACCAGCTCAGCGCGTGGTGTCGTCCGCGGTGTCCGCTCAGGTGCGGGGGCCGGACACGACAAGCTGCCAGGAGTCGCCGAACCTCCGCCACGGTGAGCCCGATGACCCCGGGTGTCTCACCTGTTCCGCCCCTTTTTCCCAGGGCTGGTGTGCCGTGGCGGCCAGGAAGGCGTGAGCGAGCATGGCCAGAGTGATGTGCCGATACCAGCCCACGTAGCGGCGGACCTCGTACTGGTCCAGGCCGCACTCGTTCTTCGCGGCCTGGAAGCACTCCTCGATCGCCCAGCGCGCCCCGGCGACCCGCACCAGTTCCTGGACGGTGACCTGAAGGGGTGCGTAGGCGAGGTAGTAGGCGATCTCGTCGGGCTTGCTGATGCTGCGCCGGGCCAGTGCCCACCGCATCCGGTGAGGGACCTCGCCCTGATAGTCGAATTCGGCGACGGCCGGCAGCCGCACCGCTGCCCAGTGGTAGACGCGGGGCCCCTTTGCGCCGTCGCCGCAGGAGATCTTCTCCCATGCCTCGTTCGGGGCCTGCGCGAACAGGCCCTCGATCCGTGAACAGCCCACGCTGAACTGGGACTTGGGCACCGCCAGTACGTAGCCGACACCCGACTGTTCCAGCAGCCGGCGTAATCGGTTGTCCTGGCCGTAGGCGGAATCCGCAGTGACCCAGGTAATGGGCAGCGGCGAGGCCAGGGCCCGCAGCACCATGTGCCGGGCCAGTTCGCCCTTGGTGGCGAACTCCCGCTCGTCGGGGACCCTTGCGGTGCGGCAGCGTTCCCGGTCCTCAGTCCAGGACTTCGGGAGGTAGAGCTCACGGTCGACCAGGGCCCGGCCGCGGGCGGAGGCGTAGGCGGCGAAGACGCCGATCTGGCAGTTCTCGGTCCGGCCTGCGGTTCCGGAGTACTGGCGCTGGACTCCGGCCGAGGTGGTGCCCTTCTTGATGAACCCGGTGTCGTCGATGATCAGGACGCCGCTGGCCTCGCCGAGCTTGGCGGCGACGTATTCCTGCAGGTCGTCGCGGATGGCATCGGGCTCCCACTTCGATCCGGCGAGGAGGTGCTGCAGGCCGTCAGGGGTGGAGTGGCCGGCCTGTTCGGCTAGCTGCCAGCTGTTCTTGCGGGCGACCGGGGCGAGCAGCCCGCGCACGTAGTCCCGCATGCGGCGGCGGAGCTCGACCCGGCCGAAGCGGTGCCCGATGGTCAGGAAGAGATCGTCCAGTTCGAGGTCCCACTGCGCGGCGGCAGACTCGGTGATCACCCTCTGAGGCTGCCCCGCCGCTGTCACTACCTGCGGCGTTGTCGCACGATCGAGGGGCGGTCTCCGTGAGACCGCCCCCGCACCATCGAAGTCCCGTTACACTCCCGTCACCCGGCGAAAAGGCCAGGTCAAACAGCGAAATCCTGCTGGAGTATTAGGGCCTGTTGTGAAAGTGCTGGTCACAGCCACTCGTTGATGGCTGCGACCAGCACTGTCGCTTCGAAGCGGACGGCGAGTTTGTCGTACCGAGTGGCGACGGCCCGGTGGCGCTTGAGCCGGTTGATCCCGCACTCGACCGCGTGCCGCTGCTTGTAGTCGTCCTTGTCAAACGTCGGCGGGCGCCCACCGCGCGATCCACGCTTGAGGCGGTTGCGGACACGGTCCGCTGGGACCGGGATGGTGGCTTTGATCCCGCGTCTGCGCAGGTAGGAGCGGTTTCCGCGGGAGTCGTACGCCTTGTCGGCCCGCACCCGGTCCGGGCGCTTGCGCGGCCTGCCGAGCCCCAGCCTCGGAACCCGGATGGCTTCCAGGACCGCTTCGAACTGCTGGGAGTCGCCCCGCTGCCCGGCCGTGATCACGACGGACAAGGGCTTCTGCCCCTGCTCGACCGCGAGGTGGATTTTGCTGGTCAGTCCGCCGCGGGAGCGTCCGAGGCCGTGGTCGGCCGGCTCGACGAAGATCCCGCCGGGCGGTTCCTTCTGGAGGTCCCCTTTTTCGCCGCTCCGGCAGCGTGCTGATGGGCCCGGCAGACGGTGGAGTCGACGTTGACCTCCCAGGTGATCAGGCCCTTCGCGTCCGCCTCGGCCTGGAGCTGGGTGAGGATCCTTGCCCAGGTGCCGTCCCGCTGCCAGCGCCGGAACAGGTCATAGACCCGGTCCCAGGGCCCGTAGCGTTCGGGCACGTCCCGCCAGGGAGCCCCGGTCCGGGTCCGCCACCGGATGCCGTCTATCAGCTGCCGCCGCGTCCACACCTGCGGCCGACCCGGCTTGATGCCCTGCGGCAGCAGAGGCTCCAGCCGGGCCCACTGGCTGTTCGTCAGATCCCCACGTCCCACAGGACGTGATCATCAACGAACAAGATCCACTTTCGCAACAGACCCTAGGCCACACGGGGGATGTGCTCCGGCCCGGCGTGTCCTTCCGTAGTCCGGTCAACGACTCTGAGGCGACCGCCTGCGCATCCGATGGCGATGCGGCGGGGGCCGGCGGGAAGGGGCGCGTAGTCGGCGAGGTTGGCGAGCAGCTCGCGGGCGCCGGGGGTGTTGCGGACGACGTCCTGGACGCGGGGGTGGAAGCCGTCCAGGTCGAGGATGTAGCGGGCGGCGGCCGGGTCGCGGAGCCGGTCGCGGACGTCTTCGATCCGGTCGGCGGCGGGCGGGACGGCGGCGGGCGGGACGGGGCTGCCGTCCGAGCCGGCGGGCAGATGCAGGTAGCCGAACGAGATCAGGCGGATCGGGTGCAAGGGTGTCTCCTGCTCGGTGGTGAAGGGCGGGAACGCGTAGAGCGCCGCGCCCGGCCGGGAAGGCGGGGCGCGGCGCTCGGGGGTGGTGCTATTGGGTGGTGGTGTGGGTGACTACGAGGAACTGGTCGGTGTGCAGGTCCATCACGACCTGAGCGTCCGTGCCTTGGGCGCGCCTGGCGGCGGCGTACTCTTCGGCTGGCCAGGAGCCGCGGGGGCCTCCGGCGGGGAACCTTTCCAGGACGGTGCGGGACCGCGCGGTCGCCGTGGCCATTCCGACGTCGTCGGGGAGCGGCAGGTTCCCTGCGGCGTGGGTGAGCATCGCGTAGGCCGGCTGCCAGATGCCGACGATCGCGGCCGTCTCGCAGCAGAGCCAGCCCTTGCGGGTGTAGCCGAGCTGGTGGCCGTGGAGGTAGGCCACGGCGTGCGGGGTGTCGGGATGGACCAGGGAGATGGCGATCAGGTCAGGGCCGTGGTCGTCGCCGGGGCGGGTCTGGGCGCGCTCGAGGAACTGGCCGACCCCGACGGCGACGTCCCGGTTGCAGCCCGGTGTCCAGGGCTGTGGATTCTTGCGGGCGTCGAGCAGTGCGCGGAAGGCGTCGACGGCGGCCTGGTCTACTGGTGACGGGGCGGTGTTCCAGGGCTGCGCTATTCGGCCGTCTGAAGGATCCCGTACGAGCACCGACCCGCTGCCTGCGTCCGGGTGGCCGAGGCGCTCGCCCGGCGATTCCCGTGCCGAGACGCACCTACGGTGTGCACATACTGCCGTCCAGCTATGCCCGTGGCACCGTCTGCCTCCCAGGCGAGCCTCTCGTGAAGCGCCCTTGAGAGGCCATGGCTGATGCCTCATTCAGATCGCGCTTTCAAGAATGCTCGTCAGCTTGGTCTTCGAGGGACCGCTCTTTGAGAACTCCGACAAGGGCCGAGGCGACGAGGGCGACAGCGCCGTCGTCGTCGTGGGCCAGTTGGCGCAGGACCTCCTGCGCGGTGGTTCCCGCGAGCTCGACCAGCGCCTGGGTAAGGCGGATCCGCGTCGCGGAGTCCGCGGCGGGCGCGGCCAGTTCGTCGACCAGGGCGGTCGTGATCCGGTCCGTGCACCCGGGGTCCAGGGACAGCATTCCCAGAACCTCCGCCGCGTCCACGTCGTTGGAGCCCTCCACCACCATGCTGACGAGTGTGGGCACGGCCGCGGCCACGCCCTGCCTGCCCAGAGCCAGAGCAGCGTGCCTGCGCACCGTCGTGTCCGGGTCCCGGAGGGCGTCCGCGAGCACTGCGGTCGCACCCGAAGCCTCGGGCATCTCGGCGATCGCCAGCACCGCGCGCCGCCGGATGTCGGCGTCCTCCGAGTGCATGCCGGCATGCAGCGTCGCCACGCCGTCGCCGCCCGATCGGGCGAGCGCCCAGCGCAGGGCGCCTGCGACGTGCGGGTCGGATTCGGTCAGGACCGCCCCGGCCAGTAGTTCGGCGGGTACCGGCGCGTCCTCCGGCCGGGCCAGGACAGCCTGCTGTCTGTGCGCGGCGCTGGTCGAGTTGAGTTCCCGCATGAGTTCGACGATGCGCAGCACTCCCTGCCAGTCGGTGGGCGCCGACGCGTCGATCGCACGGAGCCGCTCGAGCAGCTCCTGTTCTCGCGCCAGGCGGTCCTCTGTCTGCCGGATGAGGTCGCTGACCAGGGCAGACGGCGTGAAGGCCTGGCCCTCCAGCGCGCGCCCGATCTGCTTGAGCGAGAGCCCGAGGGACCGCAGGCTCTCCACGTGGAAGATCCTGCGGACATCCTCGGCAGAGTACTCGCGGTAGCCACCGAGAGTGCGGCCCGTGGGCCGCACCAACCCCAGGGCGTCGTAGTGCCGGAGCATCCGGGTGCTCACCCCGGAGCGGCGGGCCACATCACCGATCAGCAATCCGCGCCCTCCGAAGCTTCTGCAGCCTTCGCGGCCTCCATCGGCTCGGTCGTCTCCGCGGGCTCGGCGGTCTCCGAGGTCTCGGTGCCTGCCGACGCAGCCGCGGCAGCAGCTCGTTCCGGGCCGAGTGCGACCACGCGCTTCGCCTCGTCGAGGGCCGCGTCGAAACCGGTCTCCGGGTTCTGCCGGAGGAGCTCGGTGGCACGGGCGTGCGCGGCCACCGCCGGGTCGGAACTCTCCGCGGCCCTCTCTAGGGCGGGCTTGATCACGTCACCGAGGTCAGCCAAGGCCCGGCTCAGACTCAGCTGCACATTTCGGTCGCCACGGCCGAGCTGCAGAACCAGTTCGTCGGCCAGGGCCTTCTCCTCGTCCTCGGGCACGAGGACGACCGCGACGCGCCACGCAGTCCGCGCGACCTCGTCGTCGGCGTCCCGCAGCATGTCGCGGGTGATCCAGACCCAAGTGCTCTTGTCGCCGATCTTGGAGAGGGTGTGCAGCGCCTGGCTGCGGGCCTGGTTCCGCTCGGAGTCGAGCTCCTGGCGGATCCGGGGCAGGGCGATCTCCGGCGGGAGACGGGTCAGCGCCCAGGACAGCATGTCCCGTACGAAGAAGTCCGGCTCGACCGCGCACCGCTCGACGAGCATCTCCAGGAACACAGGGTCGGGGTTCGAGCCGACCGCCAGGGTCGTCTGAAGCCGGACCGACGAGTCCTCGGCGCCCATGGCGTTGGTTACACGGGTGTTCTGCGGGGTTACGTCGGTCGTGTTGATCGGGACCACCTCCTGCGCCCAAGTGAAAACCTTGTCACCGTGTCAAGGTCAAGTTCGTGACCGGCGAGCTGGAGTGCCGCCTTCCATCGCATGGTCCACCGCTTGCGGCCGCTGCCGGTGGGATCCAGGCTCATCACCGCCAAGTACACGCATTTGAGGGCGGCTTGGTCGCTGGGGAAGTACCCGCAGGCCCTCACGGCCTTGCGGATGCGGGCGTTGACGCTCTCGATCGCGTTGGTCGTGCACACGATCTTGCGGATTTCCACGTCGAACTGGAGGAAGGGCACGACCACGAACGGGCCGACCCGGACGGCGAGGTCCTGGCACTGGCCGGGGGTCCGGGGCTCCGGGTCGCGCAGGACGGCGAGCAGCGCACGGAACTGGTCGACGGCGGCCTGGTCTACTGGTGAAGAGTCAGTGTTCCGGCCGTGTGTCATTCCGTGGCCTTCCGGGCTGCCAGGTAGTCCGCCCAGCTGTCCTGTGCCAGTGCCGCCCACTCGATCGCGGTGCTGACGTGGATGCCGAAGAGGTCGCTGGCGACGATCGGTGGAAGATCAACAGCTATGGCAATCATCGCCGTGTTGTGTGCGGCAAGAGTCGGCAGTCCGCGCTCAAGGAGCTGCGTTGTCAGCCCGTTCGGGCGCCGCGGCTGATGCCCCAAGGGCCCGGGAAAGAGAAACGCAGGTCCGCTGCCGGGAGCTGGTTGCAGCACGGAACGCGTCAGGGGGCGGGCGATCTGCTCTTCGATGAGTCTGGCCAGTGTCGGAGGAAGGAGGACGGGGACCTTGTCGAACGTGATGTAGGCGCCGTCCTGATCGCGCTGAAAGCAGTCCGTTGTCAGGTGAACGATCCGGGTGACCGGCAGGGCGTAAAGACGGACGAATGCTCCTGCGATGCGGACGTCGAGGGGGAGGTCCTGGTCGGTGAGGCACCTAAGAAGCTGGTCTTGGTGTTCGTCATCGTCGTGGAACACGGTCGGTTGCGCTCGCGGTTGCATGGGGACCTCAAGCCGGTGCGTCAGCCGGCGGGCATTCGTCCAGCGGATGAATGCACCGATGGCCTTGCGCCGGGCCTGCGGGGCCGTGACCAGCCAGAGCTCAAGTTGGGGCTAAGCCAGGTCCACGAGGGCGAGGTTGTTGGCGTCAAGCCAGGCCATGAACTCGATGGCCGTTCGGATCTTGGCCCGGTCCACGCCTGCCGCGGATTCAAGATAGCGACCCCGGGAGGACCTGCGTCGGGCATCGCGCACGATGGACCACTCGGCGAAGGGGCGGATGATCCGCAGATGGTGGGCTGGAAGGGGTTCGAGGACCTGACGGATCCAGATCTCCAAGCGAGCGAAGAACTCGTTTCGGGTGGGCAGGACCTGAGTGGTGACGAGGATGTTCCGGACTGCGCGCGTGTCGTGGTCCTGAGGGAGGTCGTCCAGGAGGTCATGAGTGATCTCAGCCCGTCCTGCCGCCAGGCTCACCAGAAGCTGGCCGCCGCTGCGGCTCAGCCAGTTGAGGACGGAACGGGGGGAAGCGGCCGAGATGAGTGCTTCCGCCAGCGGGATGAGCTGGGGGACAAGTTGGAGGTCCTCGCCGCTGAGAAGATCGTGCACTCTGTCGCGAGTGCGGGAGATCAGGAGCGTCCTGATGGTGCAGAGCTCCACGCAGTCCACGCTTCTGTGGTTACTCCCGTCTCTCCTCTCTCGCTCTCTGGTGGGTTTTCCGGCGAAGGCCGTGGTGGGAACCACGGTCAGCCGGACCGCGTGTGCGAGCGCGAGGACCAGGCCGTGGACGCCGATGCCGATGGCCGCCTGACGCCGGTCGGTGGCGAGGGTGGCCCGCTGCGCGGGGAACAGCCGAAGAAGTCCCCGTCGTCGATCAGCAAGAACCCCGGCAGCTGGCCGGTGGGCAGTGCTCCGGTGCGGGCTGTGGACGGTGCGGGTCAGGGCAGGCAGCAGCGGGGGAGGGTGCCCCTGCCGCCGGAGAATCTGCGGGTGATCTTGGCTCCGGTCCGGCTGGTGTGGGCGCGCCTGGACCGGAAGGGTGCCCGCAAGCTGGTGGAGGCCACGACCCGCAGCGAGCTGAAGCGGGTGGAGGGCTTCGCCGGCCGGGCCGACGCGCCGAAGATCCTCGCGGACCGGCTCGCCCGGCGCCTGGAGGAGCAGATGCGGCTGCACGGGCCGATCAAGGATCCGGTGGGCTGGCTGATCGCCCGGGGCCTGCCGCAGCGCCAGGAATGCGCTGAACCCCGGTGCGACGAGGGCGCGCTGCTCGACTCCGGCCGGGACTGCCCGCGCTGCGAGGACCGGCAGGTCGACCGCCGCGCTATGCGCCACACGGTCGCGGCCGCCGTCGACGCTGCAATGCCCGGGGCTTCCGAGACCGAACGTCGTACGGCCACCGAGCGGCAGTTGCACGAGACCGTGACGGCCAGGGCGTGGGCGAAGGCGTACGAGTGGGAGCAGGTGAGGGCCCGGCAGGCCGCCGCCAAGGCCCGCGCCAAAGCCGAAGCGGCGCAGCCGACCCCCGACTGCACAGCTGGGCAGGTGGCTCCGGTCGTGCTGCCCGCGCCGCGTCCGGCAGCCGTCGTCCCAGCCCCGGAGCCGGATCCCGCCGACGCCGGCGACGACCAGGAGCTGGTCCTCGAGGACCTGACCCGCGAGCAGGTCCGCGACTGGCGAGTGCGGGCGATGAAGGACCACCAGGTGGTGTTCGACCACATCGACCAGTACGGCGAGACGTCGGCCAGGCGCCTGTTCAGCAACCAGCTGGTCGACCAGACGCAGCACCTCTCCCGGCTCGGGCACCTGGACCTCGGCTACGCCACCTGGGGGCAGGCATGAGCGGCGGCGAGGTGTCCGGGGTCGACCTGGCCCGGGTCGCGCTGCGGGCCGCGATGGAGGCGGCGCGCAAGGACGGCAGCGGCCAGAAGACGAAGCAGAAGTCGCAGCCGGTCCGGACGGTGCGGCGCGACAGGCGTGAGCCGATGGGGCTCGGTGCCGCGATCGGCGCGCTGGTGACCGAGCGGGCCTGGGAGCTCCCGGCCGCCGGCGCGACGCTGCGGGACCGCTGGGCGGCTATCGCCCCCGACCTCGCCGGGCACGTCGCGGCCGTGGCGTACGACGCGGACTCCGGCCGGCTCACCGTGTGCCCGGAGTCGGCGGCCTGGGCGACGAAGGTCCGCCTGGAGCAGACCCGGATCATCGCGGCCGCCAACGCTGCGGCGGGCCGTACGGTCGTGCGCGCTTTGCGGATCCTGCCGCCCGGCGCCGTGCCCGTGCCCGGTCCGGCTGACGTCGCTCCGGTGGACCCGGCCCCGGTCGCGCCCACCGGTCCGGCGAGGACCAGGGAGACCGCGTGCGAGGGCTACCGGCGCGCCCTGGAGGCCCACTGCACGGTCGCCCCGCCGTCTCGGGTGGATTCGGGCATCGCGGAAGCGGTGGAGCGGCAGACCGCCGCGATGCGGGAGTTGAGCCGTCGCGGGGACCCCGAGCCCGACGTCGTTGCGGACGATGCGCCTGCCTCGTTCGAGCAGGCCCGCGCTCAGCGCCGCCGCCAGGCCGCCGCCACCGAGGCCGCCGCCCTGCGCCGGGCCCGACAAGAGCGCGCGGCCCGGGAAACCGGGACGCCCACCGTTGGACAGCCGGCTGCGGTGCGAACCACGGCCTGAGCCGTAGATGCCACCGCCTGACTCACCTGACGGGGCCACAGACAGTCCCGGCGTCACTCTGGGTCGGACTGGTCGTCGGGTTGCCGGCCCGCCTTCGGGACCCGTGTTCTCCGCTCAGGAGATTGCCGGGCGCGTCCCGCACTCCAGATGCCGAAGCCCTGTTCCTGCCGGGTGTCTTGCGTCTCAATTCCGCTCTGGCGCAGTCGGCACCTTCATAGCCGATGCTGCCGAGTGGTGATCAGTGGTGCAGGTTGCGGCGTCCGGAGTCGTACGGCTCGCCTCCGGTCGGCTCGAGGTGGAGCTGGCGGAGGCCGGGTTCCGGGCGCTCGCTAGGGTGTCATCAAAGATTGTCTAAAGAAACACCCGATCGGACAGGGAAACAGCCGTGGGCGCTGCGCGTATGAGCAGTACGCCGTTGCCGGGGATCGGGGTGCGCTACGACCTGACCACGCGGGAGCAGCGTCCCTTGTCCGTGGTCGCGCACCGAAACGGGTCGCGGACGTTGAGCGCGTACCGCAAGGACGATCCGGACGCGTGCGCGTTGTCGGTGCGGCTGACCGCCGGGGAGGCGGAGGCGCTCATCGACGCGCTGATGCCCGCGCATCACAGCCCGAGTCTGCTGTCGACGACCGAGCTGGGGCTGGTGGCCGAGCGGGTCGAGCTGTCCGCCACGTCGCGCTGGAACGGGCGGGTGCTGGGCGAGACTCGGATGCGTACGGAGACTGGTGTGTCGATCGTGGCGGTGCTGCGGCGGGCCGAGGCGATTCCCTCGCCGGGGCCGGACTTCCGGCTGGCCGGCGGCGACACTCTGATCGTGATCGGGACCCGCGAGGGCGTGGAGGCTGCCGCCGCGATACTCGGTCGGGAGTGAGCGTCCGTGCACTCGTCTGCCGTCTTTTTGATCGAGTTCGGGGCGATCATCCTCGGTCTGGGGCTGCTGGGCCGGTTCGCCGGGCGCTTCCAGTTCTCGCCCATTCCCTTGTATCTGCTGGCCGGGCTGGCCTTCGGCCAGGGCGGACTGCTGCCGCTGGGCACCAGTGAGGAGTTCGTCGCGATCGGCGCCGAGATCGGCGTGATTCTGCTGCTGCTCATGCTGGGCCTGGAGTACACCGCCAGCGATCTGGTCTCCAATCTCAAGACCCAGTACCCGGCCGGTCTCGTCGACGCGGCGCTCAATGCGCTGCCCGGGGCTGCCATGGCGTTTCTGCTGGGCTGGGGGCCGGTGGCGGCGGTGGTGCTGGCCGGTGTCACGTGGATCTCCTCGTCCGGCGTCATCGCCAAGGTCCTTGGTGACCTGGGGCGGCTGGGCAACCGGGAGACCCCGGTGATCCTGAGCATCCTGGTGCTGGAAGACCTCTCCATGGCGGTCTACCTGCCGATCATCACCGCGCTGCTGGCCGGGACGAGTCTGGCGGCGGGCAGCATCATGCTGGGCATCGCCCTCGGGGCTGCCGGTCTGGTGTTGCTGCTGGCGGTGCGGTACGGGCGGCACATCTCGCGCTTCGTCTCCAGCGACGACCCGGAGAAACTGCTGCTGGTGGTGCTGGGGCTGACCCTGCTGGTCGCCGGCATCGCGCAGGAGCTGCAGGTCTCGGCTGCCGTGGGCGCGTTCCTGGTCGGTATCGCCCTGTCCGGTGAGGTCGCCGAGGGTGCGCACAGCCTGCTCGCTCCGTTGCGGGATCTGTTCGCCGCGGTGTTCTTCGTCTTCTTCGGTCTGCACACCGATCCGTCCAGCATTCCTCCGGTGCTCGTGCCCGCGCTCGTGCTGGCCGTGGTCACCGCCGGCACGAAGATCGCCACCGGGTACTGGGCGGCCAAGCGGGCCGGTGTCTCGGCCAAGGGCCGGTGGCGGGCGGGCGGCACGTTGGTCGCGCGGGGGGAGTTCTCCATCGTGATCGCCGGGCTCGCGGTGACCGCCGGGATCGAGCCTTCCCTGGGCCCGCTGGCCACGGCGTATGTGCTGATCCTGGTGATCCTCGGCCCGCTCACCGCCCGCTACACCGAGCCCGTGGCCCTGCGGCTGACCGCCCGGCTGGGCAAGACCCAGCCGGCGGGCGGCACACCGGCGGAGGACGGAGCTCCGCTCCCGGAGGCTGGTGAAACGGTGGACGACCAGGACACGGTCGGCCGGTCATGAGTGAGGAGGTCTGGGCGGCGCTGACGGGCCGGGACACGGTTCTGGTACTCGCCGCCCTGGCCGTCTACGTCGGCGGTGTCGTCGGGATCGCCCGGAACCTGCCCGGAGTGCTGCGGCGCAGTGCAGGGTGGCGCCGGGATACGGAATTGCACGCCGTCTCCAGCGCCCTCACCCTGACGATGCTGATCGTGTTGTGGCCGGTGAGCATCGTTTACCTGGCGTGGCGCATGGCGGCCAGGCGGCGCAGCCGGACCGACTGATCAGGGCCGTCGTAGGGCGGAGAGGTGGTCGCCGCGTCGCCGATAGTGGGACGGAACACCGCGTCCGCAGCGGACGGCCCGCGTCGGACGCACCGTCTTCACCGCGACCGCTCGCCCGCCGGGCGAACGCGCCAGATAGGAGTACCTGTGCCTTGACATTTGAGACGGCCGACGGCCGTGGGTCAGGAGCGAAAAGTCTGCAGGATTTGCAAGTAGGTTCGTCCCGGGTCGGTGATGGTGAAGTGGTCTCTGACGTCGCCGATGTCGCCCATGCCGGAGAAGGACTTACCCGGCTTGCGCGCGATCAGACCGACTCCGGCCAGGCGTCTCAGCTCGGCATCCAGGTGGGGGCGGGTATAGCCGCGGTCGTAGGGCAGAGGGGTGTCGTCTGCCAGGTGCTGTAAGTGGCGAAGTTCCTCGGCGGGAATGAGGTGCTCGAAGACGAACTTCATGCGGTCGATCTCGTCCTGCTGACTGTCCTGGGTTCGTCTGATATCGCGCAGCACGAATCCGCCAGCGGCGGTGTCCACGCTCGTCAGGATGGTCGACATCCAGGGGATCAAGGCGAGCAGGAGCAGTGCGACGGCGGTGATGTCCACCCGGTGCGGAGCAAGCAGTTTGAGCGCCAGCACCATGAGGGCTGCTGCGGAGATTGTCATGCGGGTGGGCAGGTCGCGTGATGTTGGTCGTTCGGGCACCGTGCCTCCGTTGCGCTCGAGGGTTCCAGCAGCTGTGCGTTCAGGGTGCTTGGTCGGGGCCCGGGGCAGCAAGACGGCGGTGCCGACACCGAGGTAGAGGATCCGGGGCACTGTCACGTTGGCTGACCGGTGATGATCTTCGGATCGATCAGGCTGGGAAGGGTCATCTGTGGGGAGTGCGTCGCTGTCGTACAAGGGGTACCGGTACCCGGTCGAGGTCATCTCCCACTGTGTGTGGCTGTACTTCCGCTTCCCGCTGTCGTTCCGCGAGGTCGAGGAGCTGATGCTCGAGCGCGGCGTGACCCTTTCCTACGAGACGGTGCGCCGCTGGTGCGCCAAGTTCGGGCAGCGGTACGCCGATTCGCTGCGTCGCCGCCGGCCCCGGCCTGGTGACAAGTGGCACCTGGACGAGGTCTTCATCGAGATCAACGGCGTGCAGAAGTACCTGTGGCGGGCGGTCGACCAGGACGGCATGGTGCTGGACATCCTGGTGCAGAACCGGCGGGACAAGGCCGCGGCCAGACTCTTCTTCCGCAGGCTGATGAAGAAGACCCGCACGGTGCCCAGGGTGATCATCACCGACAAGCTCCGCTCCTACAAAGCGGCCCACCGCGAGGTCATGCCCTCCGTCGAGCACCGCTGCCACAAGGGGCTGAACAACCGGGCGGAGAACAGCCATAAGCCGACCCGGCAGCGCGAACGGGCGATGAAAGGCTTCCGCGGCACCGGCGCAGCCCAGCGGTTCCTGTCCGCGTTCAGCGGCATCTCACCCCACTTCCGACCCCGACGCCACCTGATGACCGCCACCGACTACCGAGCCGAAATGACCATCCGCTTCACCATCTGGGAGCAGATCACCGGAGTCGCCGGCCCCTCCACCACGGCCTGAGCACAGCCCGCAACCGGGCTCCACCACGCCACGACGCACCATCAGACACCTACCCACCAACAACGCGACAGCGCCGTTGCGTGTGCTGGGCGAAGACCATCCCGACACCCTGATCACCCGGAACAACCTGGCCCTTGCTTACGGGGACGTGGGGACCTGGACCGGGCTATCTCCTTGGGTGGGCAGACCCTGGAAGGTCGGCTGCGCGTGCTGGGCGCGGACCATCCCTACACCCTGACCATCGCATCGAGGAGCGGGAGCAGCTGGGTGACGTCGTTGCGGTTGCCGCCGGTCAGATGCCTCGGTGTGCGCGGCACAACACCTCGGCGTTCCCGCGAGCCGGAGCCGGACGAGGCGCCGGCCGGGGTTGGGGCCCCGCGCCCAGCGCCGCCAAGTACCCGCATCGCGGTCCTAAGAAGTTGTTGTCTTTCCGGACTTGAGGACTGCGTTTTCGCTGGTCGGGCATAGGGCGGACGTTCCCGTGGGAGTGGTGGCGTGTCGTGTCGTCGCTCCGGTGGAGGTCGTGGATGCCGTCGGTCGTGGGACTGCTGGAACAGCGCGAGGTCGCCGCCCGCCGTCGCGTGGATGGGCTGAGGGAAGAAGTCGACCGCATCCAGGCCGAGCTGGCCGTGGCCGAGCGGGAATGGCAGGAGTGGGCCATCGCCCGCTCGCGGGTCGGCGAGGTATTGGCCCCCGTGGACGGGCCCGGGCAAATCCAGGCCCAGGCCGATCGGACAGCGCCGGCCATGGGGCAGGCCGAGGAGACACCGTCAGCGCCGACCACGGCGAAGTCGAAGTCGCAGGTGCCGGTGTGGCGTGAGGGGCTGGACAGGTCGGCGCTGTCGGTGGACTACCAGCGCATCCTGGAAGTGCTCGCGGACCGGGCCCGGCTCCATCAAGGGCCGCTGACCTGCCAGGAGATGGCCGTCTTGTTCGGCCTGGACGTGGTGCCGGCGCGGGTGGAGGCATTGCGGTCGAAGGCGAAACGCCTGGTCGCGCGCGGTTGGCTGGCCGAGCCCGCGCCGGGCCGGTTCACGCTCGCTGCGGGTGTGGCCGGGCGAGGCGGCGGGTCATGAGCAGGATCATCGACCAGTAGATCATCGCTTCGGCGCTGGCGGTGCGGCGTTCGTAGTCGCGTGCCAGGCGACGGGTGCGCATCAAATGGGCGAAGAGACGCTCGACGATCCACCGCTTGGGCAGGACCACGAAGCCGCACATGTCGTCGCTGCGTTTGACGAGCGCCAGGACCAGGGCGAGCGTGGTGAGGCAGTAGGCGACGAGGCTGCCGGTGTAGCCGCCGTCGGCCCAGACCAGTTCCAACCGGTGGTGTGCGTCGGCGACTTGCCGCAGAAGCACGTGGGCGGCGGTGCGGTCGCCGACATCCGCGGCGGTGACCATCACCCCCAGCAGCAGGCCGAGCGTGTCGACCACGACGTGCCGCTTGCGCCCGTTGATCAGCTTGCCGCCGTCGAAGCCGCGGCTGTCCGCGACGACGACGGCGTCCGCCTTGACGGACTGCGAGTCGATCACCCCGGCCGTCGGCTCCACGCCGCGGCCCAGCTTCTCGCGGACCCTGGCGCGCAGCCGGTCGTGGAACTCCTTGACCAGCAGGTGGTCGCGCCAGCGGCGGAAGAACGCGTAGACCTGGTCCCACGGCGGGAAGTCCGTCGGCATCGCCCGCCATTTGATGCCATTGTCGACCAGGTAGCGGATTGCATCGAGTATCGCCCGGTGACAGTACGCCTCCGGTTGCCCTCCCCGGCCACGCAACCAGCCGGGCACCGGCAGCAGCGGCCGGACCACGGCCCACTCCGCGTCCGTCATGTCCGACGGATACCGCCGAACACGTTCCGTGTGATCGGCCGCGTTTCCGAACCTGTGGGCGACACAATCACACGACGGTGCAACCGAGTTGAACTCCATCGGCTCCAGCACGTACAACTGCGGCAACAGGGTCTCCTGGATCTCGGTTGGCTTCGCAACCCCGAGCTACCAAGAGGCCCTGCCTTCATGCCCGCAGCCGCCGGCAACCACCCGATCGAGACTCCCGTTCGACGCACACCCCACAAGATCGGAACGACAACAGCTACTGAGCCAGTCGTTCTCAGCTTCGTACGCTTTCAAGCCCGCTGCCAGGTGGGTGTTGAGATTGTCCCAGAGCACCACGATGGGACCGCCGAGCTGGATGTGGGCCCTCACCAGCAGGTCTCGGTAGTCCTGCCAGGAGAAACTCTTCCGTACCCCCTTCAGGAGCAGATGGTGACGGGGCCGATAGATCAGTCTGGCGCTCTCGCCGGGTTTGTAGCAGCACAGCGCGGCGACCGAAGTCCTGCGGCGAGATCTGCCCCGGACGCGGACAACGGGCGTGTGGCCACGTCGCCCCAGGTCCGGGCCCGTGGCGGCGTCATCGAGAATCCGGCCTCGTCCTCGAAGACGATCCAGCCCCCGTGGGCCGCCGCGAGGCTTTTACCCGCGGCCACACCTCCTTCTTCCACAACTCCACCGCGTGCTCGTCGCGTTCGAGTGCACGACGGGCAGGCGCCTGCCAGGACCAGCCGTGCCGTTTCAGCAGCCGCCACACCGTCGCCACCGACAGACTCAGACCCAGGCGCCGGTAGATCACCGTCTGCACCCGCACCAGGGTCCACCGCTGATCCTCGAAGCCGTATTCCGCTGGTCCCTTGCCGAGTTCCTCCTCGAGCACCGCGAACTGGGAATCGGTAACGGTCGGAGAGTTGGCCGGGCCCGCGGATCGCAAAGCCTCCGTCCCGCCCTCGCGCCAGGCCCGGCGCCAGCGTTCCACCGACCGCACACTCACCCGCAGGTCCTTCGCGATCACCGCGGTCTTCTCACCCGCCGCGAACCGCTCGCCAGCCTTCAGCCGGATCCTCTCCCGAAACGCCCGACGCTCAGCGGTCAGGCCCCCACCCTCCGGATAACGCATACCACCGGCATACCGCAGGGATCACGAACCGTCACTCCCCGACGACAACCCGAAAATCTCAGTAACCGGAGTCACCAGCCAGCCCACCACGGCCTGACCACATAGCCGCAACCCAGCCCCACCACACCCCGACACACCTTCACCCGACGACGCACTCGATAAGTTGACAGCGCCGTTCGACGGGCTTACGTCGCCACTTTCGGCTGGGGCGACTACATCACTCCCTGATGGGGGTTAAACGACTTCCCAATCAGGA
>NZ_LIRK01000253.1 GCF_001419765.1 Streptomyces torulosus
GGCGCGGCGCCGCGCCCGTGCAGCACTCGATCATGGCCGGGGACGAGATCACCGGGGCGTCCACGTTCCTCATCGAGGAGGGGCTCGACTCCGGGCCGGTGTACGGGACGGTCACCGAGGAGATCCGGTCCACGGACACCAGCGGCGACCTGCTGACGCGGCTCGCCTTCGCGGGGGCCGGGCTGCTCGCCGCCACCATGGACGGGATCGAGGACGGCACCCTGAAGGCGGTGCCGCAGCCCGCCGACGGGATCACCCTCGCCCCGAAGATCACCGTCGACGACGCAAGGATCGACTGGGCGGCGCCCGCGCTGCGGGTCGACCGGGTCGTGCGCGGGTGCACACCGGCGCCGGGCGCGTGGACCACGTTCCGGGGCGAGCGGCTGAAGCTCATCCATGTCGCGCCGGTCCCCGAGCGGACCGAACTCGCGCCGGGCGCGCTGGAGGTCGGCAAGAACAACGTGTACGCCGGGACCGGCTCGTACGCCGTGGAGCTGCTCTGGGTCCAGGCCCAGGGCAAGAAGCCGATGAAGGCCGCCGACTGGGCGCGCGGCGTGCGCATCTCCTCCGGGGAGTCCCTCGGCGCCGAGGGCACCGTCTAGAGACAGTTCCTCGGCGCCGAGGGCACCGCTTGGAGGTGGTTCCTCGGCACCGTGGACACCGCCGGGAGGCAGTTCTCGGCGCCGAGGGCACCGCCCAGAGGTATCGCCCCCGGGCCCCGCCCTCATCGCCGACCCGCGTCGTACGCTGGTCGTGGCATCTCAACCCTTATCCGGAGCACCTTTTTCGTGAGTGAGCAGTCCCGCCCTCCCCGTAAGCCGGGCAAGCCGTACCGACGGCCCCAGAAGGACCCCGTCCGCCTCCTCGCCTTCGAGGCGTTGCGGGCCGTCGACGAGCGGGACGCGTACGCGAATCTCGTCCTGCCGCCGCTGCTGCGGAAGGCACGGGACAAGGAGGGACCCGAAGCGTTCGACGCGCGGGACGCGGCGCTGGCGACCGAGCTGGTGTACGGGACGCTGCGCCGGCAGGGGACCTACGACGCGGTGATCGCCGAGTGCGTGGACCGACCGCTGCGCGAGGTCGACCCGCCGGTGCTGGACGTGCTGAGCCTGGGCGCGCACCAACTGCTCGGGACGCGCATCCCGACGCACGCGGCCGTCTCCGCGTCCGTGGACCTCGCGCGGGTCGTTCTCGGTGACGGACGCGCCAAGTTCGTGAACGCCGTGCTGCGGAAGATCGCCCAGCACGACCTCGACGGCTGGCTGGAGCGGGTCGCGCCGCCGTACGACGAGGACCCCGAGGACCACCTCGCCGTCGTGCACTCGCACCCCCGGTGGGTCGTCTCCGCGCTGTGGGACTCGCTCGGCGGCGGACGGGCCGGGATCGAGGACCTGCTGGAGGCGGACAACGACCGGCCCGAGGTCACGCTGGTCGCCCGGCCGGGCCGGGCCACCACCGAGGAACTGCTCCGGGAGGACTCCGCGATGCCGGGGCGCTGGTCGCCGTACGCCGTGCGGCTCACCGAGGGCGGGGAGCCGGGGGCCGTCGACGCCGTACGGGAAGGCCGTGCCGGTGTGCAGGACGAGGGCAGCCAGCTCGTGGCGCTGGCCCTCGCGAACGCGCCGCTCGACGGACCCGACCGGGCCTGGCTGGACGGGTGCGCCGGACCCGGCGGCAAGGCCGCGCTGCTGGCCGCGCTCGCCGCCGAACGCGGTGCCGTCCTGCTCGCCTCCGAGAAGCAGCCCCACCGCGCCGGCCTGGTTGCCAAGGCTCTCGACGGCAACCCCGGGCCGTACCAGGTGATCGCGGCCGACGGTACGCGTCCGCCGTGGCGGCCCGGTTCCTTCGACCGGGTGCTGATGGACGTCCCCTGCACGGGGCTCGGGGCGCTGCGACGGCGGCCCGAGGCGCGCTGGCGGCGCCGCCCCGACGACCTCGACAACTTCGCCCCGCTGCAACGGGCCCTGCTGCGGACCGCGTTGGAGTCCGTACGGGTCGGGGGTGTCGTCGGGTACGCGACCTGCTCGCCGCACCTCGCCGAGACCCGCGCGGTCGTCGCGGACGTCCTCAAGCAGTACGGCGACACAGCCGACCTCATCGACGCCCGGCCCATGCTGGAGGGCGTACCGGCGCTCGGCGAGGGCCCCGACGTCCAGCTGTGGCCGCATCTGCACGGCACGGACGCGATGTACCTGGCGCTGATCCGCCGCACCGCCTGAACGCCGGGTTCCGCCCTCTAACCCCGCGGGCGTACCCCGCCGGGCGGTTGCTCCCCGAGTGTCTCCTCGGGTGTCTCCTCGGGCGTCTCCTCGTCCGGTTCGTCGTCGTCCGCGAGGTCGCGTACGTCGGCGTCCGGTGATGTGCGGACCGCCTCCCGCCACCGGGCCAGGAGGGGGGTGTCGCCGATGTCGTCGAGGAGCATGCCGAGGCCGTTCATCGCGAAGACGTCCGCCAGTTCGTGGTCGTCGTTCAGGGTCCCGGTGACCAGCGGGGCGAGGGCGTCGTGGAGGTCGGTCGTCCGGCCGAGGGTGCGCAGGATCTCTCGGCCCCAGATGCTCGTCTTGTTGACGCCCAGACAGCAGTCGTACAGCTCCGGGAGCAGGGCGAGGACCAGGTCCGAGTGGTCGCCTCCCACCTCGCGCAGCAGGTCCAGCACGGACAGGGTGTGCCTGCCCCTGCGCATCTCCTTCTTGAGCGCCGGCGCCAGATCGCCCTCCAGGGCGCGCTCCCGGGCGGCCGCCAGCTTCTCCTCGGCCTCGCGGAGCGCCTCCTCGGCGATGTAAACGTCGTGGCTCGCCCCCAGGAAGTCCGTCCACAGACGATCCGGGTCGCCCGCCTCCAGAACGTCCTCCAGTCTGTCCATCATGTTGTCGAACCAGCTCACCGGCTGCCCCCTGGACCCCGTACGCCACCGTCTGACGACGGTTCAGACCGATGAGGGGGTCCGGGGGTTGTCCTCGCGGGCCAGCCGGTGCGGCCACCACACCTTCGGGCCGATGTCCAGGAAGAGGGACGTGACGAGGACGGAGCGGACGATCAGGGTGTCGAGGAGGACGCCGAGGGCGACCGCGAAGCCGATCTCGGCGAAGGCGACCATGGGCAGGGTGGCGAGCGCGGCGAACGTGCCCGCCAGGACCAGGCCCGCCGAGGTGATGACCGCGCCCGTGGCCGCGAGGCCCGTCACGACACCCTTGCGGGTGCCCAGGTGGGCGGCCTCCTCGCGGATGCGGGTGGTGAGGAAGATGTTGTAGTCGATGCCCAGCGCGACCAGGAACACGAAGACGAAGAGCGGGAAGTCCGTCGTCTCTCCCGCGTAGTCGAAGAGATGGCGGAACGCGAGCGCGCTGATGCCGAGGGCCGCCGCGAACGACAGGATCACCGTGCCGATCAGCACCAGGGGGGCGATCAGCGCGCGGAGCAGGGCGCACAGGATCAGCAGGACCACGAGCAGCACCAGCGGGATGATCAGCAGATTGTCGTGCGTGGTGGCCCTGTCCATGTCCAGCAGGGCCGCCGTACCGCCGCCGACCTGCGCGTCGGCGTCCGGGACCGTGTGGACGGCGTCCCTGACCCGTTCGACGGTGTCCTTCGCGGCCTCGCTGTCGGCCGGGTCGGACATGGTCGCCTCGAAGAGGACCTTGCCCTCGTGGAAGGGTTTCGTGCCCGGCGGCAGCCCGAGGGAGTCCGGTACGACCCCCTCGGTGTCGGCGACCGTGCGGCCCACCTCACGGGCCTGCGCCTGGTTGCTGATGATCACCAAAGGATCGCCGCTGCCCGCCGGGAAGTAGCGTGCGGAGACCTCCTGACCGACGATCGAGTCCGGTTTCCCGGTGAACGCGTCCGCGTTGCCGATGCCCTCGGCGCGCAGTTGGATGAGGCCCAGTGAGCACAGGGCCAGGGCGGCCGCCGTGGCGATCCAGGTCGTACGCGGACGGCCGGAGATCCGTCGGCCCATCCGCGCCCACACCCCGCGCTCGGTCGGGTCGTCGGTGCCGAAGTGGGGGATGGCCGGCCAGAAGATCCAGCGGCCGACGATCACCAGCAGAGCGGGGAACAGCGTCATCATGGCGAGCAGCGCGACCGTGACGCCGATGGCCGCCACCGGGCCGAGACCGCTCGTCGAGTTCATCTCGGCGGCCAGCAGCACCAGCATGCTCAGCACGACCGTCGCGCCCGAGGCGATCACCGCCGGACCCGCCCGGTGCAGGGCCAGCGCCATCGCCTCGTGGCGGTCCTCGTGGCGGCGCAGCTCCTCGCGGTAGCGGGCGACGAGGAGCAGGGCGTAGTCGGTGCCCGCGCCGAAGACCAGCACGGTGAGGATGCCCGCGCTCTGCCCGTTGACGGTCAGCCCCGCGTGCTCGGCCAGCAGATAGATCAGCGCCTGGGCCGTGAACAGCGCGGCGACCACCGCGAGCAGCGGGATCACCAGCAGGGTCGGACTGCGGTACGTGAACAGCAGCATCACGATGACGACGGCCATCGCCGACAGCAGCAGCGTGGAGTCGATGCCCTCGAAGGCCTCGGAGAAGTCGGCGCTCGTCCCGCCCGGACCCGTGATGTGCACGGCGAGCCCGTCGCCGCCCTCACCCACGTCGTCGCGGATCGAGTCGACCGCGGGCGCGATCCGCTCCCAGCCCTTCTCGTCCATCGTGATCGGCACATAGATCTGGGCGGCCCTGGGGTCGGTCTCCCGGTCGTACACCGGCCCCCGGGTCTGGGCGCCGATGATGCCGTGATCGGTCAGCTGCTTGAGCTCCCGCACGTCCTCCTCGATCGCCGCCCGGTCCTCGGCGGTGAGCCCGCTCTCCCTGGCGTAGACGACGACCGCGGGGATCTGCTCGGGCCGGAAGTCCTCGGACATCTCCAGGACCTGTGTGGACTCGGCGGACCCCGGCAGCCACGACGCGGCGTCGTTGTCCTGCGCGTCGGTCAGCTTCGAGGCGAGCGGTGCCACCACGAAGAGCAGGACCAGCCACAGCCCCAGCACGACCCACTTCGCGCGCCGCCCGCACACCAGGTGGGCGACACCCCGGCCCCCCGTCATGACAACCCTCGCAACCTCGCCACCCCAGGGGCGCGGGGAACTGCGCGAGCGAGCACGGACAGCCCGCCGCCGACGTACCACGGTGGCGACCCCGGCCCCGCTACCCCCGGAGGGCATGGCAGGCTTGGTCCATGGCCGCGCAGATCAACCCAAGCATCCTGTCCGCCGACTTCGCCCGTCTCGCCGACGAGGCGAAAGCGGTCGAAGGGGCCGACTGGCTCCATGTAGACGTGATGGACAACCATTTCGTCCCGAACCTCACGCTCGGTGTGCCGGTCGTAGAGTCCCTGGCCCGTGCGACGCAGACGCCGCTGGACTGTCATCTGATGATCGAGGCCCCCGATCGGTGGGCGCCCCAGTACGTGGAAGCGGGTGCCGGTTCCGTCACCTTCCATGCCGAGGCGGCCGCCGCACCGGTGCGGCTCGCCCGTGAGATCCGGGCCAAGGGTGCCCGGGCCTCCATGGCGCTCAAGCCCGCGACGCCGATCGAACCGTACGAGGACCTGCTGCCCGAGCTCGACATGGTGCTGATCATGACGGTCGAACCGGGCTTCGGAGGCCAGGCCTTTCTCGACATCATGCTCCCCAAGATCCGCCGGACCCGCGAGTTGATCAGCAAGCACGGCCTCGACCTGTGGCTCCAGGTCGACGGCGGCGTCGCCGCGTCCACCATCGAGCGCTGCGCCGAGGCGGGCGCCGACGTCTTCGTCGCCGGTTCCGCGGTGTACGGGGCCGACGACCCGGCCGAGGCGGTCCGTGCGCTGCGCGCCCAGGCCGACGCCACCACGGCCACCGCCGGGTGGGCCTGCGGGCACTGAGACACCCTGTCGTACGACCGTGCGACCGCCGGACGAGCGGGGCAGGTCAAGCGACCTCCGGGCCAAGGAAACGTGAACGGCGTTCCTTCGGGCTGATCGAAAACGTCGGATCTGCAAGGATGAACGGCGTATCCATGTGTGAAGAGCAGTGAGGAGATGACCGTGTCGGGTATGTCGGCGGGCCGGTCAGCCATGCGGATGGGACCCGCTGAGCTGGTTCAGGCGGCGGCGATGGCCCGCCGCTTCTACCTCGAGGGCAAGTCCAAGATCCAGATCGCCGAGGAGTTCGGCGTGAGCCGCTTCAAGGTGGCCCGTGTCCTGGAGACCGCCCTCGAACGGGATCTCGTACGCATCGAGATCCGAGTCCCCGCGGAACTGGACGCCGAGCGCTCCGACGCCCTGCGTGCCCGCTACGGCCTGCGGCACGCCGTGGTCGTCGAGTCCCCGGCCGAGGCCGAGGAGTCGCCCGACCCCGAGAACCTCGGCGAGGTGGCCGCGGACCTGCTCGGCGAACTGGTCAACGAGGGCGATGTCCTCGGGCTGGCGTGGGGGCGCTCGACCATCCACATGGCGGCCGCCCTCGACCGGCTGCCGCCGTGCACGGTGGTGCAGCTGACGGGTGTCTACGACGCGGGGACCGCCGAGCGAGGCTCGGTGGAGGCGGTACGGCGGGCCGCGCAGGTGTCGGGCGGCGACGCCCACCCCATCTACGCGCCGATGCTGCTGCCGGACGCGGCCACCGCGGCCGCACTGCGCCACCAGACGGGGATCGCCCGGGCCTTCGAGTACTTCGACAAGGTCACGGTCGCCTGTGTGTCCATCGGCTCCTGGGAGGCGGGCATCTCCACGGTGCACGACATGCTCAGCGACGAGGAGCGGGCCCACTACGCCTCCCTCGGTGTCGCCGCCGAGATGTCCGCGCACCTCTTCGACGCCGAGGGCCGCCGGGTCGGTCGGGACCTCGGGGAGCGGTGCATCACGGTCAAGGCCGACCAGCTCCGCCGTATCCCCGAGGTCGTCGCGATCGCCGGGGGGCAGCGCAAGGCGGCGGCGATCGACGCGGTGCTGCGGTCGGGGCTGGTCACCAGCCTCGTCACCGACACCTCCGCGGCGGACTCCCTGCTGACGGCCGGACAGACCCCCCGCCCCGCGCTCAACCGCGCGGACCCGGACGGGCCCTGAGCGGCCACGGAAGCACAACGGACGGTCCCGGCGGGGAGCCGGGCAGGGGCGGGCGCGGTGGCACCGGCAGGTGCCGCGGCGGTCCGCCCCTCGCACTCCCGGCGGGCCCGTGCCGGAGGCCCGGACAACGCGGCGGGCGCAGGAAGCCGAACGCCACCAGGCGTCGGTCACGGCGGTACCGAGACGAAGGCGGTACGGAGATGAGCGGCAGCACACTCGCGGAGGTGCTGGGCGCCGGCGACTGGCTCCATGTCGAGCTGGACCTCACCGGGGTCGCCGACAAACCCGCGTTCATGGACCGCTGCGCCCGCGCCCTGGACCTCCCCGACCACTTCGGCCGCAACTGGGACGCCCTCGCCGACTGCCTCACGGACCTGTCGTGGGCGCCGCCCGTACGCGGACGGCTGGTCGTGATCACCGGGTGGCGTGAGTACGCGCTGGCCGAGCCGAACGACTGGAGCATCGCCCAGGAGGTGTTCGCCGAGGCCGCGGACCGCTGGACGGGCACCGGGACCGACCTGCGCGTCGTGCTCGCTCTCGGAGGATCCTCCTAGCCGGCGCCCGGTCCTCTGGACGATCCGTCGGGGACGCCCATACCCGCCGACATGGGACAATGAAGTACGTGCTCTTCCCCCTGGCGGTCCTGTCAGGGGGTCACCTCTGAACGACTGGGATGTGCGGCACGTGCGTTTCCTCAATGACATCCAGCCCGCGTACGACCTGACCTACGACGACGTCTTCATGGTCCCGAGCCGTAGCGCCGTCGGATCGCGGCAGGGCGTCGACCTGGCCTCCCCGGACGGCACGGGCACCACCATCCCGCTCGTCGTGGCCAACATGACCGCCATCGCCGGCCGCCGCATGGCCGAGACGGTCGCCCGTCGCGGCGGACTCGTGGTCATTCCGCAGGACATCCCCATCGAGGTCGTCACCGACGTCATCTCCTGGGTCAAGAGCCGTCACCTCGTCCTCGACACCCCGATCGTGCTCAACCCGCACCAGACCGTCGCCGACGCGCTCGCCCTGCTGCCGAAGCGCGCCCACAACGCGGGCGTCGTCGTCGACGACCAGCTGCGTCCCGTCGGCGTCGTCACCGACCGGGACCTGACCGGGGTCGACCGCTTCACCCAGCTCGAAGTCGTCATGTCCAAGGACCTGTTGCTCCTCGACGCGGACATCGACCCCCGCGAGGCCTTCAACCGCCTCGACCACGCCAACCGCCGCTACGCGCCCGCCGTCGACCAGGACGGCCGCCTCGCCGGCATCCTGACCCGCAAGGGCGCCCTGCGGGCCACGCTCTACACCCCGGCCGTCGACGCGAACGGCAGGCTGCGCGTCGCCGCCGCCGTCGGCATCAACGGCGACTTCGTGGGCAAGGCGAAGCAGCTGCTCGACGCCGGCGTCGACACGCTCGTCATCGACACCGCCCACGGGCACCAGGAGTCGATGATCAGCGCGATCAAGCTGGTGCGGGACCTCGACCCCCGGGTGCCGATCGCCGCGGGCAACATCGTCGCCGCGGAGGGCGTCCGCGACCTCATCGAGGCTGGCGCGGACATCGTCAAGGTCGGTGTCGGGCCCGGCGCCATGTGCACGACCCGCATGATGACCGGTGTGGGACGGCCCCAGTTCTCGGCGGTCCTGGAGTGTGCGGCGGAAGCCAGGAAGTACGGCAAGCACGTGTGGGCCGACGGCGGCGTCCGGCACCCGCGCGACGTCGCGATGGCGCTCGCCGCGGGCGCGTCCAACGTGATGGTCGGGTCGTGGTTCGCGGGGACGTACGAGTCGCCGGGCGACCTCCAGCAGGACGCCGGCGGGCGGCTGTACAAGGAGTCGTTCGGCATGGCCTCGGCGCGGGCGGTGCGCAACCGCACGAGCGAGGAGTCGGCCTACGACCGGGCGCGGAAGGCGCTGTTCGAGGAGGGCATCTCCACGTCGCGGATGTTCCTGGACCCGGCGCGGCCCGGGGTCGAGGACCTGATCGACTCGATCATCGCGGGCGTGCGGTCCTCGTGCACGTACGCCGGCGCGGGATCGCTGGAGGAGTTCGCGGAGCGGGCCGTCGTGGGCGTCCAGAGCGCGGCCGGGTACGCGGAGGGCAAGCCGCTGCACGCCAGCTGGAGTTGACGGCTGCCGAACGTCCTCCGCGTGAGGGGTGACTTCGTTGCGCGCATGCCGGCCCCGAAAGACACCGATCGCAACGGTGTGAAGCATGCGTGCAACGAACGCACGCCCCTCCCCGAGGAACGCAACGATCTTGCGTGGCTGCGCAAGGTTGCCGCATTACGCATGTAAAGCCCTGGCTCATAGGGTCGTGCGCTGTACGTGGCGTTGCGGGGACCTCCTGCTCGGTGGCCCTCGGTTGCGGTGCTGTCGGTCCTCTCTCGCCCTGAACCCATTCGATGAAGGAGCCGGCGCGTGCTCGACCAAGGCGCACCCCCGCAGCAGCAGAGTCACCCCGTCCCGCCACCCGGCGGTGTCGCCGGACGGCTGATGCGCCGTAAGCCCGTGGAACGCCTGGTCGCGGAGGGTGGTCAGGGCGAGGGAGGCTCGCTGCGGCGCTCCCTCGGCATGTGGCAGCTGACGATGATCAGCATCGGCGCCACCCTCGGCACCGGCATCTTCGTCGTCCTCGGTGAGGCCGTCCCCAAGGCCGGGCCCGCCGTCACCCTCTCCTTCGTGATCGCCGGCCTCACCGCGCTGTTCTCGGCCCTCTCCTACGCGGAGCTGGCCGGCAGCATCCCGGTCTCCGGGTCCTCCTACTCGTACGCGTACGCAACGATGGGTGAGCTGGTCGCCTGGATCTGCGGCTGGTGTCTGGTCCTGGAGTACGGCGTCTCGGTGTCGGCCGTGGCCGTCGGCTGGGGCGAGTACCTGAACGAGCTGCTCGACGGGACCCTCGGCGTGACCATCCCGGACGCGCTGTCGGCGCCGCCCGGTGACGGCGGGATCTTCAACCTGCCCGCCCTCATCGTGGTCCTGCTCGCCATGGCGTTCCTGCTCGGCGGCGCCCGTGAGTCCGCCCGCGCCAACACGATCATGGTGGTCGTGAAGATCGCCGCGCTGCTGCTGTTCTGCCTGATCGGCATCCAGGGCTTCCGCTCCGGCAACTACGAGAACTTCATGCCGCTCGGCATGGCCGGCGTCAGCGCCGCCGGGGCCACTCTCTTCTTCTCGTACATCGGGTTCGACGCCGCCTCCACCGCCGGCGAGGAGGCGAAGAACGCGCAGCGGGACCTGCCGCGGGCCATCATGCTGTCGCTGATCATCGTGACCGCGCTGTACGTGCTGGTCGCCGCCGTCGCCGTCGGGGCGCGGCCGTGGAAGGGCTTCGACGGCTCGGAGGCCGCGCTCGCCGGGATCATGAAGGACGTCACCGGGGACGCGTTCTGGGGGACGCTGCTGGCGGCCGGCGCGGTCATCGCCATCGCCAGCGTCGTGCTGACCGTGCTCTACGGCCAGACGCGCATCCTCTTCGCCATGTCGCGGGACGGGCTCGTGCCCAAGGTGTTCTCGCGGGTCCACCCGAAGACGGGCACGCCTCGGGTGAACACCGTCATCGTGTCGTTGTTCTGCGGTGTGCTCGCCGCGGCCATTCCGCTCGGGGAGCTCGCCAACGCCACCAGCATCGGTACGCTGTTCGCGTTCGCGCTGGTCAACGTGGCGGTCGTGGTGCTGCGGCGGACGCGGCCCGACATGCCGCGGACCTTCCGGGTGCCGCTGTCGCCGGTGCTGCCCGCGCTCGGGCTCGCGTTCTGCGTGTGGATGATGGGCAGCCTCGACACCATCACATGGGCCGTCTTCGGGGTCTGGATGGCCGTCGGGCTCGTGTTCTACTTCAGTTACGGCTATCGCCGCTCCCGTCTCGCGACTCCAGAGAAGTGATCCACCCGCAGTGCTGAACGATCTCGACGAACGCATCGTGCACGCCCTCGCCGAGGACGCCCGCCGCTCCTTTGCCGACATCGGCCAACTCGTCGGCCTGTCCGCGCCCGCGGTCAAGCGGCGCGTGGACCGGCTGCGGGCGACCGGCGCCATCACCGGGTTCACGGTCCGGGTGGACCCCGCAGCGCTCGGCTGGGAGACCGAGGGGTTCGTCGAGATCTACTGCCGGCGCAACACGTCGCCGGAGACCATCCAGCGGGGGTTGGAGCGCTACCAGGAGGTCGTCGCCGCGTCGACGGTCACGGGGGAGGCCGACGCCGTGGTGCAGGTCTTCGCCTCGGACATGCGGCACTTCGAGCGGGTGCTGGAGCGGATCGCGGGGGAGCCGTTCGTGGAGCGGACGAAGTCCGTGCTCGTTCTCTCTCCTCTGCTGCGGCGGTTCTCTTCCGGGTCGCCCGCCTGAGAGCTCGGGCGGTCGGTGCGTCGGCGGGTGCGGGTGCGTGGGGGCCGGTCGCGCCCACGCGGCGGAGCCGTATATCGAACGCAGCCCCGCGCCCTTTTGGTGGGCCGGGAGCTCCACGTCACTCCGCGGTCTTCCTGGCCAGCGCGTTGTTGCCGATCGAGTTGTGCACGCTGAAGCTCACCGCGTCCGGGCGGTAGCGGTCGTCGGACCATTCCACCGGGCGGCCCTCGCGGGTGGTGGTGACGCGTCGGACGCGTAGGAGGGGGCTGGTCCGGCGTACGGCGAGGAGCTCGGCGTCCCGGGCGCCGGCGGCCACCGCGTCGATGACGTGCTCGCCGTAGGCGAAGACCAGCCCGGTGTCGTCCAGCAGACGCTGGGTGACCGACGGGCAGTCCGCCTCGATGTGCTCGACGGCGGGGGAGATCCAGTCCGCGTACACCGTGCGTTCCAGCAGGACCGGCTGGCCGTCGAGACCGCGCAGCCGCAGAACGTGCAGGACGCGGGCGCCCGAGTCGAGCTGGAGGCGGACCCGGTCCTCCGCCGTGGCCGTGCGCCACTCCTGGGTGATCACCCGACCCGTCGCCTCCCGGCCCATCGCCCGCGCCCACTGCGCGAAACTGCGCAGCTCCGCGAAGCTCTGGCTGCGCCGGCCGGCCAGCACCACCCGGCGGGCGCCCTGACGTGAGCCGATGAGCCCCTCGGCGGTCAGCGTCGCCACCGCCTGGCGGACGGTGCCGCGCGAGACGCCGTAGCGGGCCGCGAGTTCGGTCTCCGGGGGCAGCAGACTCCCCACTGTGTAGTCCTCACGGTCGATCGCCCGCCGTAGCGCCTCGGCGATCTCCTCGTGTCGCGCGGCCATGGTCCCCCTCCGTCGTCCGGTCACCGGCTGTGTACAGCGCGACCAGCCTAACGAGCCGGGGAGGGGGCCGCTGAAGGAGCGCGTCCGCCAGTGATTGTGCGGGAAAACGTGCACGAGTATTTCGCCGGAGTTTACGTGCGTGATATGAAGCGCGGACCTAATGAGGCCAACTTGTTCAGACAAGTGCTCCACCCAGTTCGTCCCTGCGCGTACCCCTGGAGAGCCCAGTGAACCTCTTCCCGCCGAGAACCGCCGTCATCGGCGGCGCCCTCGCCGCCGCCGTCCTCACCCTCAGCGCCTGTGGCGCGGCACCCGAGTCCACGACCACCGACGACGGCGTCAACGCGGCCACCGCCACCTCGGCCGAGGACTTCGGCGGCATGGACGCGCTGGTCGCGGCGGCCAAGCGGGAGGGCAAGCTCAACGCGATCGCCCTGCCCCGCGACTGGGCCAACTACGGCGCGCTGATCGACGGCTTCCAGAAGAAGTACGGGATCAAGATCGAGGTCGAGAACCCGGACGGGGCCAGCCAGGACGAGATCAACGCCGTCACCTCCCGCAAGGGGCAGGACCGCGCGCCCGACGTGCTCGACCTCGGCAGCTCCTTCGCGCTGAGCGCCGCCCAGCAGGGGCTGCTGGCGCCCTACAAGGTCGCCGCGTTCGCCGACATCCCCGAGGGCCAGAAGGACCCGAAGGCCCGCTGGTACAACGACTACGGCGGCTACATATCCATCGGGTGCGACGCCAAGCGCGTCAAGGAGTGCCCCGAGACCTTCGCCGATCTGCTGAAGCCGAAGTACAAGGGCCAGGTCGCCCTCAACGGCAACCCCACCAAGTCCGGTTCGGCCTTCGGCGGTGTGTGGGCGGCGTCCCTGGCGAGCGGCGGTTCCTTCGACGACATCCAGCCCGGCCTCGACTTCTTCGCCAAGCTGAAGAAGAACGGCAACTACACGCCCGTCGAGTCCACCCCGGCCACCGTGGAGAAGGGCGAGACGCCCATCAGCATCGACTGGGACTATCTGAACGCCGGGTACGCCGACGAGTTCAAGTCCAAGGGCGTCGACTGGAAGGTCGTCGTCCCGGCGGACGGGAAGTTCTCCCAGTACTACTCCCAGGCCATCAACAAGGACGCGCCGCACCCGGCCGCCGCCCGGCTGTGGCAGGAGTACCTCTACAGCGCCGAGGGCCAGAACCTGTGGCTCGCCGGATACGCCCGCCCGGCCCTGATGCCCGCCATGGAGAAGGCCGGCACGCTCGACAAGACGGCCGCGGCCAAGCTGCCCAAGGTGGAGGGCACCCCCGAGTTCCCGACCGAGGACCAGCAGACCAAGGCCAAGGACGTGCTCGGACAGGGCTGGGCCAAGGCGGTCTCCGGGTGACCGCCGTCGTCACCGAGGCCGACACTCCGCTGGTGGCCGCCGCTTCCGTCAAGCGGCGGCCCCGCGCCGGCGGTTGGCTCGCCGTCCTCCCGCTGCTGGCCTTCGTGGCCGTCGCCTTCGGGCTGCCCGCCCTCGCCATGCTGAACGGCGCGTTCACCGTCAAGGACCAGAGCACCGGGGCCACGTCGTACACCACGGCGAACATGACGGCCTCCGTGCAGGGGGCCTACCTCACGGCCATGCTCGGCAGCGTGAAGCTCTCCGCCGTCTCGGCGGGCCTCGCCGCCGTCCTGGGGCTGCCGCTCGCCCAGGCCGTGGTGACCTCCCGCTTCCCGGCACTGCGCGAGGCGGTGCTCACCGCCTCGGGGGTGCTCGCCAACTTCGGCGGCGTCCCGCTCGCCTTCGCGTTCGTCGCCACGCTCGGCAACTCCGGTGTGCTGACCCGGCAGCTGGGCCTCACGGACAAGGGCTGGGACCTCTACAGCTTCTGGGGCCTGGTCATCGTCTACCTGTACTTCCTGATCCCGCTGATGGTCCTCACCATCACCCCCGCCCTCGACGGACTGCGCCTCCAGTGGCGGGAGGCCGCCCAGAACAACGGCGCCACCGGCTTGCAGTACTGGCTCCACGTGGCCCTGCCCGTCCTCGCGCCCTCCCTGCTCGGCGGACTCGTGCTCCTCTTCGGCAGCGCCTTCGCCGCGTACGCCACCGCCGCGGCCATGGTGGGCAGCTCGATCCCGCTGGTCACCCTCCAGATCGCCGACGCCATCTCCGGCAACGTCCTGGTCGGCCAGGAGAACGTGGCACTCGCCCTCAGCCTCGACATGGTCCTCATCGCCGGACTCGTCATGGCCGTCTACCTGCCCCTGCAACGTCGGAGCGCCCGATGGCTGGCCTGAACCCCGGGCGCGCGGCGCGGCGCCCCGCCCTGTGGCGCCCGCTCGTCCTCGCCTGCGCCGGGCTGTACTTCCTCGTCCCGCTCGCCGCCTCCGTGGTCTTCACGGTCGACGTGCCGGGGGAGGGTGTCACCTTCGACGCGTACACGCAGATCCTCGGCACCGACGGCTTCGTCTCCAGCCTGCTGCTGTCGCTGGAGCTGGCCGCCGCGACCATAGCCGTCGTCCTGCTGCTGATGGTGCCCGCCATGGTCGCGCTGCGGCTCGGCGCGCCCCGGCTGCGGCCCGTCGTGGAGGTCGTGTGCTCCCTGCCGCTGGTGGTGCCGCCGATCGCGTTCGTCGCCGGGCTCGGCACCGTGCTCAAGTGGGGGCCCGAACACCTCTCCCGCACCCCGCTGTTCCAGACGTTCGTCGCGATCCAGAACCCCGACTTCCCCGTGGTGCTGGTCCTCGCCTACGTGGTGATGGCGCTGCCCTTCGTGTACCGGGCCCTCGACGCCGGCCTGCGAGCCATGGACGTCCGCACCCTCGTCGAGGCCGCCCGCAGCTGCGGGGCGAACT
>NZ_LIRK01000254.1 GCF_001419765.1 Streptomyces torulosus
CACCGCCCGTTTGACAGACCCCTACCCTGCCGAGACCCTGGCCTGTCAGGATGCCCTCGACAAAACCGCGACCTCGCAACCGAAGCCGACCGCGAAGCGCCCGCCCGGTGCCGCGGCGAGTGAGTGCACAGGGAAAGAGAACTGGTGGTCGGCACCGGCCGGGCACCCTGCGGTGAGGTCGTGGAACCGCACGGTGTGGTCATCGCCGAGGGCTGCAACGAGCCGTCCGTCGGCCATCGCTGAGACCGCCAGCGAATTGTCGGAGCCTGACTCGGCGGTCTGGGCGTCGCGGATCTGCTGCCCCGTGGACAGGTTCCACAGGCGTATCGTCCGGTCCCGGCCCTTGCTGATCGCGGTGGGGGCTCCGCCCAAGGTGGCAGTGGTCACGGCGGTCACCCAGTCGGTGTGGCCGGTCAGGGGTTCACCGAGCTGTCGGCCGGTGGGGAGGTCCCACAGTCGCACTGTCTTGTCCCAGCTGCCTGTAACCATCACGGGCCGTCCGTCGAGGACCGTGGTGGCGACGGCGGTAACACGGCTGGAGTGGCCGGTGAGAGGTGCGCCCAGGGGCTGTCCGGTGGTGAGGTCCCAGACGCGCACAGCGCGGTCGCTGCCTACGGTGAGGGCGACGGGCAGGCCGTCCAGGACCGTCGAGGCGATGGCCAGGACTCTGCCGTGGCCGCTGGGAAACGGGCGGTGGACCGGTCGGCCGGTGGCGAGCTCCACGATGTGCAGGGTGGCGTCGGGAGCGGCCGTGACGACAACCGCCTGTCCGCCCACCACCGCCGTCGTCATGGCGGACACCTCTGCGCTCAGGAAGTCGGAGGCCCGCGAGCCGGTGGCCATGTCCCAGGTGCGCACGGTGTGGTCGGCACCTGCGGTGACGACCACGGGGACGCCGCCGACCACCGCAGTGGCGACCGCCAGGACGGATCCGGTGTGTCCGGCTCGCAGCCGGCCGCAGTCCCCTCGCGCAGCGGTGAGGTCCCAGGTGCGCACTGTGTGGTCCTCCCCTGCGGTGACAGCGACGCAACGTCCCTCCACAACGGTGGCGGCGACGTCCCACACCTGGCCGGTGTGCCCGGTGAGGGGCTCACCCTCCTGCTCGCCGGTGGCAAGATCCCAGACGCGTACAGTACGGTCGCGGGAGGTCGTGACCGCCAGGGTTCGCGTCCTGGCCGGGGCGCTGTCGATGGCCCACACCCGATCGGTGTGACCGCTCAGCACACTACCCGCAGGTGAAAGGCTGAGTGCGTGCCGCACCGTGACGGTGCCGTCCGGTCCGGCGATGAGGGAGACGGGCAGGTCATCCAGCACCAGACTCCGGGAAGCGGCCCCTGCTTCGATTCCCCAGCGCAACTCGGTGGCGAACAGGCCGCTCGTCCGGGCGGAGACCAGGGGCCACAGGCCGACCCGGTCTTCCGGGTCGGCGCTCTTGAGCCCCTTCCCCTCAGCGGCTTCCAAAGGGATGCTGCGGATGCTCCGCGTACCGTCAGGGCCCATGGGGCTCGTCGGCAGGTTCCAGAAACGCAGTGTCTGATCCGCGCCCACGACGAGCACCACACTGCGCTCTTCAAAGATCAAGGTCTCGGACAGGCCGTCGGGAAAAACAATGGGAGCCAGGTCTCCGACCACTTCCGGTGCCGCTTCGTGATGGAAGCTGAGGACCACGACCCGCCCGTCGACGACCGTCAAGGCTGACACTTCGTCACCGTGCTCGCCATCCGCCAGCAACTCCCCCGGGTCGGCTGCCAGAAGCACGTGGCGGTCCAGATCCCACACACGGGGCGCCTGGCCCTCCTCACTGGTTACGGCGAAGTGCCGCCCTTCGCGAGTCCACGCTCCCTCGGCCGGCAGGCACTCGCCGATCTCGCGACCGGTGGCCAGATCCCACACCTGCGCCGGATGGTCCGGTGGACATGTGACAACGACCTCGCGTCCATCCAGCTCCCCTGTCCCCACCATCCAGGGGAACACGCCCAGCCGACTGCCGGTGGCCTGGTCCCATACACCCAGCGTCCGGTCCGCCCCGACGGCCAGCACCACGTGCCGGCCATCCAGGACCAACCGCGCCAGCCCCAGCACCAGTTCGCCCGCAGAACGCCCCGTCTCCGGATCCCACAGCCTTGCGGACCCGTCCCAGTGGCACGTGAGGACCAGGGGGTGCCCGTTGACCACCACCGTGGCCAGGGCCACCAACTCGGGCGACAACGACGAGATGGGGTCGGGAGGAGCTGCCGTCAGCGTGTGCAGCCGTTCCCCAGTCGCCAGGTCCCAGATACACATCGTCGCGTCGCGGCTCGCCGAGACGACAACCGGACGCCCGTCGACGACCGCCGTCGCCACCGCGACCACGGGGGCGTCGTGACCCTTGAAGCAGCGGAGCAGCCGAGGGTCCGACCCGGAACCGCACGTCCAGTCCGCCCGCCAAGAACCCAGCCCCTGCGAGGCAGTCACATCCCGAGACACTTGATCAGATCCATCCATCATTACCTAAACCCACGGAACCGAACTGACCGCCGCGACCTGACGGTCGGGGCTCATTCTGCGCGCCGCAGCAAGTGACCACAGCGCTCGAAACTGGATCGTCCGCTGCTTGTGTCAGCCGTACGGCCGGTCGTTGCGCGATACGGCCACCGCGGTGGACGCGGTGCCGCACTCCGCTGGAGCTCGGACATCGGTGCTTTCCGTCATTGTGGGCGATGCGGTGACCGCGCTCAGAGGGTCGGGAAGACCGCCGCGAAGAAGAACCACAGCAGTACGGCCCAGAAGACCGCCGCCGCCAGCGACACGAGCAGAGAACTGCGCCATCTCAGAACCAGGAACGGGAAGAGCGCCGGGAGCGCCCAGTAACCGGCCACCTCGATCGACATGCGGGCGGCCTGACTGAGGGTTCGCGCGTGCCCCGCGGAGATACGCCGCAACAGTCGCTGGGAGACGAAGCCGTACAGGCCGAAGACGATCGGAAAGAACCACAGCGGGGTGATCGTGACCAGTTCGGACTCGTCGAGCTCGTTGAACATGACCAGATAGACGCAGGCGGCTCCCAGCACACCGGCAATGAGGACGGTCATGTAGAGGGCGGGTCAGGGCGGCCGGCTCCACCGACGTGGCCGGCCCGGGAACAGGGCCGGGTATGAACACGGGCGAGGCGTACGGAACATCGGCAGCCGGAGCCGGGACCACCCGGTGGCAATGGGGGCAACGGACGTTCTGCCCGGCACGCTCGGCCGGCGCCGAGATCAAGTGCCCGCATGAGGCATGGAATTCCGTTTGCTGACGGTTCACGAGTCGCCTTCCCTGTACCGCTCTGGCGCTGCTCGTCGGCCAGCGACGTGGCGGTCGGCTGCACGGCTTCCGACTCGGAAGAGGAGGCATCCAGAGGTTCCAGCCTGCGCCGATGCGCGGCTCGTGAACAAGCTTCTTCGCCGCGTGTCTCCCTGGCATCGGTGAAAGTACGTAATCACTCACGTAGGCGGAGACCGGCGTCCGGGACCGCGGTGCGCCGTACACGTAGTCGCTGTCGGCGAGGTTCACTCTGTTGGAAGGCGGCGTGGTCATCCTGCCACTGCTTCGTCAGCCGGGTCACGGTGGCGGGCGACGGCCCGGCCGCCGAGCCGAGGAACTGCGCCAGATCCGCCACGTACCGGTGGCCGCTCCGGTCGCCGGGTGGATCCCGCCGATGCCTCATGGCTCCAGTCCGGCGACCCAGACAGCCCAGTTCCCGCGTGGTGAAGACGACAACAGCACGTGAGCGCGTACGAGTAGTCGTAACCGATGACCAGAACCGCCGGCGGTCCAGCGAAGCACATGCTGCAGATGACAACCTGGGCGCGGACCAGGCCCTCGAGCGTCAGACATCGCCGGCGTGCCGTCGTGTCCGTCGTCCCAGTGGCGACCCTGGATGCCGCCGGCAGCGGTGAGGTCGCCGCGGACCACCACGGCGGGGCACGCCGACAGCAGCACATCGCGGACCCGTACGTTCCCCTGACCTGGAGGAAGTTGCCACGGGCGGCGTCCCACCACTCCAGGTACCCGTCGACGGTCCAGATCGCCGTCCACGGATCTCCTGGGCGTCGGTGAATTCCCGGTACCAGTACTGGAGGTCGGCGTCGACGCCGAAGCGGGCCTCCCCCTCATCAGCGGTGATGACGCGGTAGCCCGCCGATGAGCTCACTGCGGTCATGCCGAGGATGCTGGGAGCCGCCACGGACGGCATCCGGGCGCCGACCGCCCGCGCGGGCGAAATACGTGTCCGGCTACGTGGTTTCAGCGAGGCCTCGGCAGACCGGTCGTGGCGGCTGCGGGCCCCTCTCAGCCGTTCTTGTCGGCGTCCGAATCGGCGGCCGCCGCCGCGCTCTCCGCGGCGTCCATCTTCTGCTGCATCTGCTGCAGTTGATCACCGGCGGAGCCGGTCGGCGTCGTGGCCGCCGCAGCAGCGCCGGAGGCCGCAGGGCCGTGACGGCCCCGCCGGGAGCCGCGCCCTTTCCGCCGTTCCCGCACCCCGTGAGGGTCAGCACTGCTGCCAGGTTCAGGGCGTCGAGACATACGGCCGTACGACGGTTCACGAGGCGTCGCCCGTGCCGTCGGCATCCGCCTTCAGGCCCTGGGAGGCGCACCAGTCGGCCACCGCCGCCATGTGCTTCTGACGCTGCTCGAGGGTCGTCACCAGGCCCTTCCGGAAGGTGACGCGGTCGTTGAGGTAGGTGTAGACGGCCGTACGGCCCGCCGTCTTGGCCTTCGCGGCCCGCTGCTGCATCCGCGCTACCGAACCGCGCGTCGAGGCGTCCCCGTTGAGCCGCTGCAGGGCACGGGTGACGTGCGCCTCGACCTTGGGCAGCCGCTTGCACAGGCCTCGTCCGTCCCCTGCACCGGATGTGGCGGACGCGGTTGGGGTGGCCGAGCCGTCGGCGCCGACGGCCTGCGCGGGGGCCGCGGCGCCCAGCAGGGCGCCGGTCAGAGCGATACTCGCGGCGGCTACAGCAGTGCTGCGCGGTGTCTTCATCGTGGTTCGTCTCCTCCATCCGCTCCGGGATCACTGGCAGCAGGCCCCGACGCGGCCGACTCCGAGGCCACCGTGCGCGTGACCACGGTGGCCTTCAGCCCGGACGGAAGCCTCCTGGCCACCGGCAGCGACGACCGCACGGTGCGGCTGTGGGACACCGGCACCGGCAGATTGAAGAGAAGCCTGGCCGGGCAGCGCCCACGGCGTGCGCTCGCTCGCGTTCAGCCAGGACGGACGCACGCTGGCCAGCGGTGACGACGACGGCGGCGTGCGGCTATGTGTCTCGCTCGTACCGTCCGGCCCGTGCACGACCAACTGGCCGATGCGGACCGGGCGCTGGTGGTGCAGCGCGGCAGCGAGCACGCGGCCGCCTGAGCCACGCCGGCCGGACGCACCCCGCCCACCTCCACGCCGGCCCGGGGTGGCTCGGTGTAAACACGTAGATCCCTACCGAACTTGGGGTCGGCACCGTGCCATGAGCCGCCGACGGGGTCATGATCTCCGTAGCGGAGGAGCTACCGGGTGCGCAGGGGAGGCTGTCATGTCGGACGCGCGTGGGGGCCGACCGAAGTGGGTCGGCGTCGTCGTGGTGGTGTTCCGCCTGACCATGGCGGTGGTGATCACGCTGTACGTCTGGCGAACGTACGAGGAGATCGCCATCGCCCGCGCCCGTGACTCGGGGGCACTGGTACAAGCGGACGCCACCGTCGAGAAGCGATCCGAGGAGCGGATGTGGTCGCTGGGTGGAGCCGGCCAGGACCGTACGTCGGACGTGCACGTCTGGTACGACGTCACGGTCGAACTACGGGTGAACGGTGAGCTGCAAACGGTGAAGGGCGCGGCCGGCAAGGACGTGGGCGAACACGCCCGGGTCGGCTTGTGGCACGGGAAAGTCATCGAAGTCGAGGGGTACTACGTGTGGCCCGGGTGGCACAGCGGCCTCGGAGGTAACACCCTCCTGGCCCTCTACCCCCTGTGCATGGGCTATCTGAACGTCCTCGCGGTGACGGCAGGCGTCTGGAGGGCACGTCGGAACGGCACCAGCGTGGCCGACCCCATCAACTTCGCCTTCGACATGGTGCTCGGCTTCATCGCCGGAGTGCTCGCCATCCTTGTGCTGATCGTCATCCCCGGTCTGCTCGGCAGCGACCAGCCCCGGTACTGGCCGCTCATCCCCGTCGCCACCAGCATCACCGCCACGCTGCTCCTCATGCGCCAGACGCTCCGGTCGGGCTCGATCGAGATCACCCCCGCCCCGGCCGACGACACCACCGCCGAGAGCAAGCCCGCGCGGCGCTGACGCGTCCGGCCGAACGGGACGGTACGGGGCGCTTGCGACCGACCGGCAACGAGCCACGCCCTCTTCGGGCATGGAAGGGAACCAACACGTGACGAACTCCAACAGGCCTGCCCCCAGCGGCGGGAAGCTGACCACCGCATACGTGCTGACGGGAGCGGCTTCGGTCCTCACTCTCTACGGGCTCTACCTCCTGGACTGGTTCCCGGAGCGCTTCGGGGAAGGCCTCACGTTCCTCGACTACCGTGTCGAGCACCTGGCGTCCCGCGCCGAAGCCAGTCATCTGCAGGGGTGGGAGGTGATGGGCGACACCTACTTCCGGATCGGATACCTCGTCCAGACCGCCGCCTTCGTGCTGCTGCCCTTCGTCGTGGCGCGCAACAGCAGGTGGCACTGGTGGGCGGCTCTCGCCGTGCTCGGGGCAGCCTGGCAGATGGCCGGCATGGCCGGCGCCGGCATCGTCAACACGACGTTCGCGCCGGCATTGGGCCCCCTCGCCGGATTCCTGGCCCTCCTCGGCTGGGGGCTCGCGCGCTGGGCGGTGGATGACGCCGGCCCCCCTGCTGTGGCAGGAAGTCCCAGTCGGCGAACGCGCCACCACTGATCACCTCGAAGCAGCCGTCGCCGCGACTTTGCGCCATGTCGACCCGGACGTAGGGGCCATGACGAGCGAGCTCACGGCCGGGCGGCGTACGGTGCGGCGGGCGGGGGCCGAGTCGCCTCCATCTGCCGGACCGCTACGAGTACGGGCGAGCCCGCGACCACGCTCGCGGTGAACATCATCGAGTGCCGAGGGGCTGGGCTCCCACCCGGGTCGACTCACCCCGGATGCCGCCATCGACCGCCCGGGGGCGCGAACCCCCGTACTCGGGCTCGGCGATGGGTGCGCCCGGAAACGGTGTCATGGCCTTGACCTCCTCGATCCCCGGCGCCTCTGCGGCCCCCGAGCCCCGCCGTACCGTGCCCGCCGCCGTCGTCCAGGCAGCCGCCCCGCTGTTCGACACGCAGGCCGCGCCGTTCCGCGCCGGATGGCCGAGGAACCGAACCTTCCCCTCACGGACGTCCCATTCGTCCGGGGGCATGCGCAGCGGTCGGCTGTCTCCCGGAGAGCCTGGAGGTGCTGTTCGGGACTGGTGCCCGATGACCACCACGGTCGAGAACCACCCGCTCGCGGCATCGACACCAGCCACACCCGTCCGGCGTGCTACAGCGGCGTCGGCTTCACCCGGCCCTCCGGGCCGCAACCGCCCACGACGAGGTGATCCTCGTCGACCTGCAGCGGTTGTACGGCGGAGCGTGACGTCCTCGGACAGCACTGCGGCATCACAGCGGCGAGGGACTGATCCTCACCGACCGCCGCCTGCCTTCTTGAGAACGGCCGCCAGCCGGATGTCGATGAGCCCGCACACCGCAACGCCCGTCACCAGGAATCCGGCGAGGGCGGACAGCAGGGCCACCTCGTCGTACGACCTGGGGGTCAGTCGGACGGCCACGGCCGCGCCACCGGCTCCCGCGAGGATCGCGCATCCGATCCCGCCGGTCAGCAGCAGGGCAGACATCGGTCGCGCGGCTCCGCCTGGCGAGTCCCGCGTCTCGGTCAGCGTGTCGCGGCCGGCCTGCACGCACGCGACCGTGGCCGTCAGCCCGCCCGTCGCCAGAGCCAGTGACGGCGTCCCGAACAGCAGCCCGTAGCGCACCGCCAGGGCTGGCACGAAGAACAGCACCAACCAGCGCCGCAGGGCGTGGACCACGAACGACAGCGTCGGCGTGGACGTGGACCGGGCCCTCAGGCGGGACGCGGCCACGCGCAGACAGAGCAGGAGGCCCGCGGCCGCCAGGGCGAGCGGCAGACGGTCATCGAGCCGGCCCAAGTTGTACAGCAGCGCGGTGTCGTACACGACCAGGACCAGGCCGCCCAGCGCCCCCAGCGAGCCGATGAACACCAGCAGTCCCGCGACGGAGGCCGTCACCCGGGTCGTCCCCGTGTCACGCGCTGCCGCCCGAGCGATCAGCAGCGGGGTGATCACGGCCGAGACGGCGCGGATCACCAGGTCGTCGGAGGTGTACGGATTGCGCAGGTCCCACTCGACCAGACAGAACACGGCCGTGTACGACATGGAGGCCAGGGGCAGCAGGACGGAGCGCGCGATCCGGCGGTACAGATCAGCGTCCAGCCAGCGCACCACCGTCGCGAACGCCAGCAGCACGAAGGGGAGTTCCAGGAAGGCCTGGATCCGCAGCACGCTCGGCGCAAGAAGCCCCGGCGCCGGGAAGTGCTCCGCCAGGCCGCGCAGGACGGGATGCGCCGACGCCATGTCGAACCACCCGGCGGGCAGATACCGCGCGATGAACGACGGGTCCCCGCCGCGCACGCGCAGCACATAGACGGTGAACAGCACCTGGTTGACGTAGATCAGGCAGATCACCAGCGCCAGCCAGACGGCCGGCGAGAAGACGCGGCGGTCCGCCGCCGCGACCGGGTCGGGGCGGCGGACCAGGACACGCGAGGCGATCGCGAGGTCCGGAACGACCGACGCGACCACCACGACATCCACAAGTACCCGCGTGTTCACCACGTGACTGGTACACCCCCCAACTGGTACGCATGGGTCTCGTCCCCGACGAGCGCGCTCTGGTGCGCCGCAGACGCCGGGTGATCGCAGTGGAAGGCAAGTGCCTACTCGGCGCCAGGCGCCCCCATTCGATGAAGGCATGACGTGGCCGCTCGCTCGCTGAGTTCACTTGGGTATGGCGTCGGGGAAGGATCTGTCGCCGAAGAGGACTCGGCTTGCCGCGGCCCGGCCGAACGGTGTGCGTAGCAGAGTGAATCCCGCTGCTGCTGTGGTAGGCGTCCGTACCTGGGCCAATAGCCGGCGCAGCGTGAGTCGTCCGCGGAAGTGGGGGCGGAGTGCGGCTCCGTCGTAGTTGGTCATCGTGTTCGGTTCTCCGGTGCGCAGTGCGTCGTTGAGGACCTCGGCTGCGAGTTTCGACTGCCGTAGGCACGGGTCCAGGCCGCCGGCGGTGAGTGGGGACACCGCGCCTGCCGCATCCCCCACGAGAAGCCCGTCGGCGCAGCTGATTCGGCGCAGCAGGCCACCGACGGGTATGGGGCCTGCGCGCCTTTCCACCGTTTCGGGACGTTCGATGCCGGTCAGTCCGGGCGCCGAGGCGCTGAATCGCTCCATGGCACGGCGGAGACCGTCTGGATAGCGGTCGGCGTAGCCTGCGACTCCTACATGGGCGTGTCGCCCGTCGTTGACCACCCAGGCCAGGTAGCCGGGGGCAAGTGAGGGGTCGAGTACGCAGTGGAATGTCGGTGGCTGGTCGCTTCCGGGTAGTTCGAAGACCTCTTCGGCGCCGATGATCAGGTGGTGGTTGCGGTCGAGAGTGAGGTCGCGGGCGACTTTTGAGCGGGCCCCGTCGGCGCCGACGACGAAGCGGGCCCGGACCGCGGTCGGTCCGTCGCGACCGGCCAGGTGGAAGGTGTTGCCCTGTCGGCCGACGTAGCGCGTGCCCAGTGCTATGCGTACGCCGGCATCGACCGCCGTGGCGGCCGTCGCTTCGTAGAGGGGTGCCATGTCGCCCACCCGGTACTCGTCGCGGTGGCTGGTGAGGCTGACCGGGCGACGCAGGTCAGGGGGGTAGAGGACCACGCGTCGGATCGGTGGTCCGAGGCAGTCGGGGGGTAGCGGGAAGTCGTCGAGTGTCTTCCGCACGAAGATTCCTGTGGTGCGGATCGCGCTGGCGAGACTGGTTCGGCGTTCGACCAGAAGGACGTCGTGGCCTTGTCGGGCGATGAGTGTGGCGGTGTTCAGTCCGGCCAGTCCGGCCCCGACCACCAGTACGTCGGCCCTGTCTGCCGCGGGACGGTAAGAGAGGCGTGCTGTCGTCATGGTCTGCTCTGTTCGTCGGGGAGTCCGGAGCGGTGCGTTCGGCCCGCGGCGGGTGCCTACTGGCGGCCGGCAGTACGGCGACGGGCGCGGGGCGCGAGAATGAGGTGTGCCGACGTCGTCGTCAGGTCGTCACTCGGGAGCGTGCTGGAGATCAGGTGGAGCGGGTCGCGCAGCAGGGATGGTCAACGGCGTCGTACCTGTGGTCGTGTGCGGGCGGCCGACTACTGCGGCTGCGGATACCACAGCGAGGATCCAGTCGGGACGGATGATCCGGAATCGCGCGCGGCCCCGTCCCGATCCCCGGGGTCATCCGGCTCCCAGCGCAGCAGGTCTCCGGGCTGGCACTCGAGCACCTCGCACAGCGCGGCGAGGGTGGTGAAGCGTACCGCCTTGGCGCGGCCGTTCTTGAGCACCGCCAGGTTGGCGGGTGTGATGCCCACCCGGTCCGCCAGTTCGCCCACGGACATCTTCCGCCTGGCCAGCATCACGTCGATGTCGACGGCGATCGGCATCAGATCACCTCGGCCAACTCGGCCCAGAGTTGCGACGCCTCGACGTCGCGTGCGACGGCCTGTGCCAGCAGTATCCGCAGCACGAGCACGATGAGCGCGACCCCGACGGCCGCCAGGCAAGCCCCGCCCAGTAGGGCCACAACGACGGGGGGCACGACCTCGCCCGATGCCAGGACCACCCCGAGCGCGAACACCAGGAGCGCGAACACCACGAACGCGCCGATGACGAGATGCACGTCACGGAACGCGGCGGGGGAGAACACGGTTCCGCGTTGCGCCATCGTGACCAGCCGCCACACGTGGACCAGGACGACCTGGACCGTCACGAGGCCCAGGACCATGATCACGAGGACCGGAGTGCGGCGGCCGCCAAGGACACTCTCCTCCATGGCGCCCGCCAGCATCGCCACCATCACCGTCTGGGCGAACACCGATCCGGCGTGTAGCGCCACCATCACGGCGCGCAGCGCGAGCACTGTCACCTTCCTCAAGGCCACTCCCCCTCGGTCGAATTACGATAATAATCTATCGATTATCGATGTGGTCGGCAAGGCGGGTCCGCTCACACCACAGCCGGATCCCCGTAATGGCAGGTCCATGGCGTTCAGGCGAGGGTCACCCAAAAAAGAGCAAGGCGCGTCCTCCCCGGCGGAGGGCGCGCCTTGCTTCGGGTACTGCCGGCGCTAGCGAAGGCGGGCCATCAGCGCGTGCTCGACCAGGGTGATCAGTGCTCTCTTCGCATCCGCGCGATGACAGGCGTCGGTGGTGATGATCGGGGTGTCGGGGCCGATCTGCAGCGCCTCGCGCACCTCGTCCGGCGAGTACGGCTGGTTGCCATCGAAGCCATTGCCCGTATCGTTCGCCACCGCCCAGCGAGTGCTGCGGGGAATCCCCCCCCCAGCGGTGCGGATCCCGAGGGTGCTCGGGGTCGATGACTTCGCCCTGCGCCGCCGTCACCGCTACGCCACGATCATCATCGATGCCGAGACCGGGGAACGCGTCGATGTCCTGCCCGACCGCGAAGCCGCCACATTGGAGGCATGGCTGCGCGGGAAGAAAGGGATCGAAGTCGTGTGCCGGGACGGCTCGGCCACCTACGCCGAGGCAATCCGCCGGGCCCGACGCGGTACAGGTCAGCGACCGCTGGCATCTGTGGCGGAACCTGTGCGACAAAGTCCTGGCCGAGGTCCGCGCCCACGCCCCCTGCTGGGCCACCGTCAACCCGCCCCGGCCCGGCGGCGTCCGCGAGCAGACCACCCGCGAGCGCTGGCACAAAGCCCACGCCCCCCTCGACTCCGGCGTCGGCCTGCTCGACTGCTCCCGCAGACTGAACGTCGCCCTGAATACCGTCAAGCGCTACGCCCGCATCCCCGAACCGCCCGCGGATCGCATCGCCCCCCGCTACCGGCCCACCCTGGTCGACCCCTACCGCGAACACCTGCGCCGGCGCCGGTCCGACAACCCGGCCGTTCCCGTCACGCACCTCCTGCACGAGATCAGGGAACTGGGCTATACCGGCAGTGCCAACCTGCTGGTCCGCTACCTCAATCAGGGCCGCGCCGAAGGCGACCGCCCCGTGACAACCCCCCGCCGCCTCGCCCGGTTCCTGCTCACCCACCCCGAGCACCTGTGGACCAGGGACACCGACCTGCTCGGCCTCCTCACAGCGGCGTGCCCTGAGATGACCGCACTCGCCCGCCTCACCGGCGAGTTCGCCGCGTTCCTGACCCCGGCCCAGGCCAACGAGGACAAGCTCACCCAGTGGATCGCCGCAGTCCGCACCGCTGGCCTGCCCCACCTGCACAACTTCTGCAACGGCATCGAACTCGACCGCGCCGCCGTGAACGCCGGCCTCACCCTGCCCCACCACAACGGCCGGACCGGGGGCGTCAACACCCGACCCAAGAAGATCACGCGGCAGATGCACGGCCGAGCAGGATTCGACCTCCTCCGTCACCGCATCCTCCTGCAATGAGGAGAACGCACCGTCACCACCGACTACGGAACAGAGCCGAACGATTTACAGACCCCATCCTTGGGGCTTCATGCAGCTCAGCGCCGGTTTGGTCGCTTGACCAGGGCCACCCCGATGGAGAGTTGGCGGCGACCGTACCGGTGGGCAGCGCGGTGCCCACCGGGCCCACCGACGGATGACCGACGACCTACCCGGAAGCCGGCACGACGGTCCACGGACGCCGATCACCCCGGCCGCGAAGCCGGCCGCCGACATCTGGCCGCCTCGGCCGGCCTCCGCGTCCGTGAGCCGAAGGTGTCCCTAGTCGCTACACGGGAGGTACACCCACTTGGATACGTCACGCGTGACGACGAGCCCATACCGGGATGAGGCTTCGATCCTGTATTGGGTGCCCTTGGTTCCCCGGCAAGTCCAGGACAGGTTCAGGACGCTGGTCCCGTTCCCGCCGGCACTGTCGACGGTGTCGTCAGACCAGTAGTCATCACGCACGAGACGTGCGAGGACCGAAAGGTTGGTTGACCCTCCCCATCGATACTGAGCGTGAACCTTGCCGCCTGACGCCCAGACCTTCGCAATCCTGGACGGGATCCGTGATTGCTGCACTGCAGCATTCGCCTGGGTTCCCGTTGCCAATGCTGTGGTGTGGCTGGTCGTGCTGTGGAGGGTGTGGGGCCGGGACGGCGTCTCGGTTTCCGAGGCGCTTGCCGTGGTGACGGACCCGGCAGCCAGGCTGAGAGCGCATGCTGCCATCGCAAGGCGTTTGATCATGATGGTCTGCCCCTTCGGGGGATGAATGTGGTGGTTGCGCCGACCTCGATCCCGTCCGGTTGCTGGTGAACGAAGCGGCAGCAGGAGCTTCGGCTGGGCCTGGAGCCCGGCTCAAGGGGTTACCGGTTTCCAGCTGGCCACGGATACCCGGAAACCCTTCTTGAGCTGGCGGTTCGCAAAATCCGGTGTTGATCGCCGTACTTGCGTGACCCTCGATTCGCGGCATCGTTGACCGGTCGGCGCTCTTTGGCCGTAACGGAGGGGGCACCGGCGTGGCAGAGGAGGATCAGAGCGGGGCGGCGACGTTCGGGAGCGAACTGCGGCGGCTGCGCCGTGCGGAGGGCAAGTCGCTGGCGGGTCTCGCCGAGGAGATGCGTACAAGCAAGGGCTATCTCAGCCGGCTGGAGAACGGGCTACAGAAGCCGGGCGAGCAATTTGCCCGCGCCTGCGACCAGGTACTGAAGGCCGATGGCTGGCTGGTCGCTCTGGCAGTGAGTGAACGTGCCGCACGATGCCCGTATCCGGGACTGACCTCGTTCCGCACGCAGGAGGCCGACTGGTTCTTCGGGCGTGACCGGGCTCTCGCCGACGTGCTGGGCCTGGTGGCTGATGCGGCCGTCGCCGGGCGCCCGGCGGCGGTGATCGGCCCATCGGGAATCGGCAAGTCCTCGCTGCTGGGCGCGGGGCTGGCACACGCCGTGCTGCGCGGCGCGCTGCCTGGACATCGGCCAGGCGCGAAGGACGTGCTCTGTCTGACGCCAACGGCACAGCCGATGAACGAGCTGCGTGATCATGACATGCGACGTCCGCTGGCGTCGTATGCCCTTGTGATTGTGGATCAGTTCGAGGAGGTGTTCACGCTCTGCAAGGACGTGGCGGAGCGGGATACATACATCGCCGAACTGTGCTGTCGATCCGCTGCGGCACTGCCGGTAGTGCTCGGCCTGCGTGCTGACTTCTACGGCCACTGCTTGGCCCACCCCCCGCTGCAGGCCGCGCGGTCCCACGCACTGCCCTTGGGGCCGATGACTGTCGCGGAACTACGCGAGGCGATCACCGCGCCAGCTACCGCTGAGGGACTCACGCTTGAGCCTGGGCTGGTTGAGGTGCTCCTGCGCGATATGGGCGCCATGCCCGGCGCCGACACGTGCTCAGCCGGTGCGCTACCGCTGCTGGCCCGCGCGCTGCGGGCCACCTGGCAGCAGCGCACGGACGGAGTGCTCACTGTTGCCGGATACGAGCGCACTGGGGGAATCTACGGAGCTGTCGCCACGACGGCTGAACGCCTCTACGCCCGCCTCAACCCTCAGGAACAGAACACAGGCGCGAGGTCATGCTCAGCCTGGTCCGCGTCGGCGACGGCGACGGCGAGCATGAGGTCCGTCAGCCGGCCGACCGGGACGCCCTGCTCCAGACAAACACCGCGGCGGAGGGGGTCGTGGAGGCGTTCACCGGGGCACGGCTGCTGACGTCGGATACCGAGCACGTGGAGGTCAGCCACGAGGCTCTGCTGAGGGCCTGGCCCAGGCTCCGCAAGTGGATCGATGCCGACCGGTCGGCTCTGCGCGTGCGTCAACAGCTGATCGAGGCGGCCACGGCCTGGTCCACGGAAGGCCGCGACGGCGGCCTGCTCTATCGGGGCGTCCGGCTCACAGCGGCTGAGGAGTGGGCCTCCACCCATCCCGAGCAGACGGGCCCTGCCGAGGCCGACTTTCTGCGGGCCGCCCGCCGCCACCAGCAGCGTGGTATCCGTCGGCTGCGCCGCCTGGTGGCCACGCTGGCCGTGCTCACCCTGATCGCGGGTGGCAGCCACGCTCCTGGCCGTGGTGAAGGGCCGCGAAGCAACAGTGCAGCGCGATGTCGCCATGTCCGGCGGACTCGCGGCCCAAGCCGACCTGATCCGGACCACCAACCCTGCACTCTCCCTCCTCCTCGGTCAGGCCGCACTGCAGGCGCACGATACGGAGGCAGCACGCAGCACGGTGCTCAGCTCCTCAGCCACCCCCCACGCGACACACTTCCTCGGCGACGGCCAGATCTCCGGGGCCTCGGCCATGAGCCCCGACGGCACCATCGTGGCCTCAGGCACCCAGCGGGGAGCAGTGAACCTCTGGTCGACTGCCCCTGGCCGGCGTGCTACGCCCCCGCATGTCCTGCACGCCACCGGCACTGCGGTGACCAGCATCGCCTTCGACCGACGGAACGTCCTCATGGTCACAGTCGCGCGCGGCCCAGTCCGGCTTTGGGATGCCCAAGACCCCGGACATCCTCTCCCGCTGGGCCCGCTGTCCGAAGGCACCGACGACGTGTCCGCCATGGCAGTCACCCCCAACGGTCACACCCTCGTCACCGGTGACAGCTCCGGCCGGCTCGCACAGTGGGACATGAGCCGGCCTCAGCACCCGGTCCAGCTCGCGCAGTGGCAGGGACACACCAAAACGGTCAACCATGTGGCGCTCAGCTACGACGGCGCGACCCTGGCCACCGCCAGCCGGGATGGCACGACCAAGGTATGGAAACTCGCGGGCACCCGGCAGCCCAAGCTCGCCGTCACAGTGCCGGATGTCGGCGTCACCTTCAACCCCGTGGCGCTCAGTGCAGACGGCCGCACCCTGTACTACGCACAGTACGATCTGGTGCGTTCCATCCGGTCAGCCGAGTGGCGCTCATGACGTGCCCCCTTTCCGGGGTGTTCGATGGTTGGCTCGTGGAGCGAGTGGTCATGCGGCGCGGTGGTGGGGTGCCAGGGCGGCGTGGATCTGGTCGCGGATGTCGGCGAGGACGGCTTCGTCGCTGCGATGCAGGTGCAGGGTGGCGGTGGTGCTGATGTGGATGATCGCGGTGATCACCCGCGCCAGCGTTGCCGCGTCGGCGGCACTGATGTACTCGTTGCGGGCGAGCAGGCCGGTGATGCCGTCCTCGAGGCGGCCAGCAAGGGTTAGACCCGCTTGCCGGTAGGGCTCGGCCGGGTCGCCGAAGACGAGTTCGTGCAGGTATGTGCGACCGTTCTCGATGTGCTCCCTCAGGCACTCCACCACGGGACGGATGAGAGCGACGACCGGCTCCAGCACGCCCTGCCCGACGGCGGCGTTCGCGGCGGCGAGGCCGAGGTCGATGGCGGCGCCGAACTTCTCGTTCTGCACCATGATCAGCAACTCGGCCTTCGTGGACGCGTACAGGTAGAGGGTGCCGATCGCGACGTCGGCCCGGTGGGCGATCTGCTGCGTCGTGACCCCACTGACGCCGTGTTCGGCGAACAGCTCACGGGCCGCGGTCATGATGCGCTCGCGCTTGGCCTGTTTGGCCCGCTCGCGGCGCCCGATCGTCATGTGGCCGCGTCCCATGGGGCCTCCCTTGACAATAATTCTGAGTACACTCACAGTTGAGTGTACTCGGTTTGAGTGAACGGGGGGAGGCCCCGAAAGTCGAGCCGAATTGGCCGACCTGGTCTCAGACCTGGATAAATGGGATGAATGCAAGGAGAGACGCCCCATGAGAGCGTTCGTCGTCACCAAGTACAAGGAGCCGCTGCAGGAGGCGGAAGTCCCCGAGCCCACCGTGGGGGAGCACGACGTGCTGGTGCGGGTGGAGGCCGCCGGGCTGAACCCGCTGGACGAGAAGATCCGCGCCGGTGAGTTCAAGCAGATCCTGCCCTACAAGCTGCCGCTGATCCTGGGCAACGACGTCGCGGGCACCGTCATCGGTGTCGGGACGGCGGTTCGCGGCTTCAAGCCTGGAGATGAGGTCTACGCCCGGCCCGCCCAGGACCGCATCGGCACGTTCGCCGAACGCATCGCCGTCGCGGAGGGCGACCTGGCGCTCAAGCCCACTTCGATCAGTATGGATGAGGCGGGCTCGCTGCCGCTGGTGGCGCTCACGGCGTGGCAGGCGCTGGTGGAGCGCGGGAAGGTGCGGCCCGGGCAGAAGGTTCTCATCCACGCAGGCGCCGGCGGGGTCGGTTCGATCGCGATCCAGCTCGCCGCGCACCTCGGTGCGAGCGTCGCCACGACCGCCAGCGGTTCCAACGCGCACTTCGTGCGCGCGCTCGGCGCGGACACGGTGATCGATTACCGCACCCAGGACTTCGAGCAGCTCCTGACCGGCTACGACCTGGTGTTGGACGGCATCGGTGGGGAGACTCTCGAGAAGTCCCTGCGGGTGCTCAAGCCCGGAGGTAAGGCCATCGGGATCGCCGGTCCCCCAGACCCCGCGTTCGCCCGCGAGGCCGGCCTGAACCCGCTGCTGCGCCTGGCGGTCGCAGGCCTGAGCGGCAAGATCCGCAGGCAGGCCAAGAAGCTCGGCGTGACGTACGAGTTCCTGCTCATGCGCGCCAGCGGCGACCAGCTCCGCCAGATCACCACCCTCATCGACCAGGGCGTGGTGCGCCCGGTCGTGGGAAAGGTGGTCGGCTTCGACCAGACCCCCCAGGCGCTGCAGTTCCTGTCTCAGGGTGGCATCCGCGGCAAGGCCGTCATCGGCAACAGCTGATCCGCCGCAACCGCGACGGGCGACACGGAACACACGAGGAGAATCCGTCATGAGCAGCACCGACACCCCGAACGAAGCCGTCATCACCTCCTACGCGAAGGCCCCGGCCCGCACCGTCAGCGCAGGCGGCGTCACCTACGCCTACCGCGAGCTGGGACCGAAGGGCGGCATCCCCGTCGTTTTCTTCGTCCACCTCGCCGCGACCCTGGACAACTGGGACCCCCGCATCGTCGACCCCATCGCGAAGGGCCGTCACGTCATCGCCTTCGACAACCGCGGTGTCGGGGCATCCACCGGCCAGGTGCCGGACAGTGTCGAGGCGATGGCCGACGACGCCTACACCTTCATCAAGGCGCTCGGGTACGACAAGATCGACGTCTTCTCCTTCTCCCTCGGCGGCATGGTCGCCCAGGCCCTGGTAGTGAAGCACCCCGAGCTCGTCCGCAAGCTCGTCCTCACCGGCACCGGCCCCAAGGGCGGCAAGGACATCGACAAGGTCGCCGGAACCACCTACTGGGACATCCTGCGCGCCACCCTGACCCGCTCGGACCCCAAGGAGTTCCTGTTCTTCAACCGCAACGCCACCGGCAAGGCCGCCGGGCGCGCGTTCGTCAACCGGCTCAAGGAGCGCACCGTCGACCGCGACGCGGAGATCAAGGTCAAGGCGTTCCAGACACAGCTGAAGGCGATCAAGAAGTGGGGGCGCTCCGCCCCCGACAACCTGTCGTCGATCACGCAGCCCACCCTGATCGCCAACGGCGACAACGACCGCATGGTGCCGTCAGTCCTGTCCGAGGACCTACACCGGCGCATCAAGGACAGCCGAGTGATCATCTACCCCGACTCCGGGCACGGCGGCATCTTCCAGTACCACGACGAGTTCGCCCCCGTGGCGGTCGAGTTCCTCGCCCGATGACAACCGCCTGACCAGGATGAGAAGGCGATCTTCGGACAGCCCGAGGTCGGCAGCGGACTGCTGCCCGGCGGTGGCGGCACCGAACGCCTGCCCCGCGCCATCGGACGCGACCGCGCCCTGGAAGCCATCCTGACCAGCGACGACTACGACGCCGACACCGCCGAGCGTTGGGGCTGGGTCACCCGCGCCCTCCCCGACAGTGAACTCGACGCCTTCGTCGGCACCGTCGCCGCCCGGCTCGCCTCCTTCGACCGCACCTCACTCGCCTCGGCCAAGGCCCAGATCAACCGGGCATCCCTGCCCCCGGACGAGGACCTGGTCGCCGCGTACGGCGAGTTCGCCCACTCCCTCACCCTCCCCGGCTTCCTCACCCGGGCCGCAGGCACGCAGGCCGACGCCGAACAGGCCGGCATCGACTTCGAATACCGTCTCGGGCACCACATCGGCGTCGCCAACCAGCAACGCTGACACCCGGCAGGGAGCGAGCACGGACGCAGCGGATGCCGCGTGCGTCCTCTTTTGTCGTGGGGCCCACCTGATTTCCGACGTCTTCGGCACTGTGGTCGACCGGCGCACCAGCATCGCGGGCGAATTCGAACGCGTCGGCGCCCGCGCGCGGCACAGGCCGATTGGCCAGGACTCACCTCGAAGTGGCGCAGCCTGTACCCGCCGACACTGCTGCGAGTGGTGGCGGGTGAAGTGCCCTGGCGGTCGCTGGACGAATCACGCCGGATGATGCGCGGACGAGTGCGCGCCGACCATGGCCTGACCGAGCTTCACCGACACAGACCGGGCCGACCTCGCGGTGCCTGGCACCGCCTGAGCCCGTGGCCCGACAGCCGCGATGGTCTGTCACCACGGTGGTGCCCCGCTGCTGATCGGGCTGCTGCTGGATCGACCGCCGAGGTCATCCACGGCTCGACGGCCGCGACGGTGCATCCCTCCTCGACACCGGCCGGCCAACTATTCGGACGCCATGGATCACGGGGTCCCGACGTGAAGAGATCACGTCGGGACCGAAGAAAAAATGTCAGGCGTTCGTGCTGTGCAGGTCCGGGTAAAGCGCCTCGACCGGGCCGCTCAGAGCCGCCTTGACCCCCTTGGTCAACTCGTCGGCCAGGACCTCGTATTCGCCGGCCTCGACGGCGTCGTAGACCGTCGTCACCAGCTGCGTCGGCAGCATCTTGGGTCCGTCAGCGTGCGCGGCCATACCGGTGTCGACGTAGCCCATGTGCACACCCGTCACGTGGATGCCCATGGGTGCGAACTCGATGCGCAGCGAGTTGGCGGCCGACCACAGTGCGGCCTTGGACGCGCTGTAGGCGCCGCCGAAGGCATACCAGCTGGCAACGGAGTGCACGTCGACGAGGATCGAGCCCTGCTTGGCGGCGAGGATCGGTGCGAAGGCTCGGGCGAGGAAGACGGGTCCGAAGAAGTTCGTCTCCATGTTCGCCCGGATGTCCGCCTCGGTGACGTCCAGCAGGCTCGCGCTCGGCGGGATGGCGCCCGCGTTGTTGACGAGCACGGTGACATCCGCCGCGGCTGCGACGGCCGCGTCGATCGACGCGCGGTCGGTGACGTCAAGGGTCAGGGGGACGATGCGTTCGTCGTCCCAGGCGCGGGGGGAACGGGCGGTGGCGTAGACCTTGAAGGCGCCGCGAGCCAGGGCGTCGTGGACGAAGTGGGTGCCGATACCGCCATTGCCGCCGGTGACGAGGACGACTGCTCCATCGAGAGAGGGCATTGGTTCCTCTTTTCCAAGGGGATGTGAGGTGCGTGGCTGCGCACGGATGGAGCAATGACTGGTCGCCCCGCCATGGGAGAATGAGCGCAGCCGTATCCGAGCCCACGCGGTACTGACTGCAGTCATAGCTGATTGCAGTCAGAATCTATTCCTGGAGGACACCGCCATGCCTGTCACCCCCCGGTCGGTCGGACGGCGCGAGCGGAACAAGCAGGAGAAATTCGACCGCATCGTCGCTGCCGCCACTGAGCTGTTCGCCGAACACGGCATTGATGAGGTCACGACCCAGCAGATCGCCGACAAGGCCGACATCGGCACCGGGACCCTGTTTCTTTATGCCAAGACCAAGGGCGAACTCCTCCTGCTTGTGCAGAACGCCAAGTACGCCGAAGCACTTGAGCAGGGCCGGGCGGATGCCGAGGCCATCCCAGGCGTGTTGGACGCGGTGATGGCGATCGTCCGGCCGATCGTGGAGTGCAACCGCACCCAGATCGACAACGGACGCACTTACCTGCGAGAGATGGTCTTCGGCGACCCCGAGGAGCCCCGGCACAGCGCGGCACTCGCCATCGTCGCGCAGGCCGAGGAGGCCATCGCCGCCGTGCTGCGCCGAGACGAGCGGGTCACGGAGGACGACGCCGCGACGCTGGCACACATCGTGTCCGCCGTGATGTTCCTCAGCACGGCGGCGAGCGTGAACATCGCCTTGAGCGTCGAGGAGATCACGCAGGACATCCGGGGGCAGGTTGACGTCATGCTGCCTCGCTGAAGCGCGGCCCAGACTCAGACCCAGGCGACCATCCTGGTGGTCCTCGGCTGCGTCATGGCCCGAATCCCTCAATGACAGATCATCCGGCCGTTGCTGCCCATTCCGACATGGCCGGAGGGGTGGGGCGGGCGGCCGGAAGGCTACCGCCAACGCGTGCTGCTGGGATTCCGGCGATTGCCTACCTACGTGACGTCGGGTCCCCGTCGCTCAGCCCCTGCGCGAGCTGTCGGCCGACATGGGGCACCCGGAGCCCGACCACGCCGCTCGCGTACTGGGCATGCTCCATGACGGCGCCTTCCAGTCGGCGGAACTCGACGACGCCACCGCCGTCCGCGAAACACTGCGCCGCGCCGTCGACGAGGTGATCCCCGCCCCGCCATCTGCGGCCTGAGCGGCATGGCGCTCACCGCCGTGCCGCCGGCAGCCACATCGAGGCGGTCGCCACCGCCTCGATGTACGACATGCACCGCGTCATGCCCCGCAGCTGCCAGGACAGCTACACCCCCGCGATGGCGGCCTTGACGGTGTCGGCGTCGGGCAGGGCTCGTTTCACTCGGCGGGCTCCGGATCGTGGCGGGCAAGGAACGCGGGCCGTGACACGGTGCTGTTCCTGCAGACGGTGTCGGACGTAAGGGACGAGACGGTCGCCGTCGTCCAGGGCGTCCTCCAGCTGAGCAAAGTGGCTGGAGAGGGCTTGGTGGTTGGCGGGGGTGAGGGCGGTGTTGCGGCAGGCCAGCGGCTGGCAGTCGGCGAGCACCGGCTGGTGGCCGGGGCCGGCGGGCGCGCGGCACAGGGCGCGGTCGGGGTTGTAGACGCAGGTGACGAAGGTCCCCGGGAACTCGTGCGGGTCGTGGCGGGCCACGATGCGGCGCAGGCGGGCTTCGTCGGTCACGACCTGGCCGTCGAAGACGGTGTGGCGGGCGAACTCGGCGAGCCAGCCCTCGGCTTCCGCGCCGGCCGGTCCGGCCCGTGCCGGACGATCGACGTCGGCGCCCATCTCGGCGAGGAACTGGCCGCGGGGAGGGCCTCTTCGGCCTCGACCTCGTCGCGGAACCCGGAGTCGCTAGCACCGGCGTAGCCCTCGAACATCTGGATGCGCTGATGGCGGTATCGCAGGGCGCCCGCGATGGTGCCGCCCGGACGGCGGGCGATGAACCATGCCAGGTCGCGTCGGAACTGCCGGGGCGTCAGGTGCGGCAGGCGCCACTTGTCCGCGGGGATCGCAACCACGCGTGAGTGAGCGGCGCAGTAGGCATTGATCCACCTGGCCAGTGCGGTCATGTCCTTGATGGTGGTGGCGCTGGTGCGCACGCGCCCGGCCACGCGGTGGCGCTGGTGGTTGGCCGATTTGAGCGGGTGCGCGAACGGGTAGGGCTCGTCGGCTGGCTGGCAGCGTTTAGGACGGCGACGGCCCCTGCGACGGGAGCGGTGACGATCCAGGTGGCGGCCGCGCCATGGACACCTTCGCCCTTGAAGGCCAGTCCGTGAAGCCGGTAGCGGTAGATACGGCCGTCGGCGTCGCGCTGGGCGCTGACGCAACCGCGCCGCAGGTGTTTGATCTCGGAGTCGCGAAGGCCGGAGAGGTAGGCGATGACGATCCAGCAGGACACCTGCAGCAGCCGCTCGAACTGGCCGACGTCGTAGTAGGAGATCTGCTCCAGCCACCGCTGACCGTCCACCTGCGCCTGCGCCTGCGCCTGCGGGACGTGTCGTAGTGGGGAGTCGGTGTCCACACAGAGGTCGCGGACCGCCTCCTCGGCCTGTCGGTCGACCACGCCGCCGTCGACGGCGTTCGGGTGGTCACGCTGCGCGGCGAGATCGACCACACGGTCAAGAACAAGCTCACCGAGGCCCTGCTGTCCTACGGCAGCGTGACACCGCCGCGGACCGTGGTGGACCTCAGCGGCGTGACCTTCATGGACTCCAGCGGCATCAAAGTCCTCATCGCCGCCCACCAGAGCATGAGTGACGCTCAGGGATGGCTGCGTATCGCCGGCGCCCAGGCCTCGGTGCTGCGGGTCCTGGAGCTCGTCGGCCTCGACCAGGTCATCGGCTGCCATCCCACCGTCGAACAGGCCCTGGTCCCCTGACCCACGCCCCGGCCGCGGCGCTCTACCCGACTTCCGCGTCCGGGGCATTCCGCTGGCGTGAGCGCCGCTGCACGGCCGCGTCCAGCTCCCGCCCCACCGGCTCCGGCTCCCCCAGCGCCCAGGCGATCACCGTCCCAGCCACCGTGTGCAGCTTGGTGTTTCCGCTGGGAGAGCGGTTGGCCTTGTAACTCTTCCACCCGTCGGCGTCAGCGACATGCTGCTGGTCCTCATGAAGTTCGGCAGCGACGCCGGCTCGCACGCCGCCCGCGGGCGGGAACGTCCCGTCCTCGTTCTGGGGGGGAGACCTGGACGCCGTCGGCGGCAAGCGCGACTGCACCAGTCCGCGCCCTCCTCACATCCCGCGCGCCTCCGACGACGACTACGACGCCCTGTGCCGGCGGCACCATGAACAAGGACGCCGTCGGCTTCGTCAAGGCCTCCATGAACTCGGGGAAGCCCGTGGCCACGATCTGCCACGGCCCGTGGACCATGGTGGAGGCCGATGTCGTGCGCGGACGCCGACTCACCTCGTGGCCGAGCATCCGCACGCATCTACGTATTGCAGGAGCCGAGGTCGCCGACAAGGAGATCGTCATCGACGGCCAGTTCACCTCGAGTCGGCCGCGCCTAGCCCGGCGGCGAGAGCTGCGTCCCAGGCGCCTGCAGGCGGCGGCTACGCGGCCGGGGGCGTACTGCAGGGCGCAGGGCGTCCAGCGACATGGGCCCACGTGTTGGGGCGTTCAGCGGGGCCGGCCGAGTGTTTCCGCCGGACGCAGGTTCTCCT
>NZ_LIRK01000255.1 GCF_001419765.1 Streptomyces torulosus
CGGCCGGGCCGGAGCCGGCCGGCCCCGGTGTCTTGCCCGCACCCGCCGGACCGGTGGTGCCGGGACCGCTGGAGGGCCCGTGCTTCCACGGCCCCTTCCCGGTCTGCGCACCAGATCCGGGTCCTGGTCCTTTCGGGGTGCCGGTGTTCTTCGGCCCGCCGGCCGTTCCCCCGCCGGGCGCAGCAGTGCTCGTGCCTCCTTTCGGCGGAGACGACTTGGCGTTCGGGTTGGGGTTGTTGATGCAGCCGGTGACCGCGGCGCGGCGCTTCTTCCAGCGGTCGTCCATGGTTTCGCCGACCGCCTGCCAGAACGTCGTACGACCGTCGGTCTTACCCGAAGCCTTTCCGGCCCCTGGTGATCCCGGCCCGGACGGCTTGGCACCGCCCTTCGCCGTCCCGTTGACACTGCCGGGCGGGATACCGCCGGGCTGTTTCGGGCTGCCCTTCGGCGCACCGTTCACGCCGCCCGGCACACTGCCGCCGGTCTTCGGACCGCTCCTCGCGGTGCCGTTGACGCTGCCCGGCGCGCCTTTGCCCGCGCTGCCGGGCTGGCCGGTCTTGCTCAGGACCGGTGTGGCGGGCGTACGGCGGTTCCACCGGTCGCGCAGGGTGTTGCCGACCGCCTGGGGCAGCGTCGTACGACTGTGCTTGGAGCCGCCCTTCGACGTGCCGGACGGTCCCGAAGACCCTGACGGCGCAGGCCCGTTCGGGCCGCCGCCTCTGTTTCCGGGGCCGCGCCCGCCGCGAGTACCACCGCTTCCGGAGCCGCCGGAGCCTGGACGGCCCGATCCCTTGCCGATCGGGCCGTTGATCCTGCCGGACGAAGTACCGCCGGAGGTACCCGGCTTGCCGGGGGTGGTCTGCCGGCCGCCCCCACCTCGAGCACCGGGTCCGCCGGGACCCTGGCCGCGCCCCCCGGTCGAGCCGCCAGACGGCCCGCTGGGAGCCCGGCGCGACCCGCCCGACCCGGACGGGCTTCCGCCTCGTCCGGAGCCTCCAGGAGAGCGCCCGAGGGCTCTCTTGCCGTACTCGTGGGACGACTGCACACCCCGGTTCCGCTGCGCCTTGGCGCGTTCGGCTCCGGCCTCCGCAGTCAGTTTCGCGGCGTCCGCACGGGCCTTGGCCGCCAGCAATTCCAATTCCCGCTTATGTTTGGCCGCTTCCGCCCGGCGCGGACCGGATTCCGCGACCCAGGTTTGAATTCCCTCGAAAGCAGCAAGGGCGATAGCCAAAATCGCGGCCATCGATAACGCACCTGGACGGGGAGGACCGGCATCGGCAGCGTTTTCATCTGTTCCCTCACTGCGGAACGTCACGGGCACAACGCCGGGCGGAGGCGGAGTGACAGACGGCGCGGGCATATCGAACGGGGAAATGCGCCCGGTTTCCGGCTCCCCGTCTCCCCGGGAATCCGCATCAACGTTCCCCCTGGAATCCGATTCGCCGTCCCCTGCCAGAACCGGGACGGGCGGCACTGCGGGGGGCGGCAGAGAGCCGATCCGGGGAATCGGGATCACATTGTCCGGACTCTCGTCTTCGGACACGTTCCCTCCCTTCATGATGACGGCCGGTCACCGGGGAGGGGCGCCTCGCACGCGTACATAGCACGCGTGGTTGGGCCCCCACAACCCGGCACTTCGGCGGTGATGATGATGACGGTCACGCAAGGTGAGTGCGGTAGATCCGCTCCAGCTCACCGGAGACCGCGTTGAACACGTTCTTGTCGCCCGTCTTCCGGGCCTTCTGCAGCGCCGACACCTTCACGAAGTCGAGCCACACCCGCATGAATTCTTCGGGCGCGCCTTCTCCTTTCTTGTGCGCTTCCTCGAATTTCCCGTTCCAGTACTCCGCTTTTTTCTGCGACATTCCGGCAACCTGCATTTATGCGCCCCTCCGGTTCTGCTTGAAGAAATCACCCAGGACCTGCGGAGCACCGGCCTGGTCGCCCTCGTTCTGTGCGGGCGCCAGGCGCTCCAGGCTCCGGGTCGCGGAATTGTGCGCGATCCCTTGAACCTGACCCTTCTTCAGGGCCTTCTTCAGAGCCTTTTTTTCGCGGTCTTCGGCCACCTTCTCCGGGTCCGTCATCTCGTACGCACCCGCCGTGCCATTAATGGCCTTCGCAGCCTTACGCATGGCCTTGGCCGCGTCCCGTAGCGGCTTCACCCGCTTCTTCGCCCGCAGCGTCGCCGACCAGGGCATGTCCCCCTCGACGCCGCGCTGCTTCAGGTCTGCCTCGATAGCGTCGGCCAGGGCGTCGTAGCTCTGCGCGTCATTGAGCAGGCCCGCGTTGTGCTGCGCCTGCCAGGCCTCGCGCGTCCCGTCCAGGCGCAGGGCCTGGACACCGGACGCCACGCGAGTCGCGATGTCCTTGCTGCTCATGGGCTTTTTTCTCCTCTGCAGGGTGGGGCGATCCGGATCGGTGGAAAGCTGTGGGGTGGCGTTTCGGCGCCTTCACCGCGTCCCCGAGTTGTCTTCAGCAGCTCGGGGGCCGGTGGAAACCGTCGAACGGCTCGTTTGTGCAGGTCACTGCTCCGGGCGGTATCCGCCGGCGATGAGCGCGACGGCCTCCTGGCGGTACTTGGAGGCGGTGTCGGTGGACGACACGTCGAGTTCGCGCTGGACGTCGGCGATCGTGACGACCCGGCACAGCTCGCGGTGGATCCCGTAGGCGTCCAGGCAGACGAACACCGCGCCGGCCGCGAACGCCATGCGCGCGACCTTGCGGACTGCCCGCTCGCGCGGCGTCAGCTTCGCGATGTCCTCGATTTCGACCGCGCGCCGCTCGACTTCGGCGGCGGCGAGCCGCGTTTCGGCAGCGGCGTACTCGGTTTCGGCTTCACGCTTTCGGGCCGCCTGCGTGTTCGCGTCGGCGGTCGCCTTGCGCTCGTTCTCCTCCGCCGCGAGTCGGTCGGCTTCGGCGGCACGGCGGCGGGTTTCGGCAGCGGCCCGCTCCGTTTCGGCGGCGGCCCGATCGGCTTCGGCAGCACGCTGCCGGGCCTCCGCGATCTCGGCCGTCTCGATGGCCTGAGCCTCCGCCGCGGCGACTCGGTCGGCCTCCGCCGCGAGCCTCCGCTTCTCCGCTGCCTGGCGCTCCAGCTCCGCCGCGCGGATGTCCGCGGCGGCCTTGGCCTCGCGCTCCTGGGCCTCCTTGCGCTCCGCCTCCGCCTCGCGGGCGCGGGCTTCGGCGATGACGGCCGTCTCCAGCGCGGCCTCCTCCAGCTCAGCGGCCCGCTCTGCGGCGCTGACCTGGGCTCGGGCGTGTGCGCGGGCCTGGCCGGTCTCGCCCTCCACCCGGGCGCGGACGGACTCGAGCCGGCCCTGCGCCTCCAGCCGGTCGGCTTCGGCCTTCTTGCGCGCGAGCTCCCGGCGCGTCTCCGCCTCCAGGCGCCGGCGCTCGGCTTCCTCCGCGCGGGCCTCAGCAGCACGTTCCTGTTGCTCAGGCATCGCGAGGGCCTGCGCGACGGTGTAGCCGTGGGCGGCCATCTTCTTCGGCAGCAGTTCGTCATCGGTGGCCTTGCTCAGGTCGCCGTCGTACTTGCGCTTGAGCCACTGCTCGTAGCCGATGAGCTCCTGCTGGCGCCGGATCATCTCCGGGTACGAGGTGACGTTGTGCAGCCGCATCCGGCGGTAGAACCGCGGGGTTGCGACGGGGGAGAGGATCCAGCGGTGCAGCGGGATCCGGTCGGTGACCGTTCCCGCCTCCAGCCTGGCCTTTTGGATGATCAGGCGGCGGGCGGCCTCCACGCCGATCACGAACAGGATCGGCATGACGCCGTGGCTGGCGGCCTGCACCGGGTCGGTGCCGATGTGGCCCTGTGAGCTGGCGTTGAACCAGATCGTCGCGCCTGTCATGGCGTGCGCGGCCATCCGCAGGAGCGGCCACGGGGTGCCCTTGCGGATCAAGTACAGGTCCAGGGCGAGGAACGCGATGATGCTGGCGTCGACGCCGACCGGGAACCAGGGGGCCAGTTCCTTGCTGAACCCCCAGCTCAGGGCGACCTTGGCCAGGGTGCTGTAGGACATCGCGAAGCCGATGACGCCGACCAGCGTGCCGCCGAACGCGGCGACGAGGGACAGGGCGGTCATCAGCCGGTCGCGGGTGGGCTTGATCGTCTTCCGCTTGTCCGGGCTCGAAGCGCCCCGGGCCGTACCCGAAACCTTCTCCGGTGCGTCCGAAGCGAGGCCCGGCGGGTGCGAAGCGGGGGTGTCGGGAGCCGCGGTCTGCGGCATGTCGGTGATCGTCATGGGGACCTCCGGAAGGAGTCATTCAGGGCGGGGGCGAAACGGCGGCCGGTGCTCCCGAAACGCGCGGGGTGCGTTCCCGAAACGGCGGCCGGTGCGGATGGTTGATCACGAAAACGGCACCGGCTCTACCCGCTCCGGGCGCCCTGAAAGGCCGGCGACCCGGGTGGCAGGCGGCCGGTCTCGCGAAGCGCCACGGGGGCGGGCTCGAAACTGGGTGCGGCTCCCGCCAGGCGGGCGCGAAGCAGTGGCCCGTGGCGGGGCCAGACCAGCGCGCGGCAGGCCGAGTCGGTGTCCTCGATCAGCTGCGTCCCCGAAGCGGCCAGCGGGTGGCGCGTACCCAGCGGTCGACGTCGTCCCGGACGGCGGATCAGGCAACCGTCAGTGCGGTTCATGCGGTGGCGATGTCGCTTGTCTGCGTGGCCTTGTAGCGGTCCTGAAGATGGAAGAACCGGGCGTGGATCGGATCGCCGACCTCGCACGCCCGGTCCCTGAAGCAGTCCGGGCGCTTCGCCCAGTGCTCGTTGGATGCCTTGAACGCCTCCATGTAGGCCACGAACACGTTCTCCTCGCCTGAGTCGAGGGCGTCCGTGGGCCGGTGCGGGGCGATGACACGGCCGTCGGGCAGCAGCTCGCCGGTGTCCTCGAAGACGAAAAGCCCGTTGCACAGGCGGCTCCAGCCCTGCTCGGGGCGGCTGACCACCGTCTGGGCGGCCTCCCGAGCGGGGCTGTCGGCGGGCGGGCAGTACGGCGTGTGCGTGCACGGCTGGGTCGCGGAGGTCTCGGGCATGGACGAACTCCCTTGGGGGTGGGGGGCGGTGCGGACCAGGAGCGGCACCGAGTGACGGCGCAGCGGGCGGTCCCTGCGTTCTCCACCGCCGCCGGACCGACAGTGGCCGGGCCGGTAGCGACGGGCTGGGCAGGGCTGCATGTCGTGGTTGGTCAGGCGCTGACCTGGCGGGCCCGGTTGCGGGCGGCACGGCGCTTCATGGCGCGACGCTCGTCCTCGCTGAGGCCGCCCCACACGCCGGACTCCTCACCGGACTCGAGCGCCCACTGCAGGCACCGCTCGATGACGGGGCAGCGACGGCAGACAGCCTTGGCCTCCTCGATCTGCAGCAGCGCCGGACCGGTGTTGCCGATCGGGAAGAAGAGCTCGGGGTCTTCCTCACGGCACACCGCGTTGTGGCGCCAGTCGACGCCGGCCTCGGTGGCGGGCAGATGAGCAGCGGACAGACCGACGAGGTCCTGGACGTTCTTCATGGAGCCCTCCGTTGAGATCGCAGATGTGAGCAGCCCCAGGAACGGGAGTTCCTGGGGCTGCTGGGGGTGGGGGCGGGTGAGCGCGGTGATCTCCGGCCCCCGCTTGGTGCGATGGTGCTGCACTGACAAAGACTGACCTTCCGGTCTTCCGCCCCGTACAGCTGGTGGTGCTACACAGACCTGAGATGGCACCTGATCTGCTTGCCGAGCGGAGACGACTCGACCGTCCAGCGGTCGGTCAACAGGTCGAGCAGGTGCAGACCCCGCCCAGACAGCGCCTCCGTGCTGTCCAGGGCGACATCGCAGCGGCTCGGCTGGCCCGATACGGCGTCGTGGACGATCACCTCGACGCCCGTCGAGACGGCGTACACCTCGACGATCAGCGGCACGGGCTCGTCCTTGGGACTGGCCCGAACGACGTTGCCCATCAGCTCAGATGCCACGAGCTCCGCGGACACGCCGAGCTCCGGGTTGGCTCCGAACGCCGAGGGCACCGACCTGGTCAGTGCGCGGACAGCGCTGAAGGCCTCCATGGAAGCCGTCATCTCCGCGCGGAACCCGCGCCCCTGCTCGGTCACCACCAGTCCCGGCACCGGGCCGGGCAGTGCGAGTCGTCCGTCAACGGCGATGCGGTGCAGGGTGCCAGCACCGTGAACTGTGACCGTCACCGCTTCCCACCGCCTTGCGCCCGGCGGAGCGCCTCGTCCATGTCCGGGTCGGAGTCCCCCGGGGCACCGGTCAGCATGGGGGATGGCATCATGTTCCTCAGCAAGGTCGAACTTCCTCTCATACGCGATGGATGACGACCGACAACGGCCCCGGGGTGCGATCCCGGGGCCGTCATCGTTTGTTCGGTTTTCTCGGACTGGGGCTGCTGACCTGGAAGGTCCTGCTGCCCCCTGCCATCGCCGCTCGCTCCGCGAGCGGCGAACACAGGCAGCACAGGAACGGGTCAGTACTGAATCTCGTAACCCCACGGATTCCCGCCGAGTCGGAGTACGGCGGCTTCCTCCCCGTACTCCCTGGCGTGCTGGCGGGGGAAGTAGGCAGCCATGCCTGCCTGAGAGCGGATCAGTTTGGACTCGTTCTCGTCCGCGGCGACACGCTCTCCGTCGGCTGCCGCGGCGAGCGAGCGACGCTGCGCTCGCTCAAGGTCGACGATGATCGCCTCGATCGTGGTCTGCGCCGTCACGTCACCGTTCTCCGCGTCATCCAAGAGCCGGTCAATGTCGATAGCGGTCAGTGTCATGAGGCGTTCCTCCCGTTCACGGCGGTGCTCTGGCGGATCCGTCCCGCCCTGAAACGGCGGCGCGTTCCCTGGAGTTCGTCTTGACGGAGCAGTTGCTCGCGCCGCTCGCGGTCCGTGCGTTCCACGTCCGGGAGCACCTTGCGCCACTGCTGAACCCGGCGACGCGACCGCTGGGCCTCGCGGGCGCGCTCCAAGCTCCGCTCTTCCTGCTGCTCTCGGGTCTGCTGCCGGGTCACGCTCTCACGGGTTTGCTCCGTCCAGGCCTTCCGTTCGGCCAACTCGTAGCCCAGCGGGCAGTAGTGGCCCCGGCGGCAATCTGCGCATCCCCGTCGATGCCGGGCGATCGCGGCGAGCGCGCGTTCCAGCACGGCAAGTCCGCTCCGGCCAGCCTCCCGCTCAGCAAGAGCCTTCGGCATCTGGCAAGGAACACGGTTCCGGCAGTTCTTGCAGCTCGCCTGGTGCCGCGCGATCGCCTGCCGCGCCCGCTCCAGGGGCGACATCTGCGCGGTGCGGGCCATACGGTGAACCGGCTGGCCGACCGGAGGAGCGGGCTTGTGGAACTGCTGAGCACTACGGCGCGCTCCAGCGTCTCGCTCTCCCTCGACCAAAGCCTTGCCCCACTGCTCGACCGTGATGTCGAAGATGATCCGGCGGGCGCTTCCCGAACAGCGCTTCTTGGGCTCCGGGTAGTGCGGCGTCAGGGCCCTGCGGCTGATCGAGTGCCAGGACTTGCACTCCGGGCACTTCAGTGTCGGGACCTCGCCGTCCCGGAGGTTCACGTGCTGGGGACGGAAGTCGCTGAGCCGGTACGGCGGGAGCTTGCTGATACGCAAGACGGGCTCCTTGGCGGGGAGTGACATGGGGCTGCGTTCCCTGCCGACCAGGAGCCGTCAGCGCAAACTCGCTGGTCGGATCGTGGACGACAGGCAGCGCAACTGCTGTCGGGCTGCCCTGCTCTCACCCACCGGGGGACATCGTGTCGGCTCGATGGCCGGTCAACCCCAGTGCCGCATGTAAGCGACGGCGAGCAGGCTGCGCTCTTCGATTGGTCATGCTCTGGTGACGGACCGAAGGGATCCGATCACTCCACCTAGAGTGAAGTCTTCTAGAAGAGATGTCAAGGCTTCTAGAACGTGCTTGACTGTTGGTGACAACCACACGGAGAGGAGCCGCCATGCCACCCGGGGTCTCCAAGCCGCCTAAATGGCGACAGATCGCTGACGAGATCGCGGCAAAGATCGCGGAAGGCGTGTACGCACCCGGCGATCGACTGCCATCGGTCCAGGCCCTGGTCAACGAAGGCAAGGGTGCTATCGCAACCGTGCATCGCGCTTATCAGGCTCTTGAGGCCGAGGGCCTGGTCCGCACGACTCAGGGAAGCGGCACTACAGTTCTGGGACCCGAGGATGCGCCACAGGCTGTCCTCACAGGCGCTGCGCGACTGGAGCGCCTTCGCCGCACGGGCCGACCGCTCGCTCCACAAGAGCAGTACGTGAACTCGCGTGCCCTGCTTCGCTCATGTGCAGATCCAGAGATCGCAGCACTTCTCGGCATCGATATGTACGACGAGATTGTGATCAGAAGCCGGACATTCACGCGGGACGACAAGCCCACCGTGTTGGCGCTCAACATGATCCACATTCGGGCGCTCGTCGCGCTGCCTGAGCTGCTCGACGAAGCCCCGATGCCGAAGTTCCGACACGACCTCTATGCGGAACGCACTGGTAAGACGATCACGGCGGGGCCTGAGCGTAGTACTGCACGCCTTGCCTCCACCAACGAGCTCGAGGAGTTCGGCATCGAGGTGGCACCGGACGTGCCTGTTCCCGTGCTCGTACTCCGCACCCTCTACTCCGACGAGGACGGGCCCCTGGAAGTCTGGGAGGACATTCTCCGGCCCGGCATGTGGTACGGCGGCCATGCCTGAACTCAGGCAGGTCAGTTGACCAGATGCCTAACAGCATCTATCTGCTGACGCTCTTCACGCTCAACGGCCTCGGTCACAGATCGGCAGGACTCTAATGGTCCACAAGACGCGAAGTGTCCATTCCGTATCTGCGAGGAGCGACCGGTCTCGACATATGCAGGCGGGCGGGGGTACCACGCCCTCGTCTGTTCGGCATGAAGCGCATGGAGTCGGCACGAGCCGCGCTCCTGCGTCTGGTATGGCCGCACCTCTCAGCGCATCAGGCTGGCGACAGCCCTCGGCTTCGTGGAGACCCTGGCCGCGTTTGCCTGACTGCCAGGCGTATCGCCATTTGCGGAATCTGGTTTGCCGTCAGGAGGCCGCGAATGGTGGGCGACACGTACGGGTCTGGGGTGTCCCTGTGTGATCGGGGAGGGGTACCGTATCCCCCGAACAAAAAGACATTTGGAAAAGGCAAGGGCCCGCGAGTGCCACCTCGCGGACCCTGTGGGATCCCAGGAGTTGGCGCTCCGGATCCCGTGGCCGAGGACCTATCCAGGGAAGGTCTCGACGTGCAGCAGAGTACCCGCACCCTCCGACAGACACACACCAAGGCGCCCGCCGTGGCAGCGATGACTCGTACGTCGCTCCGGCTGGAGGCCTTCGATGTTTTCCCGCGCCAGCCCGGCTGCGGGTGCACCTCTGCCCCGGAGGGGGGCGAGATGTCGTAGTCGTCTGTGGCGGCGCCCGTTGAGCGGGTCTTCGAGCCGCCGGGACGCCCGGCCACCCAGGTGATTGCAGTCACCCAGGTTGTGGCGTCCCATCTGCCACCAGAGGAGTTGCAGCCCCTCTGAAGGGACGTTCGTCCGGTTGCAGCCGGCCGAACGGTTCGATCACTGGTTCGCCAGAACCAACGAAGCGCCAAAAAGCCCTTCGTCATGCTCTCCAGCACACGACAGGAGCAGCAGAACTATGTTGCAGTACTGGGCTGCCCTTTGTCAGCCCATCCATGCCCGGTTAGCGCATTTTGTCGCGTCTACCCGGTCACAGTTTCCTCATCGACCGGCCACTCCGCCATGTGAGCGGCCCGGCACGTCGTCCTCTGCGAGCTTTTCCGGGATCTCCTCGTGAGCGGCGTTTCGACGGCGGAATGTATCGACGACGTTGTGGTCGGCGCTCCCGTTTTTCCCCGGCAACGAGATGTGCTGCGGTCCGTGCCGGCCTGGGGCCGTTCTGACGGCGAGGCCTCGGGTGATGCGCTGCGGCTGGGTCGGGGTATGCGGCTGCGGCTGCTGGCCGCGGTCCGGGCCCTGCTGGCGGATGAGTCGCTGGCTGGGCTCGGGGACGCGACGCGGTTGGCGGCGGTGGTGTTGTACGCGAAGTCGCGGGCGCCGGAGGGTCGCAAGGGCGATCTGCAGTCGTACATCTGGGGTGCGGAGCTGGGCCGGTGGCTGGGCATGTCGGAGTCGACAGTGCATCACGACGTGCTGCCCGTGCTGCGTAGCACGGACGCGCTGCACACCCAGGTGGTGAGGGACGCGAAGGGGCACCCGACCGGGCTGAACTGCCTGGTCATGCCGCTGTGGCACGCCCGTAAGAGCGGGGGAGCGGCGCACCCTCTGGCGCTGGACAAGGCGGAGCTCGCAACGCTGCTGCGCCTCATCGAGGCCCTGTTCGGGCCGGGTTGGACGCCGGAGGACAAGGAGCCGACGCCGCCGGGGCTGCTGGCCGGCCGTACGGGCAAGGGAGCGGCGACCGACCGGCTCGGGCTGCTGCTGATGGTGCTGAACACGCGGGCGTCGGGCTGGCTGCAGCTGTGCGGCGGCTCGGTCAGGAAGAAGGAGGGGCGTGGGGCGGCGACGCTGGCACGGCTACTGGGCTGCTCGCCGTCCGGGGCGCGGAAGGTCCTGGCACGGCTGACGGAGGCCGGTGTCGTGGCCCGGCAGCGCAAGGCGACGGCGACGCGGATGAACGGCCGGGGCAAGGTCATGCTGCTGCCCGTGGCTCGTGCGTACGGCCGGACCGTGGCCTCTGTGGAGGCTGTTCAGAGCTCCGAGGGCGGGTTTTTGGTGCGTCCTGATGGTGCGTGCGGAGATCATGGTCCCGCGGATGTGGCTGGCGCCCTTGGTACGTCTGGGATCTGCGGTGCTGAGGGTGCTGAGAGTGCGGGAGATCAGGAGCGTCCCGATGGTGCAGAGCTCCACGCAGTCCACGCTTCTGTGGTTACTCCTGTAGTTCCTCCTCAGGTCTCTTGTGGTTTTTCCGGCGAAGGCCGTGGGGGTGAAGGCCGTCGGCCGGAGCGCGGGTGCGTGCGCGAGGACCAGGCCGTTAATGGCGAAACCGCCGCTGCCGGGCCGGCGTCGCCGGTGGCTGAGGGCGGCCCGCTTCGCGGGGAAAAGCTGAAGGAGTCCTCGGTCGATGAGCGGGGTGGGCAGCGTGCTGCCGGGGCTGTGGCCGGTGGCCGTCTGAAGGCCGTGAGTGGTGGAGAGGCGCAGCAGCAGCGGAGGGTCGGCCTTCCGGCCGATCTTGGTCTGCGGGTGGCTCTGGGGCCGGTCTCGGGGCTGTGGGAGCGGCTGTCGGGCTGGCAGCAGGGCCGGGTGGAGGCGGCCGCGAAGGCGGAGCTGGCACGCCTGGAGGGTCTGCTGGCGCTGCCGGGTGGCGCGCCGCGGCTGCTGGCCGACCGGCTCACCGACCGGCTGAAGGAGACCGGCGGCGAGGCCTTGGTCGACCGGCCGTATCCGTGGCTGATGCGGCGGGGCCTGGTGCAGCGTCAGGCCTGCTCGGACCGCCGGTGCGATGACGGGATCCGGCTGGACACCGGCGGCGAGTGCGAGAACTGCGGCAACGTGGTCCACATCCGGCGGGCCCGGCGGGCGAAGATCGCGGCGGAGGTCGACCGGGAGCTGCCCGGTCTGAGTGTGGGCGCGCGCCGCCGGGTCCTCGAGGAGCGGCTGCGAGAGCAGGCGGCCATCGAGGCGGAGGACTTTGAGCGACGGCGGGAGCAGGCCCGCGCGGAGCAGGCCCGCCGCGATGCCGCCCGTGCGGCTGCCCGTGAGCGGGCGGAGCGCGAACGTGAGGCCGCGGCCGCCGCCGATGAGGTGCGCCAGGCCCTGCCGTGCGAGGACTGCGGGCGAGACCAGGCGGCCGGGCTGTGCGAAGCATGCGACCATCGCCGTCAGACCGAGACCCTGGTCGGTGAGGCCGGTCTCCTGGCAGCGGCCTGGTCCGCCGACCTGACCGACCTGGGCAGCGTCGCGGCCGTCGTTGCCGAAGTCCGGACGGCCATCGGCAACAGCATCGCCACCGTCTGGCAGGAGTTCCTGCAGATCACCGACGTGGCCGCCCTGGAGGCCAATCCGCAGGCAGCTGAGGACGCGTACGCATTCGCCGCGTTCCAGACCGCTCAGCAGGCCGTCCAGGAGTACCAGGACAACGCCCTGGCGACGCTGGGCCGGGCCTCGGAGGCCGAAGCTGAGGCCCGGCGGGCGTACAAGGCCGAGCAGGGCCGCCCCTGGTTCCAGCACAACCCGAACGGTGCGGACGCCATGGTGGCGGCGACGAAGGCCGCCGACGCTGCCCGGGAGCGCGTGGCCGAGTACCTGCTGACGGTGCGGCTGGAGCAGCTGCGCAAGCAGCAGGCGGCGGCCCGGACCGAGGCGGCCGGGCCCGCGCCGTGGACGGACCGGCTCACCAGGCTCGCCGCGCGTTCGCTGGACGGCGGTACGGCCGGGGCGGTGATGGTGTGAGCACCGAGCTGAGCGGGGTCGATCTCGCGCGCCAGTCCCTGGTCGCGGCCCGGGAGGCAGCAAGGAAGAACGGGGCCGCCCGCAAGGAGAAGCCGAAGCGGCGCACCGGAACGGTCGTACGGCGGGACGGCCGCGAGCCGCTCGGGCTCGGTGCGGCGATCGGCATGATGATGACCGAGCGCGGCATGGTCGCCCCGGCCGCCAGCGGCAGCGTCCTTGCCCGGGTTCGACGACATCCTCGCCGCGGCCGCGCCCGAGCTCGCCGGGCACGTCCAGGGCCGTGAAGGGATCATCCCCGCAAGTGCGGGGAGCAGCACTCCAGCTCGATCACCGTGGTCAGCTAGGGACCATCCCTGCGGGCGCGGGGAGCACCAGAGCGGGGCCACGGACACCGCTGCCGAGGCGGGACCATCCCCGCGGGTGCGGGGAGCACGGTGGTACTCGCTGTAGACCATGGGCGGAGGAGGGACCATCCCCGCGGGTGCGGGGAGTACGGCTTGCGCATGACCATCAGGTCGTGCGCCACGGGACCATCCCCGCGGGTGCGGGGAGCACATGGGGGCTACCGACCGATCGCTGAATGGCTGGGGACCATCCCCGCGGGTGCGGGGAGCACGAGCCGTCGGTGAAGATGGCCATGTGCTGGTTGGGACCATCCCCGCGGGTGCGGGGAGCACGTCCAGCTCCTGGCCGGGCTGGAGGGTGCGCTGGGACCATCCCCGCGGGTGCGGGGAGCACCAGAATTCGCGCCTCTGCGCTGGGGCGAGCTGGGACCATCCGCGCTCGTGCGGGGAGCACACTCGTTCACCTGCGAGCTTGCAGCTCGCGAGGGCCGTTCGCAGGCAGGATCTTTCCCGGGCTCTGCGCGGCCTCGCGGCCAGCGTTGTTCTGAAGACGTGGCGGATCTGCCCTGACTCGGGGGACCTGCACTGGACGCTTTCGCCGGGGCAACGGTGAGCCTCCAATAACGACTCTCGATCGACGGCGACATGGCTTGGAAGGGACTTGAGCCCGGAGCCGTCATGGCAGAGGAAGACGCATACGAGGTGGCGTCGGAAGCTTACGGGCGGGGTAGTCCCTCCAAGGCCCAACTCAGGAGGTGCATGTGCCCGAGTCGCCAGGCCTTGCTCGCCGGACTCAGGTCCTGATCGATGATGCCACCGCTGGCTTCGTCGGGCGTACGTACGTGTTCGACCAGATCGAGTCCTTCATTGCTGAGAACCGGTCCGGCTACTTCCGCCTGACCGCCGACCCGGGCGAGGGCAAGACCGCGATCATGGCGGAGTACGTGCGGCGCACGGGATGTGTGGCTCACTTCAACGTGCTCAGCGAGACGTACAACAATACCGCGCAGTTCACCCAACACGTCGCGACCCAGCTGGTCGCGCGGCGGCTGATCGCCGATGCCGGACCACCGGCCGACGGCGGCCTGGGCGTGGCCGACCTGCTCATCGAGGCTAGGGCTGCACTGACGGCCCCGGAGCGGCTGGTGCTGGTCGTCGACGCGCTCGATGAGGCCGATCGGCGGGACCTGCCGCCTACCGCGAACGTGCTCCTGCTGCCGCGCACCCTGCCCCCCGGCGTTCACGTGCTGGTCAGCAGCCGTCGCAATCAGGATTTGCCGCTGCGGGTCAGCTCCGTGCTCATCGACATGGACCTGGCCGACTACGCCGACGCCTCACTCGACGACGTCCGGGACCTACTGACCCGGCGCAGCTCCGACGGCCCCCTGCGCGCCTGGATCAGCGATCGCGGCATCACGCCCGATGCCTTCGTCGAGACCCTCACCGAGAAGAGCCGGGGCAACTTCATGTATCTGCGGCACGTGCTGCCGGAGCTTGTCTTCGGCTCGTACCGTGACCTGCAGCACCTCGACGATCTCGGTCGGCGGCTCCCGGCCGGCCTCGAGAACTTCTATCAGGACCATTGGCGGCTGATGGGCATGACCGACCCGGCGTCGGCTACTCCGGCCTGGGTGCTCTACCTTCTGTGCGAACTGGCTCGGCCGGTGTCGGTGGACCTGCTCGCACTGATCATGCAGCAGGTTCGTCCCGAGATCGACGTGTATGAGATTCAGCGGGTGCTCGACGAGTGGTCAGCGTTCCTGCGGCCCACCGATGACGGCCGGCGCAGCATCTACCACGACACCTTCCGCGGCTTTCTGCGCCGCCAAGATGTCGTCGAGAGCGTGGGCTTGTCGCTTCCCCGCGTCAATGGCGTCATCGCCGACGTGCTCTGGGAGTACGAGAACATCCCAGGAGGTCGGGCATGAGGTTTGCCGCAGTCAACTGGGGATCGGTGCCGGACTGGATCGCCGCCGTCGGCTCCGTCATCGCCATGCTGCTCGCGGTCAGCGGGCTGCTCTACGAGATGCACAAGCGCCGGCTCACGGAGGCGGAAACAGCCGCCGAGCGCCGGGCGGCCGAAGCGAACCAGGCCAGGCTCGTGAGCGTCGAGGTTCGCGTGCGCGGCGACGGCCACCGGGCGGAGCTCACGCTGCGCAACGACAGCGCGGCCCCGATTCGTACCGTGGCGCTGGTTCTGTACTGGGCCGATACTGACGGCACGTGGCGAATTCCGGAGCTCTCAAACGAGACTCCGCTGGCGGTGCTGGGTCCGCACGAGTCCGCCACCTCGCTAGCCGAGGTCGCCAGCGGCGAGTCCGGACCGCCCGTGCCGACTGCCGTCCGAGCCGCTGTCGCGTTTACCGACGCTGAGGGCCGCCGCTGGCTCTGCACGACCGAGGCCGCGTCGCCCGTAGCGGTACTCGACCGCACTGACGGCCGCGCGCTGCTGTCTGCGGTGGAGGCGACATGACTCGCTACGGTGTCAATGCCGAGATCGCCGAGCTGACCGTGGATCTCGCGATCTATCTGAGCCGCGCCGGGGACGTCACGCGGCTGCTGCGGCTGTTCGCCGACGATCGCTGGCTGCGGCGAGGCTCGCCCGAGTCACGACGGTGGGAGGCCTACGGCCGCGACCTTGCGCTGGCCTGGGATGCGCTCGAAGAGAACCTGCACGATCGTCCGGGAGCGGTCGTCGACTGCGTACGGCTAGCCGTCATCCGCGGCACGCTGACCACAGTTGAGGACTTCCCCGCGTCGGTAATGACCGCGGCAGTCCGCACCGGGTATTGGACGCCGGAGCGAACCTTGTCGACGATCGACCGGCTGAGCCGTCCGGCCGAGCGCGCCGTCTGCTGCCATTACCTGCTTGCCAGCGCCGACCTGGACGTGCGCGGCCGCCGGCCAGTCGAGTCGAGGCTGATCCGGCTGGCCGGCCTGCCCACCGACGAGCTGCCGGCCCGCACGCTGCTCTCCGGGCTGCACCTGATGTCGTCGGCAGGCCGCGAGGCGGTCGCGATCGCGATTCAGGAGACGGCCCGGGTGGTTGAGTGGCAGATGCCGGACAAGGTGGCACCGCCGGAACTTCGGCATGAGGACGTAGTGGCCGCAGACGCGGTCGAGATCCTCATCGGAGTCCCGGAGGCCCGCACCTCCCGTCTCGTCGAGCGAATCGGCGACACGCTGCTGCGGGCACTGACCGAGCTCGCCGCCGAACGGGACGACGACGCCGTCCCCCGGCCCGGCAATCTGGCGAGCGACATGCCCAGCTACGTGGTGCGGCGGCTACTCGACCGGGGACCTCGGCTGGCTCGTACACGTCAGGCCCTGACCGCCTTCGCCGAGCTGATCCCCAGCTGCCCGGATCCCGCCGGCTTCCGGCGGCGGCTCGAAGCGGCGCTGGCCGCGGTGCCGGAGTCGACACTATCGTCGGTCGCCGGCGAGGCGCCCACGCCGGCCTCGCGCTTCCCGGCGGCGATCGCGGAGGCCACCTCGGACGACAAGCAGGTGTTTGACGAGTTCACCCGCCGCACGGGAGGGCCGGCGGTGCTCGCCTCGCTACTCACCGTCCAGGATCTATCGCCCAAGGACATCGGTGCGATCATCGAGGTGCTGTTTCGGCCCGACGACGTCGTCGGTCAGTTCGTCATGCTGCAGACCATTGCCCAGAGCATGAACCAGCCGGATGTCGTCGCCGCCGTGCAGACCGTCAAGGCGCAACTGCTCTGTCAGGCTGTCGACCACGCGTTCCGCACCGGCACGCTGTCCGTGCTCTGGGAGAGCATCCCGCCCGGCCTCTACGCGGACGCGGACCTCCAACGCGTCCTGGATCTGGCCCTGGCCCTGCCCGCCGAGGAGCAGCGATCGGCTTACTGGCATACCGTCAACCAGCGGGGCCTGCCCCCGCTGACACAGAACGTCCCTCGGCTGGCCGCGCTGTCTGGGATCATGCCGGTGCTGACCCCCGCCCAGGTCGGGCAGGCTTTCGACAATCTCTGCGGCATCCCGGACGCGGCCGTCCGTCGGCTGGCGATGGCGATGCTCGGGCCCTTTCTCACACGGGAACAGGTGCACGCCGCCATGGCGGACCTCGGCACGATCAGTGAGGCCCGCGAACTGGCCTGGGCGTACTCCGTGCTCGATGCCCCGTCCGCGTGGGCAGCCGCCGCGAGTGCGGAGATCACCGACGGAACGTCGCTGGCCGAGATCGTCAAGCTCCGCCCCGACCTCGATGTCGTCGCGCCGCTGCGCAGGATGGACCACAACAACCGGCTCGACGCACTATGGGCGATCGCTCTCGACGGCGACGATCCGCTGCCTCCCGAGGTCACTGCCGAGATCCTCGATCTTCCGGCCGAAAGCGAGCGCAGCTCCTACAGCTGGCGTGCCATGGCGCTGGCCGCTGCGGCCCGCCGAGTGAGCGACGACTGGCTCCCCGCCGCCTGGGTCGCCACCTCGAACCTGCCGCGCCGGTTGAGGATCGACGATGCAGCACTGATGGGCTACCACTGGAGTTACGAGTATCCGCAGGCCGCAGTCGTGCAGGAACTGGCGCCACGGTTGACCGGCCCGCTCGCGCGGCGAGCTTTCGAGGCGGTACGGGACCTGCCGTGGCTGCCTCGCGAGGACACCTTCGCCACGCTCGCGAAAAACGCTGACGCAGCACTGGCCGGGGACATCGCCGATGCGGCGCTGGCCAGCTACCACCGGCTGTGCGAGCTACCCGAAGGCAACGAGGTGGCATGGGACGGCGCGGTGATCCCCATCCTGAACGAGCGGTTTCGAGGCGAGCGGGAGGCCCGGCTTGCCGAGCTCATCGCGGCGCTCGCGGACAGGCTCGACCCGGAACGGTTGCTGACCGCCCGCCGACTGGCGCTGGATTTCCGCAACGTCGGCCCGCGGGCATGGCTGCCAGCACGGCTCATGCCGCACCTCGCCCCTGCCGATCGGCGGGAGCTGCTTGCCCCCGCGCTGGTCGGGGCACTCGCGTTCGTGGCTGGCAAGGTTGAGCGACTTGACCTGGTCGCCGACCTCATACCGTTCGTGCGTGAGGAACTGGACCGCTCAACGGGCGAGGTCCTTGAGTTCGTGGTCCGCCGGTTTCCCAAGCACGGCCCCGGGTTTCTGCTCAACGATGCGGAGTTGGCCGCGCTCGACCAGGACGACCACGCCGAGTACGTGCGGCTGCTCGGCCTCCCCCCGACGGAGGCAGAGGCCCAGACGGCGCTGACCGGCCCCGACGCCGAATCATTTCTGACCGAGATGATCCTCCGGCCGTTCTACAGCGGCCATTTGACAGAGGTACTGGCCAGCATCATCGCGAGGTCACCGGCGACGAGCCGGCCTGCCATCCTCATGGACGCCGTCGAGATCCTCCCCACCGACGTCTACCGCGCGCTCGTAGACAACACGCTGGACGAGCTGACCGAAGGACCCGCAGTGGACGACGAGGCGCTCGCCGCCCTGATCCCCCTGCTCGACGAAGCCGGCCTTCACCGCATCATTAACGTCGCGGCCCAGTTGGACGGCCCCACGCTGCCGCCAGAGTCAGATCTCGCCCGCGAGATCTTCCGCTACTTCCTCGACGGACTGCTTGCCAACGACCAGGAGCTTTTCGACACGGCGCAGCGGAACCTGTGGATCTACACCGGGGAGTCCGAGCGGCAGAACGAGCGCATGAAGAAAACCGTTCTCGCCTTGCGGGGCGACCGGGTGGATGTCCTCCTCACGCTGGCCGAGCACCTGCCACCGAGCGGACGCCGCCTGCTGCTCGACCGGGTTACCACGCTGCCCGACCTCGAGCAGGCCGACGCCATCATGGCGCTGCTCCCACGACTCGAGGACGCTGAGTCCCGCGCCGCCTTGCGCGAGGCCACGCTGCGCCTACAGTCACCACTGGCCCGTTTCTGGGCGCTGTTCGGCGGCCAGGACGAGCTCGGTGAGAGGCTGGAGTGGGCCAGCTTCGCAAGCACGACGACGGAGCGATTCGCCGATCTTGTGAGTCGTGCCGGTGCCCGATGCCTGCTCTCCCACTTCATGCCGGATGAGCGGGTGGACCGGGCGAGCTGCACGCTGAACGAATTCGGCGAGGCCGCCGACGAGGTCGACCGGCTGCGCGTGCTGGCCGCCGCAGCGCACGGCGGCCGAGACGACCCGGCAATTGCGACACGGTTGGCAGCGGCCGTCGCTGGCCTGCGGGAGTCGGAGCGAACCTCGGCGGCACTGTTGCTGGCGCGTCGCGACGTCGACCTCAGCCGGGCCCAACCGGCTGACCGGACCGTCATCGTGCGGGCACTCTCGGTGCACCTGCGACGCCGCGCGAGCGCCGGCCGAGCCGCCCTACTGGCGGAGGTGGCAAAGCTGGCCCCACTACTGCGTGCCCTGAACGACGGTGACGAACTAACCCGTACGGCTACCGCGATCAGGGCCGTGACCACCGACTGGCATTGGTGACGACGGCGCATGTCAACAGCGCCGGGCGGCGCGCTCGGCGCTGGAACTTGCAACCCATCCACGTGCACAAGCGGCACCTGCAGTTCTTGGTGATAATCAAGAACAGGCCGACTGATCACACCGCTCGCCAGCACTGCGAATGGTGATGTTCCGACCGCCCCCGAACCTCTCGCGAAAGTCCGTGGCGCCGCCCCGCAGGGTTGGCCTGAGCGCGAACGCGGCCAGGGCCCCGGTACCGCCAGGCCCGGCTCCTGTGGCCTCAGCCGAGGCCGGAGTGACGCCAGCCTGTGAAAGAAGGGGCCCGGTCAGCTGCGCCGGGGGGAGAGAGAGCAGGTCGTTGGCGGCCTGACGCGCGGTGCCCGGATACAACGACGGGCCCGGCTGCATGCCGGGCCCGTCAGTCAGTAGCGGGGACAGGATTTGAACCTGCGACCTCTGGGTTATGAGCCCAGCGAGCTACCGAGCTGCTCCACCCCGCGTCGGTGAGGCCACTCTACACAGTGATCTTCGCGGGCGGGGCGGCGCGTACAGCCGTCAGCTCCGGACGATGTTCTCGGCCTGGGGGCCCTTCTGTCCCTGGGTCACATCGAAGGTGACCGCGTCGCCCTCCGCCAGCTCGCGGTACCCGCTGCCGGCGATGTTTGAGTAGTGGGCGAAGACGTCCGGGCCGCCACCGTCCTGGGCGATGAAGCCGAAGCCTTTCTCCGAGTTGAACCACTTCACGGTGCCGCTGGCCATACTGCCTGTCCTTCGATCTTGCCGAGGAATCCCGGCTGGTCTGGAGTCGGAGCCCTCTTTAAACGGAGGGCACCCGGCGTCCGTTCTACCCCGTCGGCGCCGCAACTATCCAGCCTCCACGCAGTGATCGTCTGTCGGAGTGCGACCTGGTGACGCCCGGTCGCGGTCCTGCGGTGGGTCACGGCACGAGGGGGACGGGCTACATGCCCTTCGCGGCTTCCTTGAGCTTGGAGCCCGCCGAGACCTTCACGCTGTATCCAGCTGCGATCTCCAAAGGCTCGCCCGTCTGGGGATTGCGGGCCGTACGGGCGGCACGATGGGTGCGCTCGAAGGTCAGGAAGCCGGAGATGGTGACCTTCTCATCGCCCTTGGCGACGACGTCGCCGACGATCTCGGCGAAGGCGGCCAGAACGGCGTCGGCGTCCTTGCGGGTCACCTCGGCGCGCTCGGCGAGGGCTGCGACCAGCTCACTGCGGTTCATGCGGTACTCCGTGACGTTCGGGTTGCCGCGGCCGCTGCGCGGACGCGACGCTTCTGACGCCGTCCTGTCACCGGGGTCCCACAATGCTGCACGCTGCACCAGCAGCGGAGCGCTCCGCGTGACTGTAGATGACACCTGGTCGGGGTGGATGACAGTGGCGCCTCGTCGGCACGGTCTCGGGATGCGCGGGGCCGTTGTCCGGAAGACACCTGGGTTCCGGTGACGGATGGGCCCGACCAACGCGAGCGAGTGCTAACAACGATGCCCAGACGGTGCCATGTATCGCGACCGCCACGGCGCATCATGCCTGTCCGGCAGGCTCCGCCGGTGCCCACTATGGCGACCAGTCATAGGTGTACGCCGATGGCCCATGCCGCGTTGTTGGTGGTTTTCAGTCGTACAGCCACTGCTCCCAGGCTTTGCGGCCGGTCAAGGCGGTGGCGGGGATGCCCAGTTCGGTCAGCGCGCCGGGGTACACGCGCTCGTAGGCCGTGTTGTAGGCGCTGGCGAGGGCGGCGTCGCCGAGCAGCCATGGCGCGGGGGCGTGGTCGAGGTAGAGCACAGCGAAGGCGCCTTCGTAGCCGATGCGGCCGTGGAGGAGGCCGCGCTCGAGCAGGTGGTGCCAGCCGCGCCCGACCCGCTCGACCTCGGTCATGCCCTTGGCGGTGTCGATGACGGAAGCGACGTCGAACCGGCGGGGTGGGATGCTGGCATAGAGCTTCGCGATCATCCAGGGCAGGCCCAAGATTCGAAAAAGGTGTGTGCGATGGGCGCCGCCCGTGGAGACGTTGTAGAGCGGTCCGGCCGGTCCGTTGATGACGCTGAGGGAGATCGCGGGTTCCTCGGCAAGGTGGTGGCGGAGGAACGCGGCGAGCTGCTCGGGCTTGGTGGTGAGCAGTTCGCGGGCAGCGCGGGGTGTCCAGCTGGGGCCGCGAGACGCCTCGGACCGGTCGAAGTCGCCCCAGACCTTATCGATGGCGTGCACGATGGCGTCGGTACGCACCCAGGCGGCGCTCTCGCTGGCGGCCCAGTCGTGCTCCCGCTGGCGGTTGTAGAGGTTGAAATGCGGTGACTGCGGCGCACTGGTCTGGAGCTGGGTGGTGGCCGCGCGCAGCCGATCGCTGATCTCGTGCTCGGGCCAGGCCCGCTGAAGTTGAATGATGGCGGCGACTGTGGCATCGAGAGCGGCGCGGTCGGCTTCGAAGGCGTGCAGGACATCCACCCCATCGATGCCGGGTGCGTCACTGCCCGCAGCGGGGCCTTCTGGCCGTTCGCCGTTCAACGTCAGGGCGATCTTCGGGCGGTGGCGGCTGGTGGCCTCGAAGGACTGCAGGGCTTGCCCGGCAGCGTCGGGGGTGGCGCTCCAGCCGCGCACACAAAGACCGTCGTCGCGGTGCCCGGTCAGCGCGCCGTCGCTGTGCCATGTCACTGACCAGGTGCCGCCCGGCCGGTCGAGGTGCACGGGCCGGCGCGCCAGGTCGGCTTCAAGCTGCTGAAGATCGCCGCGGCGCCGGGCTCGGGCGAGCAGGCTCGGCGCGGGGCGCAGCACACCCGCCAGGAACTCTTCGTCGAGCGGATACTCTGCGCGCTCGCCGTGCCATTCACGCAGGAGGTCTCGTGCCTGGGCGATGCGGTGTGCGGCCTGCTCAGCTGCGTCGCGAATCTCGTCGCCGTCGAGGTGACCCTCGACGGCGGCCGCCGCGTGCCGGCCGGCCGTGGCCACCACCTGGTCCCACAGGTACAGCTCGTCCGTGGCCTGGTGCCACAGATAGCCCTCGCGGGCCGACGTGTCCGACTCCTGGACCGTGGTGAGGGACCGTACGATCTGGGCGCGTTCGGCGGGCGGCTGGCCGCGGCCGCGGCGTACGGCGAACTGCAGCAGGATCGAGGTGAAGCGGCGGGCGAAGTGCGTGGGCCGGGGGCGGCCGTCCTTCGTGGTGCACGTCGTCATGCGCGAAGCCGCGCACGTGGGGCATGTCCAGTCCAGTGCATCCCAGTCGGCCGCCACGCATCGGTCCTCTCTTCGGCGATCAGGTCAACCACCCCCGCAATGGGGATGGTTGCAGTGTGACAGCGGGGACTGACACGGGAGCGCGATATGCCGCAGCGTCGGCCCGATCCGGTCGCTCCGCCACGCGCCCTGTCCCGGTTCACCCCAGGGCCCGCGCTTCTGCTACGTGGTCGTGGCTGTCTGGCGGCGCTTGGCGCGTTCGACCTGCCGCAGCAACAGGTCGGCGAACTGAATGATCTCGGCTGCCTCGATGGGGTCGTCGAAGTCGACGGTGCGGTGGCTGGCGGGATTCTTGTACGCGCCCATGGCGCCGGCGAACAGCGCAGAGGCGGCTTCCTGCTCACCGCCTTCGGCTCCGGCGTCGGCGAGCGGCCCGCCGGCCTTGCCGTTCTGGTGCGGCTGGAACGCCTTGCGCATCAGCGGCACGCCGACCAGGGAGTTGTCGAGGCCGGACGCGTCCCGGACGGCGACTTCGACTGCCTTCATCGCGGCGAAGCACGCGGTCTCGTATTCGCCCAGGTCGAAGTTGGTGCGCACCGTGTCTTCCAGCGCCGGGTGGAGCGGGCCGGTCAGCCGCTGGCGGGCCTCGAACCGCGTGATGCCCTCGGGATCCTTCGCCAGGTTCCTGCCGTCGCGGGACAGCTGGCGGAAGGCTTCCGACTGGCTCGGCACCCGGGACAGCAGCGCGTTTGCCTCCAGCCAGGCCCAGGCATCGGAGAGGCGGTCGACGAGTACCTCGGTGTCCGGCTCGTCCTGGAACGCCTGGCGGGCCGAGCCCATCGTTCCTCCGTACTGCAGGAAGCCGGTTCCGCCGGCGAGGTGCTGCAGGAGAAGGAGAGCAACGTCCCGGGTGGGCAGCTGCCGGATCTGTTCCGCCGGAACCGGCGGCGTGAACGTGTACCTCATGGGCGCACGCTACGGCGTGGCACCGACATTGATGCTGATAGGCGGCCGGGGCCGGACGGTCTGACGGGCTGCCCTCCGGTTTAGGGGCGCGTCGGCTGCGGGTCGTCCGGGGTGGTGGCCTCGGCCAGTTTGCGCCGGATGTGTACGGTGGTGGGGTGCTCGAGGCCGAGGGCGGTCTCGGCTACTTTCAGGGCCTGCTCCTGGCGGGCCAGGCCCTCGGTCCGCTGTCCCAGGGCGAGGAGGGTCTGGGCGAGGTTGTTCAGCCGCACCGCGAGGTCGGGGTGCCGGTCGCCGTGAGCCGCCTCAGTGATCTCCACGGCCCGCCGTGCGTGGAGCAGGGCCTCCTCATGCTCCCCGAGTTGGTGCAGTGTGTAGACCAGGTTGCTCGCGTAGTTGGCGTTGACTGGGTGGTCCGGCCCGAAGGCCTTACTGGCCACCTTCAGCGCCTTCTCCTTCAAGGGGCGTGCTTCCTCGTGCCGGCCGAGTGCGTCGAGGATGGTGGCCAGGTTGTTGGCGTGGGTGGCGTAGTCGGGGTGACGGGTCCCGAGCCTCGCCTTGATGATGCGCAGGGCCTTCTTCTCACGTTTCAGTGCTTCTTCAGGCCGACCGGTCCTGCGAAGGCTCTGGGCAAGGTTGCTCAGACGCAGGGCGGTGTCGGGATGGTCCTCTCCCAGGGTGGCGCAAGTAATGGCCAATGCTTCTTCGTCGAGCGGCAGGGCTTCCTCGAACGCGCCCAGTGCGGTGTGTACGCGTGCCAGATTGCCCAGTTGGATGGCGGTGCTGGGATGCCAGGTGCCGTAGGCCTCCCTCATGATGCGCGCGGCCTCCTCGGCAAGAGGCATGGCCTCGCCGTACCGTCCGAGGTGGAGGAGGGTCTGGGCGAGGTTTCCTGCGCGCAGGGCGGTGTCCGGGTGGTCCTCGCCGAGGGCGGCCCGGGTGACGTCCAGTGCCGTTTGCTCCAGATTCAAAGCAGCGTCGTGGTCCGCCAGCGCCCACTGGATGGCGGCGAGGTTGCCCATGCGCTGGGCAGTCTCGGTGTGGTCTTCGCCCCGGACGGTACGGGTGACGTGCAGGGCCTGCGCGGCATGCTTCGCGGCTTTCGCGTACTGCCCCACGTCGTAGAGCATTCCCGCGAGGGTGCTCTTGCACAGGGCTGTGTCGAGGTGATGCTTGCCCCGGGCGGCACGGGTGATCTCCAGGGCTTCCTCTGCCAGGCGGATGGCCTCCTCGTACCGGGCGAGGCCGGCCAGTGCATGGGCATGGTTGCCCAGGGGACCGGCGGTGGCCGGGTGACAGGGTCCGTGCTCGGCCTTGGCGATCTCCAGCACCGCACGGTGCAGTCGTTCGGCCTCCGCATACCGACCCGCCTCATTGAGCGTCACTCCGAGGTTACCCCGGTGCACGGCGGTGGTCGGATGGCGCTCTCCGTGAATCGTCTCGGCGCAGCGCAGGGCCTGCTCCTGCAGTGTCAATGCGAAGTCCAGACGGCCGCGTGAGTTCAGGTAGACGCCTGTTCGCCCCAGCAGGTCCGCCAGCCAGGGGTGGGGCCGTCGGCGGAAGCTGTTCTGGTGTGCCGCCACAGCCACCACATGGGGCTCCAGCGGTTCCCAGCGCGTCCAGTGCGCCACATCGCCGGGGGCACCAGGTGGACTTGCCCGGTCCAGCCAGGCGACAGCGGTGTCGCATGGGTGTGCCACGTCATCGCTCGTCAGGTCGCCTGGAAGCTGGGCCGGTGGAGGCGTAGTGGTCCGAAGGACGGCCTGGAGCAGTCGGTGCACCGTGATGTCGTCGGTCGTAAGCGTGATCAGGCTGTAGGCGGCCAGCAGTCCCAGCGCCCGGTCGACGCGTACGGGTGAGGGCAGCGCGCTCGCCAGTACGTCACGGGGAAGCCGGGCGGGGGCGCAATATGCCAGGACACGCAGCAGTCCCTCCGCGTCCGGGTTGGTGTCCCGCAGCGTGTTAAGGGTGACTTTCCACAGGCGGGCGATGGTGCGCTGTTCCTCGTCGCCGGGGATGGGCTCGGCCAGCATGGTGGCAGGATCACCGCGCAGGTAGGACAGATAGGCGGCGGGCTTGATGCGGGTCTGGGCCAGGTAGGCGCCGGCCTGCTGGAGCGCGAGCGGCAGACCGTCCAGTTCGTCGGCCAGTTCCCTCAGGGCCTCGGTCGCCTCTTCTCCTCGGAGCCCTGTGAGTTCCTGCAGCACGGTGACGGCGTGGTCCGGTGGGAGGGTGGTGAGGTTGACCGTCATGCCGCCTCCCGGCCAGGCCAGGTCCCGGCGTGTGGTGACCAGGATCTGACCAGTGGTCAGACTGCCGAGGAAGGGGCGTAGGTCGGATGGGTTCTCGGCGTTGTCGAAGACGACCAGCCATCCGGTACGGCCCTGCAGCCATGCCAGCGCCTGGGCGGACGCCTCCAGGTCCGTCAGGGACTTGTCCGGCTTCAGGTCGAGGACTTCGGCCAGTGCGGCCAGACCCGCCCTGATGCGCTCGGGGCTCTCTGCGTCGACCCACCAAACCGGTCCCCGCCCGGCCGCCAGATGGCATCGCGCGTGGTGCCACACCAGCGTCGTCTTGCCCACTCCGCCCATCCCCCGCACCGTCACGGCTGTCAGGCCGGTGCCGGTCGAGGGCAGGTTGTTGAGGAGTTCGGCCTCGTCTTCGCGACCGACGAACACTCCGCTGTCCAGTTCGCGCAGGTTGGTGACCGCCGCTGCCGCGCCCCCGGAAGGCAGGTGCTCGTCACCGCCCGGATGGGCGCGGCAGCGGCGGTCAC
>NZ_LIRK01000256.1 GCF_001419765.1 Streptomyces torulosus
CCTTCCCGACCGCCGAGACCGAGGAGGGCAGACGCGCCCGGAACGCGATGGCCGACCGGCTGCTGCGGGAAGGGATGGGCGGGTACGCCGACGAGGTGCTGTACAGGATGGTCGCGCCGTACGCGGACGCCGAGGTCGCGTCCCATGTGCACCGCATGATGACGGCGACCGACCCCGAGGGCGCGGCGGCGGCCCTGCGCGGACGCGCCGAGCGCCCCGACTACAACGACCTGCTGACCCGCGTCGCCGTGCCCGCGCTGGTCGTCGTCGGCGCCGACGACGAGTACACCCCGATCGCCGACGCCGAGGCCATGCACGCCGCCCTGCCCGACTCCGTCCTCCAGGTGATCGACGGCGCGGCCCACCTGCCGAACCTGGAACGCCCGGACGCCTTCAACAAGGCGCTGGAGGACTTCCTGGCCCGACTGGACTGAGCCCGGGCCCCTCACCCGTTCGGCCTACAGCGCATGCGGCGCCCCCCGCCCCGCGTGAGCATGCGGGTGAGCTGTCCGCCCTTCTGAGGAGGCCCTCCCATGGCCCAGCACAGCGCCGAGCCGCGTTCGAACGCCCACAGCCACCAGACCATCTCGACGCCGACGCCCCCGCAGGGACGGCACTCCGGTTCGTCCTGGGCCATCGGCGGCACGGTCTTCGCCGGTGTCCTCATGATGGTCGGCGGGGTGCTGGGCATCCTCAACGGCATCGCGGCGATCGCCACGGACGACGTCTACACCAACATCGGCGACTACGTGTTCGAGTTCAGCCTCACCACCTGGGGCTGGATCCATCTCGTCCTCGGAGCCGTCGTCGCCTTCGCCGGCTGGGGCATCCTCCAGGGCCGGGACTGGGCGCGGGGCGTGGGGATCGCCCTGGCGTCCCTCTACGCCATCGCGTACTTCATGTTCCTCCCGTACGCGCCCGTCTGGTCGGTCATCGTCATCGCCGCCTCGGTCTTCGTGATGTGGTCCCTGGCGACGGCCCCGGAGGAGAGGCGCGCCTGACCCGACGCAGCGGACGACCGCGCCCGCATCGCGCACCGAGCCGGTACGCCTCAGCCCCGGCGCCGCCCCGTGAGCGCGGTCTCCAACGCCTCCCCGGTCATCTCGATCACCACGGCCTCGTCCCGCCATCGCGCGGGAAGGTGCCCGTGTTCCTCGGCACGGCACACCACCCCGGTACCGCTCGGGTCGAGGACGACCGCGCCGAGCCGGGCGACCAACTCGGCGACGATGTCCCACACCTCTCCGGCGTGCGGGCGGTGGACGGTGAAACCGAAGTCGTCGACGAAGATCTCCGCCTCACTCCCGTCGGCCGCCCGCACCCGGAAGGCAAGGCTCCCGTCCTCGTCCTCCGGGAACGCCGGCCCGTCGGCGTCGTGGGGTTCGTCGTGGTGTTCCAGCACCTCCCGTACGACGGCCGGGTCCAGCGGCACGGGCGTCTCACCCCCGTCGACGAACCTGAAGACCATCGGACTCCAGCCCACGCACCCTCCTCCACCCGACCCGAGAGACCGCCCCGCGGGGGCACCGGGAGCCGTGCGGTCACCCCGCCCCCGTACCCGCCATACAACCCCGGCCCGACGGCGGCCGGGCGCCCGGCCCCTGGTTCCCCGCGCAACCTTCGGCCCTTCCACCTCGTCCTTGAACGAGGAGCACAGAACCACCGCGGGCGAACGGAAGGCCGGCCTTGGAGAGCACGACCATCGAGCGGCCCGAGCCGGTCACCACCCGCCGGGCCACCCACGGCGGCAAGAAGGGGTTCGCCTTCCTGCTGCTGCTCGGTGTGACCGCGGTCGTCGTCTGCCGGCTGATCGGCGTCGACGCCTTCACCCCGGTCCCCCAGCTCCTCGCGTTCCTGCCCTGGCTGCTCGCCCCCACCGGCCTCGCCCTGCTCCTGTTCGCCCTGGCCCGCTCCTGGACCGGCCTCACCTGGGGCGTGGTGCTGCTGGGCGCGCTCGCCTGGTACATCGAGCCGTACGGGAAGAGGACCGCGCCCGACGGTCCGGCCCTCGCCCAGATCCGGGTCATGACCTCGAACGTGCACTTCGGCGACGGCACCGCCGCCCTGGTGAAGGCCGTGAAGCGCGAGCGCCCCGACATCGTGTTCGTCGAGGAGTGCCAGGCCACCTGCTCGGCCACCCTCCGCGACACCTTCGGCGACCTCAGCGGCGACAAGCCCGCCTACCCCTACCGCCGGGCCGTCGAGGGCTACGGCTCCGACGGTTCCGTCATCCTCAGCCGCCACCCCCTCAAGGGCACCGACCCGATCCCCGGCACCATGGGCATGCCCGGCGCCGTCGCCGACGTCAAGGGCCACCGTGTACGGCTGCAGCTGGCGCACCCCATGCCGCCACTGGTCGGCCAGGTCGGCACCTGGCGGCGGGAGCTCGGCGCGCTGCGCGCGTACGCGGCCGCCGACACCAAGACCCCGACCATCGTCGCCGGTGACTTCAACGCCACCCAGGACCACGCGGCCTTCCGCGACCTCCTCGACACGGGGCTCGGCGACGCCGCCCGGCTGACCGGGGACGACCGACGAGCGACCTGGCCCTCCCGGACCACCCCGAGGTTCGGCGCCCAGATCGACCACGTCCTCGTCTCCTCGAAGGACTTCTCCGCCCGCGAGACCCGCTTCCTGAAGCTGCGCGGCACCGACCACAACGCGGTGGTCGCCGACCTGACCCTCCACCAGCGGAAGTGACGCCGGGACACGACGGGCACGGCGCGCCCTCGGCGCCCCCAGCCCACCGAAACTTCACATAATCGGGCGATCTCCGGCGGTGATAATGGCCGCATGTCCCGCCCGTTCGCCCTCGGCCTGACCCCGCCCGACTGGCTGGTCCGCAATCTCCAACCCCAGCAGGTGCCGCCCGTCAACCGGCCCGCCGTGGCCCGCGCGGCGGTCGCCCTGACCCTGCCGCTCGCCCTCGGCCTCGCCGCCGGCCGCCCCGAGTACGGCGCCCTCGCCTCGATGGGCGCCCTGTCGGGCGTCATCAGCGACACGGCGGACGCCTACCGCATGCGGCTGCTGAACATCGCGGTCCCCCAGTTGTTCAGCGCGATCGGCATCACCCTCGGCGCCCTCGTGTACGGGCATGGCTGGGTCACCGTCGCCGCGCTCACCGGGGTCGCGCTGGTCTCCGGGATGATCTCGACGATCGGCGCCGTCGCCTCCGTGTCGGGGCTGCTGCTCCTCCTCAACTCCGTGGTCGGCGCGGGCCTGCCGATGCCGGGCGACTGGTGGCTGGCCCCCCTGCTGATGACCGGCGGCGGCCTCCTCGTCCTCGTCCAGGCCCTCCTCGCCTGGCCGCTCAGGGCCGGCGTACCGGAACGCGCCTCCGTCGCCGACACCTACCGCAAGGTCGCCGACCTGCTCGCCGCGACCACCGCGGACACCACCGACGCCTACGACACGGCCCGGCACGCGGTCACCCAGTCCCTCAACCAGTCCTACGACCTGATCCTCGCCCGCCGCGCCCGCCACCACGGGCGCAGCCCCGACCTGGTCCGGCTCCTCGCCCAGCTGAACGCGGTCACCCCGCTCGTCGAGGCCGCCCCCGCCGTACGCCTCTCCGGGCGCCCGCTGCCCGCCGAGATCCCCATCGCCGTCCGCCATGTCGCCGAGGCCGTCGACACCGGGTACTCCGGGCCGCTGGGGCTGCGGCTGCCCACGCCGACGAGCGAGATCGGCAAGGCGGTCGACCAGGCGCTGCGGCACGCCGCCGAGGTCGTCACCGAGGGGTCGCCGGACGCGCTGACCCGGGCCGACGACCACCTCGGCCGGACCGCGCCGCTGCGGGTGCGCGCCACACGGGCCGCCCGCGACGTGGCCCTGTCCGCCGCGTCCTGGCGCTACGGCCTGCGCCTCGCCCTGTGCATCGGCATCGCCCAGGCGCTGGTCTCCCTCGTCGCCGTGCCCCGCTCCTACTGGGTGGCGCTGACCATCACCTTCGTCCTGAAACCGGACTTCGGCTCGGTGTTCTCCCGCGCGCTGCTGCGGGCCCTCGGCACCGTCGTCGGCCTGGTCGTCGCGGCGGCGATCCTCGCGGAGGTCCCGCGCGGCTGGTGGGACGTCCCGGTGATGCTGTGCCTCGCCCCGCTCATCCCCGTCTTCACCCCCCGCGGCTACGGCTACCAGACCGCCGCCATCACCCCCGTGATCCTGCTGCTCTCCGACATCCTCAACCACCAGGGCACCGGCCTGCTCGTGCCCCGCCTCGTCGACTCCCTGGTGGGCTGCGGCATCGCCCTCGTCGCCGGCTATCTGCTGTGGCCGGAGAGCTGGCACGCCCGCGTCGGGGCGCGGCTCGCCGACGCCGTCGCCGACACCGCCGCGTACGTGGAACACGTCTTCGGGCCCGGCGCGGAGGACTCCACCGGACGGGCCCGGAAGCGCCGCCGCCTCTACCGGGACCTGTCGGCCATCCGTACGGAGTTCCAGCGGGCCCTGACCGAACCGCCGCCGACGGGGCGGCGGGCCGCGGCCTGGTGGCCGCTGGTGGTGGCGGTCGAGCGGATCGTCGACGCGACGACGGCGGCCCGGGTCCGGGTGAAGCAGGGGGCGCGGCCGCCGTCCGCCGCCGAGGTCGACCATGTCGCCCTGCAACTGCGGGAACTGGCGGAGGGACTGCGGAGGACGGACGTCCTCTACGAGGTGCGGTCCGACCTGAGCGGTCCGCCCGGAAGCGTCCTGGAGGCACTGCGGCAGGAGGTCGCGGCGGCCCGGACGATCACCTCACCGCCCGACAGGGACGCCGCCCGCTAGACCGGGACGCCGCCCGGCAGGGCACACGTCATCGGGCAGGGGCACCCGTCATCCGGCGGGGGCGGGCGTCGTCAGGCACGGACGGACGCCGTCCGGCAGGGGTGGGGCGGTCAACCCGGCACAGGGTGCTGAATCGTTACGCCCGCCCCGCACGGGTGACGGGAGGAGAGTTCGCAGGCGGAAAGCCGTAATGATCGGATCCGTCCAACCGGACGATTCACTTCCTTTCTGACAAGGGGATGTTCGCCATGCGGCGCACCGCCACCGTCCTGCTCGGAACCCTCGCCCTCGCCGGCGCCCTGGCCCCGGCCGCCCACGCGGCCCCGGACCCGGCGGCCACGGTCACCTGCCTCACCGAGACCCCCGCCGGTGTCGCCGAGCTGGCCGACCCGGCCGCCCTCCTCGACCCGGCCGGCCTGCTGGACCCGTCCGCCGCGCCGGGCGTGAGCTGCCTGGCCCCCTGAGCCGCACGGCGACGCACCGCGGGCCGTCCTCCCACCGGGAGAACGGCCCGCGTTCGCATCTGCACGGACAGAGGTCCGTCACCGCAGTGCCCCTGACTCAGACGCCGATGTCGCAGCCGTCCGCGCGGTAGACCGCGACCACCGCCGGGCGGACGATCTTGCCGGGGCCGTCGGGCCAGGTGCTCTTGGGGTTCTCGACGGAGGCGCCGTCCAGCTCACCCGGGTGCTGCACCGCGACCAGGACACGGCGGTCGGTGATGATCGGACCGCAGGTCTCGGCGCCGCTGGGCACCGTCAGGAACTGCTTCAGCTCGCCACGGCGCTCCCCCTTGGTCGCCACGCCGAAGAGGCCGTCGTGCGAGCCGAGCTGGTTGCCGTCGGTGGAGATCCACAGGTTGCCGTACGGGTCGAAGGCGACGTTGTCCGGGCAGGAGATCGGGGACACGTCGTCCTTCGGGAAGCCCGCGAAGTACGTGGCCGGGTCGTCGGGGTCGCCCGCGACGAGGAACAGCAGCCAGGCGAACCGGGTGCTCTCGGGCCGGTTCCAGCGCTCGGTGAGCTCCAGGACCTGGCCGTGCTTGTTGGCGTTGCGGGGGTTGGCCTCGTCCGCCTTGGGGTTGGCGCCGACACCGCGGTTGGAGTTGTTGGTGAGGGCGACGTAGACCTTGCCGGTGACCGGGTTGGGCTCGATGTCCTCGGGGCGGTCCATCTTCGTCGCGCCGACCTTGTCACCGGCGAGCCGCGTGAAGACGAAGACCTCGTCGGCGGTCATGCCCTCGACATGCGAGACGGCGCCCTTGGCGGCCGCGGTGGCCAGCGGGATCCACTCGCCGCTGCCGTCGAACTCGCCGTCGGCCGGGAGCTTGCCCGTGCCGTCGATCTCGATGGCGGGGGAGTCACCGGTGAGCTTGGCGACGTAGAGGGTGCCCTCGTCGAGCAGCGAGAGGTTGTGCTCGCGCACGGCGCGGCTCGACCCCTTCTTCATCCGCTTGCTGCTGACGAACTTGTAGAAGTAGTCGAAGCGCTCGTCGTCACCGGAGTAGACGACGGGACGGCCGTCGGCGGTGAGCCGGATGGTCGCGGCCTCGTGCTTGAAGCGGCCGAGGGCGGTGTGCTTGCGCGGCGTGGACGTCGGGTCGTACGGGTCGAACTCGACGACGTACCCGAAACGGTGCACCTCGTTCGGCTCCTGGGCCACGTCGAACCGCTTGTCGAACCGCTCCCACTTGCGCTCGGTGGGGCCGGTGCCGATGCCGTACCGCTTGTCGGTGGGCCGACTGCTGTTGGCGAAGTACTGGTTGAAGTTCTCCTCGCCGTGCAGCGTGGTGCCCCAGGGGGTGGTGCCGCCGGAGCAGTTGTTGAGCGTGCCGAGGACCTTGCGGCCGGTCGGGTCGGCGGAGGTCTTGAGGAGGTCCGAGCCGGCGGCGGGGCCGGTCAGCCGGAACGCGGTGGTGGCGGTGACCCGCCGGTTGAGGTGGTGCCGGGGCACGGCGGTGAGCTTGCCGGTCCGCCGGTCCTCCTCGACGACGACGGCGGACAGACCGTGCGCCGCCCAGGCGACCTCGACCTGGTTGCGGGTCGGGTTGGCGGCGTCGTAGCCGCGGAACATGAGCATCTCGTCGGTGTACTCATGGTTGGCCACGAGGAGCTTGCGGCCGCGCTCGCCGGGGAGCGGCAGCAGCGCGAGGAAGTCGTTGTTGTAGCCGAACTGCCCGGCCTGGGCCGCGCCCGTCTGCTTCTCCGGGTCGAACGCCGGGGCACCGCGCAGGATGGGCTCGCCCCAGCGGATGACGACGTTCTGCTTGTATCCCCCGGGGACGGTCACGGCGTCCGCCGTGTTGGGCGCGACGGCGTCGAACCGCAGGCCACGGGCCGCCTTGGGCTTCGGGGTGCTCTTGGTGGTGGCGGTGGTCCCGGCGTCGGCCGCGGCGGCCCGCGGGGCGGTGCCGAGCGTCGTCGCCGTACCGGCCGCGGTGGCCACGGAGACGACGGCGGCGGCACGCATCACGGACCGGCGGCTGAGCGCGGAGGCGATCACATCGCCCACGTACTCGTTCGCACTGGTGTTCGGCACCTCGTGGAAGCAGGCGTCACCACAGCGGAACCGACAGGTCATGGCGGAACGGCCGCCGGGGTGCGAGCCGATCATGGGCAGCAGCTTGCGCACGTTGCGCTCCCTCTTATGTGCCTTTGGTGTGAGCGCGACGCTAGGGGCGCATGTGTTCGAGAACGGGGACGGAGAGTGAACGGCAGGTGAACCCACGGCAGTTGGGGCGGTATTGACAGCTCTCAGTCGCGGGGTTAGTGAAACCTCCCGCCCCACCCCAAGATCGCCAATCGCGGCGGCTAACCTTACGTGTCCGTCCTGGCCAGGGATTGACGGGCTACAACTCACGCGAAGGGTTGCGCACATGGGCATTCTCTCTCTCCTGCGGAACGCGTTCTCCCGCTCACGCAAGGGGCGCGACACTGTCCCTTCGCAGGAGGCGGAGCAGGTCTCCCCGACAGAACCGACGACCACGGCCCCCCAGGGGAGTGCCGAATCAGCCACCACCGAGCCCTCACGGGGTTCCCTGCGGGAGGCCGAGCCGGGTTCCCTGCGGGAGGCCGAGCCGGGTGCCGCGCGGGATGAGGAGCGGGGCTCCTCGCGGGAGACCGAGCCGAAGCTTCCGGCCCAGGGGTCCGGACCCAAGCCGGCCTCGTCCGTCGTCGACGAGCTGGTCTCGGCGGCCTTCGACAACGTGACGGTGCCGAAGCCGCGGACGGAGGAGCGGGAGCCTGCGGCGACGGCCGAGGCCGGTACGCCGGTGGCGGAGCCCGAGGCGGTCGTCGAGGCGAAGGACGAGGCGGAGCCCGCGGAGGCCAAGGCGGAGGAAGCCGAGGCTGAGCGTGCGGCGGCCGAGGCCGAGGTGGTCGAGGCGGAGCCTGCGAAGGCCGAGGCCGGTACGCCGGTGGCGGAGCCCGAGGCTGAGGCCAAGGCCGAGGGAGAGGAAGAGGCGCAGGTCGAGGCGGAGGCCGTCCCGGCAGCCGCTGAGCCGAAGGCGGAGGCTGCGCCCGAGGCCGCCCCGGAGGCCGCCGAGTCCGTGGTCGAGGCCGAGAAGGCGGTCGCGGAGGCGGAGCCGGCGGTCACGGAGACCGCCACTGCGGCCGAGGCGGAGCCTGTCGCGGAGGGTGAGCCGGAGGCCGAGGCGGAGTCCGCCGCGGAGCCCGTTGCGAAGGGTGAGCCGCAGGCCCAGGCGGAGCCGACGGCCGCGAAGGAGGCTGACGCCGAGCCGCAGGCCGAGAAGGTCGAGGAGCCCGAGGTCGAGTCTGGCGCCGAGCCCGAGGCGGCCGCGGCACCCGAGGCCGCGGACGAGGCGGAGCCGCAGGTCGAGCCCGCCCCCGAGCCCGAGGCCGCCACGACGCCCGAGCCGGAGGCCGACGCCGCCAAGCCCTCGGAGCCGGAGGTTGCCGCCGAGGCGGAGCCGCAGGCGGCGGCCCCCGCGGCGGAGGAGTCCGAGCCGGAGCCCGTCGAGGCACCCGAGCCCGAAGCCGAGAAGGCACCCGAGCCGGAGGCAGTGAAGGCACCCGAGCCCGTGCCCGCCCCCGAGGTCGTGGCGGCAGCCGGCGACCCCACGCAGCCCGCCGACACGCCCGAACCCACGGACACCGTCGCATCCCCGGACGCCCCGGAGACCACAGCCGCCCCCGAAGCCGAGGCCGCTCGCCCCGCGACGCCCGCGACCCGCGTCCGCTCCAGCGCCCCCGGCCTCTCCACGGCCTACAAGAGCGCCGGCACCGTCCTGAAGAAGCACGACCTCACCGGTGCCCGCGCCAAGGTATACCTCGTCCTCGACCGCTCCGCGTCGATGCGCCCGTACTACAAGGACGGCTCCGCCCAGGCCCTCGGCGAGCAGACCCTCGCCCTCGCCGCCCACCTCGACCCCGAGGCCACCGTGCCCGTCGTGTTCTTCTCCACCGAGCTCGACGGCACCGGGGAACTCACCCTCGCCGAGCACGAGAACAAGATCGACGAGCTGCACAACGGCCTCGGTCGCATGGGCCGCACCAGCTACCACGCGGCCGTCGAGGAGGTGCTCGCCCAGCACCAGAAGTCGGCGGACCCCACCGCTCCCGCCCTCGTCGTCTTCCAGACGGACGGCGCCCCGGACGCGAAGACCCCCGCCACCCAGGCGCTCACGGACGCCGCGAAGAACCACCCCGGCGTGCACTTCGCCTTCGTCGCCTTCGGTGACCCGGAGAACAAGGCGTTCGACTACCTCCGCAAGCTCAAGACGGGCAACGCCTCGCACTTCCTGGCCGGCGAGACCCCGCGCGAGCTGACCGACGCCGAGGTCTACGAGGGCATCCTGGCCGCCTGGCGCCCGTAACCCTCCACCACGCCCCTCACCGGGGCGTCCCGTGCCGTCCGCTTCCCACCCCGCAAAACGGGAGGCGGGCGGCACCCCCATGTCGGCTAGGATTTCAAGACTCACGCCTTACGAAATCGACCGACCTGGGAGCATCCCCCGATGGCTCGACACCTCATCACCAGCGCCCTTCCGTACATCAACGGGATCAAGCACCTGGGCAACATGGTGGGGTCCATGCTCCCGGCGGACGTGTACTCCCGGTACCTCCGCCAGCGTGGCCACGACGTCCTGTACATCTGTGCGACGGACGAGCACGGCACCCCGGCGGAGCTGGCGGCGAAGGAGCTGGGCCTCCCCGTCGACGAGTTCTGCGCGCAGGCGCACGACGCGCAGAAGGCCGTCTACGACGGCTTCGCCCTCGCGTTCGACTACTTCGGCCGCAGCTCGTCCGAGCAGAACGTGGAGATCACGCAGCACTTCGCCCGCAAGCTCAAGGAGAACGGGTTCATCGAGGAGCGGGCGATCCGCCAGGTGTACTCGCCCACCGACGGCCGTTTCCTCCCGGACCGCTATGTCGAGGGCACCTGCCCGCACTGCGGCTACGACAAGGCCCGCGGGGACCAGTGCGAGAACTGCACCCGCGTCCTGGACCCGACCGACCTGATCGAGCCGCGCTCGGCCATCTCCGGCTCCACGGACCTGGAGGTCCGCGAGACCAAACACCTGTTCCTCCTGCAGTCGAAGCTGCAGCACGAGGTCGAGGCGTGGGTCGCGGCGCACGAGCACCAGTGGCCGCAGCTGGCGTCGTCCATCGCCCGCAAGTGGCTGACCGAGGGCCTGCACGACCGGGCGATCACCCGTGACCTGGACTGGGGCGTCCCGGTCCCCGCGGACACCTGGCCGGAGCTGGCCGCCGAGGGCAAGGTCTTCTACGTGTGGTTCGACGCGCCGATCGAGTACATCGGCGCGACGAAGGAGTGGTCGGACCAGGACCCGGAGAACCGCGACTGGAAGTCCTGGTGGTTCGATGTCGACACCGACGTCCGCTACACGGAGTTCATGGCGAAGGACAACGTCCCCTTCCACACCGTGATGTTCCCGGCCACCGAGCTGGGCGTCCGTGAGCCGTGGAAGAAGGTCGACGTCGTCAAGGCGTTCAACTGGCTGACGTACTACGGCGGGAAGTTCTCGACGTCGCAGAAGCGGGGCGTCTTCACCGACCAGGCCCTGGAGGTCCTCCCGGCGGACTACTGGCGCTACTTCCTGATCGCCAACGCGCCCGAGTCGGACGACTCGTCCTTCACGTGGGAGCACTTCACCGCCACGGTCAACAAGGACCTCGCCGACACACTCGGCAACTTCGTCAACCGCGTGCTGTCCTTCTCCCGCAAGCGCTTCGGCGACGAGGTCCCGGCGGGTGCGGCGGCCGGTGAGGCCGAGGCGAAGCTGGGCGAGGAGATCGCGCGGCTCCTCGCGGAGTACGAGGAGCACATGGAGGCGCTCCAGTTCCGCAAGGCGGCGGCGGCGCTGCGCGCGCTGTGGTCGGCGGGCAACTCCTACCTGGAGGAGAAGGCGCCCTGGCTGGAGATCAAGACCGACCAGGAGGCCGCGGCCCTCACCCTCCGCACGGCGATGAACCTCATCCACCTCTACGCGGTGGTCTCCGAGCCGTTCATCCCGACCTCCTCGGCCGCCATGCGCGGCGCCTTCGCCCTAGAGGCCGACACCGCCACCTGGGTCACCCCGGAACAGGCCAGGTCCCTGACCTCGATCCCCGCCGGCACCCCCTTCACCGTCCCCCCCGTCCTCTTCGCCAAGCTGACGGAGGACGACCTGGAGACGTACAAGGAGCGCTTCGGCGGCGAGCCGGCGTAACTCCCCGGTACACCTGAGCGGGCCCGGTGACGTGGTACGACGTCACCGGGCCCGTTTGTCGCAGAGAGCGACAGACCGCCGTGCGACGCCACGAGAACGAGCAGGACGACCGCCCCCTGAGTGGTCACCGACGTCGTCCGCTCGACCGCCGGCAAGTGACGTGCCCCAGGGAAAATACCCACCCAGCTCCTCCTTCCCCGCGCCGCTTCAGCGTCCTCCTGTCCCCCCATGCCTCGGCGAAGTGCCCTGACGTGCAGTCCGTGATCGTGCGGGCCCGTGGCAGAGCGAGCGGTCGATGGATGTGGCATGTGTGGTGCCGCGGTGCGAGGGTGACGTTCGTCCGGCGGAGGGTGTAAGAGATCCGGCCCTGCCGCACATCTCCTGGTTGACGGACCGATGGCCGTCGACGGCCGGAACCATGGAGGTGCAGTGAGACGACGAACAACCGCCGGTGAACATGCGGACCCCGACGGACACAGGGCGCTGGAAGCCCTCTACACGGCTCATGCCGACCGGGTCCTGGCGTATCTCCTGCACCGCACGGACCGGGAGACAGCACAGGACATCCTCTCGGAGACCTTCGTGCTGGCCTGGCGCAAGTCCGAGTCCGTGCCCGGCGACGCCCTGCCGTGGCTGCTCGCCGCGGCACGGCGGCTGCTCGCCAACCGTGTGCGATCCGACCAGCGCCACCGGGCACTGACCGTGCGCATGGCGGCGATGGCCGACCGGTCAGGGGCAGAGGAGATCGGTGATGCGATAGGAACGCGTACCGAGGTGGCCGCCGCGCTGTCGGCGCTGTCCGAGCAGGACCGGGAGACGCTGCTGCTGAGCACCTGGTACGGCCTGACGGCCAGACAGGCGGCCGTGGTCATGGGCTGCACCGCCGCCGCCTTCGCCGTGCGTCTGCACCGGGCACGCAAGCGCTTCAGGGCAGAGGTGACCCGCGCGGAACAGGCACAGTCCGTCCACGGTGCCCACCCCCACCCCCAGCCTCGTCCCCGCTTCGTCCAGGAGGAATCGGCATGAAGCAGATCGCCACCAAGCAGAGCCAGGCTCCCGACCTCGCCACCGTCCGCGCACTGCGCCCTGACGCCGACGGCACCGACGGCTGGGCGGCGTCCGCCGACGGCCAAGCCGTGCTGCGGGAAATCCTGCGGCGTACCGAACAGCCGCCCGCCACGGTCGGCTCCAGGAAGCGCCGGCGCCTGGTGCTGGTGGGCGCGGTCACGGCCGCGCTTCTCGGAGGCGCCGGTGCCACGGCCGTGGCCACCCTCGGGCCATGGGACGAGCACGGGCGCAACGTCATGTGCGCCCGCACCCTGTCGGCCGAGGCGGACCTGAGTCAGCTGCCGTTGAAGACCAAGTTCGATCCGCGTGCTGCCGCCCGTTCCTGCGCGGCAGCCTGGGATCGGATGTGGAACCAGTCCGAGCCCGGCGCGGAACGGGTCACCCCCAAGCCGACCCGGTTCGCGACCTGCTACCACCCGAACGCGCAGCCCGACCACGGCGAGTCCTCGGACACCGACGGCCAGGAAATGCTCGGCGGTCCGGTGATCTATCCGGCGGACGGCCATCCCACGGAGGAGGCGGCCTGCGCGGCCATCGGATCCAGGCCCGTGGTGGGCGGCTGAGCCGAGGTCGCTCGTGCGGGCCCCTCGGCCCCGTACCCGGAGTCACTCCACCTGCCCGCGCTCGCAGCGGTCGGCGACGCCTGGCGTGGCCGACCACTGCCGCCGCTCAGGCAGGAACGGGGTCACCAGTGGCAGGGCGCCGGCCGGCCGGGGACGGTAGACCCTCGGCTGTCACGAAGGTCATGGCGCCCGGGATCGAAGGCCGAGCCGAGGGCCCGGCCGAGGGCGAGGCTCGGCGGGCCGCCGAGGATGTTCTGGCCGTCCTGGCGGAGCGGGGTGTCGCCGTCACCGAAGCGGCGCGGGAGCGCATCACCGGCTGTGCCGATCCCGAGATCCTGCGCCATTGGCTCCGGCGTGCCGTCACCGCCCCGACCGCCGAGGACGTCTTCTCGGACCAGTAGTCCGGGGGAGCCCCGGTAGCCGTCCGGCAGCGCAGCGCAGCGTAGTCGGAGGCAACCCTGGGGGTGCGGGTGAGCGTCTCCCCGTGCATGGCACTGTTCGGAAACGCGCATACCGTCAATCCCGGTAAGGCCCAGCAGGACTACGCGCGTCTGCTGGGTCACGGGGAGCAGGTCCACGCCGCGTTCCTGCTGATCCGCGACACCATCCTGTTCACCGACCGCCGTCTCATCCTGATCGACAAGCAGGGGATCACCGGCAAGAAGGTCGAGTACCACTCCGTCCCGTACCGCAGCATCACGCACTTCTCGGTGGAGACGGCCGGCCACTTCGACCTCGACGCCGAGCTGAAGATCTGGCTCTCCGGCACCCACGAACCGATCGAGAAGACGTTCACCAAGGGCGTGGACATCTACGAGGTACAGGCGATCCTCACCCAGTTCGTCGCCGGGTAGCCACGACGCGTCGGCTGCCGCGCTGCCCGCCGGTTCCCGTGGTGACACCGCCCGGCCA
>NZ_LIRK01000257.1 GCF_001419765.1 Streptomyces torulosus
GACATGACGGCGCCTCCCCGGTGGGACCCGGGGAGGCGCCGTCATGTCCGGGGGCGTGCTCCCCAGCCGTCATGTCCGGGCCGCTCTCAGCCCACCTTTCGGGCGGCTGCTCAGCCCACCTTCCGGCCCCGCAGCGGTTCCGTGTCGGCGCCAGCACCCTGCCGCAGCCCCTCCAGGAACTCCTCCAGCACCTCCACGGCCGTCCGCTCGGGCCGCCAGTGCAGCTCGTCGCGGGCCCGGCTGCAGTCCATCAGCGGCAGCCGCAGCACCGCGTCGAAGAGGTGCGGCGAGGCGGGCAGCAGCCTCAGGTTCCACGCGGCGGCGACCGCCGACCGGACGGCGGCCCGGGGCAGCCGCATCGGCCGCGACCCCGTCATCTCGCCCAGCAGCCCCGCGTCCACGGGCGGCTCGGCCGCCAGGTTGAAGGCGCCGCGCACATCGGAGTGGAGCGCCAGCCGGTACGCGTGGGCGGCGTCGTCGGTGTGCAGCGCCTGCACCCGCAGCCCCGGGATGTCGGGCAGGAACGGCAGCAGCTCGGGCCGGGCGAGCGGCCCCGGCAGAAGACGTCCGCCGAAGATCCGGCGCTGCTCGCTCGCCGATTCCCGCTTGAACAGGAACGCGGGCCGCATCCGCACCACCCGCACCTCGGGATGCTCGTACTCGAAGGAGTCCAGGGCACGCTCCAGATACGCCTTCTCCCGGCAGTACGCGGCGTCCGGCCAGCCGTGCGTCGGCCACGACTCGTCGACGGACCGGTCCTTCGGGCCCGGCGAGTACGCGCCGACCGAGGAGGCGTGCACCAGGGCCGGGACCTTCGCCGCCGCCACCGCCTCGAAGACCCGCATGCTGCCGAGCACATTGGTCCGCCAGGTGGCGGCCGGGTCATGGGTGGGCTGGAAGGCCCACGCGAGATGGACGACCGCCGTCGCCCCCTCGAACTCCTTCGTCAGATCGGCGTCCCCGGACCCCAGGTCCACGGCCGACCACTCCGTCTTCTCGGGCGACCAGTCGGGGACCCGACGGGCGAGGCCCCGCACCTGCCCGACCCGCTCGTCCTCCGCGAGCAGCCGTACCAGGCTCGTTCCGACATTGCCGGTGGCGCCCGTGATCACGATCCTGTCGCCGGACTCCTTGTTCACCGCTGACTCCTCTCGCGCCGCGACTTCCAGGGCCGCCCACGAGTACCCGGACCACGCCGATGCACGCGGCGGCCCTCCCCGGCGGGCGCCGGTCTGGCCGATTCCCGCGGTGACCCGACGCGCCCACGAGAGGATCACCCCCATGACCGAGATCATCCTGATGTCCGATCCCGAGGTCGCGGCCGTACCCGTGCACGACTGCGACGAGCCGCTCGTCGACGTACGCCGGGACAGTCCCCTGCCGGTCGACCCCCGCAAGGCCGACGCCACGGGTGCCTACGCCCATCTGCGCGCGGGCGTGCTGGAGAGGCTGGTCCGGGCCCAGACACTGTTGCCGGACGGTCTGCGCCTGCTGTTCGTCGAGGGGTACCGGCCCCCGGACCTGCAACGCCGGTACTTCGACGAGTACACGGCCGAGATGCGCGCCCTGCACCCCGACTGGGACGCCGCCCGCCTCCGCACGGCGGCCAGCCGCTATGTGTCGCCGCCCGAGCTGGCCCCGCACTCGGCGGGCGCCGCCGTCGACCTGACCCTCGTCGACGCCGACGGCCGCGAACTCGACTGCGGTACGCCGGTCAACGCCAGCCCCGAGGACAGCGCGGGCGCCTGCTACACGGGCGCCGGGAACATCCCCGCCGAGGCCCGCGCCCACCGGGAGACCCTGGGGGCCGCCCTCACGGAGGCCGGGCTGGTCAACTACCCCACCGAGTGGTGGCACTGGTCGTACGGCGACCGCTACTGGGCCCTGATGACGGGCTCGCCCGCCGCCCTGTACGGCCCACGGGACCTCACGGACTGACGCTCCCGCTCACGAGAAGCCGAGTGACGCTCCCGCTCACGGAGAACGGCCGGTCGCTCCCGCATCACGAAAAGGAGAAGCCCCGACCGGACGGGGGAATCACGGTCGGGGCGGTCTGTGTGTGGGTGCGGATGGCGGTCGCCTCTCGGCGAAACGCTCCACAGGGCTTCAGCCGAACGATCGTCCCTGTGCGCAGAAGGTGAGGCCCGGGGACACTGTCCCATCCACACCCACGGTTTGTTCAACGGGCAACCACCCGTGGCTGTTCCCTCCGATCCGCACCTCGCCGGTGATCCGCGTCACGTCGCCGGGGCGGGCCGCGGCGGCCCTCGTCAGGTCATTCCTCGCGGCCCAGCGGGCTGTCGTCCAGCGCGGCCAGCAGATGCGCCGGATTCCGGAACACCATCTCCGCGCCGGCCGCCTCCAGCTCGGGACGCGGGATGCCCCCGCTGAGCACGGCCACACAGCGGACCCCCGCCCGGACGCCGGCCCGCATGTCCCACACCGTGTCCCCGACGAACACCGACCGCTCGGCCGGGGCCTTCGCCAGCTCCAGCGCGTGCTCCACCGGGTCGGGGGCCGGTTTGCCCTCGGCCACGTCCTCCGCGCTCGCCGTCGCCATGATGGCGTCGTCCGCGCCGATCGCGCGCCGCAGCGCGGCCAGTTCCAGCCCGCTGGCGGACGTCGCCAGCACCACCCGCCAGCCCTGCCCGTCGAGCCGCCGCAGCAGCCGTCCGGCCTCCGGCAGCGGGGGCAACCGCTCGAAGTACGTCCCGTACAACGCCTTGTGCGCCGCGCTCAGCGCGTCGCTCTCCTCCGGCTTCGGCTCCTCGGCCAGCACATGGGTGATCAGGTCCCGCGACGGCAACCCCACCGCCCGGTGGATGTCGTGCATCGCCACCTGGTGCCCGGCCTGACGGAACGCCTCCCACCAGGCGACCACATGCAGATGGTTGGTGTCGACGAGGGTCCCGTCGACATCGAACACAGCGGCCTTGGCCATGACGCACCTTTCCTCGCATCGGGTGTCACTTCTCGCGTTCCGAAAGGGGCGGTGCTGCCCGCGGGGCGCCCGGCACGGGTACCTCCCGGTCGTGGGCCCACCGCAGCAGGTCCTCCACGCCCCACGTCGTCACCACCCGGTCCTCGGGTACCCCGCACTCCTCGGCTCGCGCACACCCGTGGATCTGCCAGGTGAGCTGCCCCGGCGCGTGCGCGTCCGTGTCCACGGAGAACAGCACCCCGGCCTCCACCGCCCGCCGCAGCAGCCGCCGGGGCGGGTCCAGTCGCTCCGGCCGGGAGTTGATCTCCAGGGCCGTGCCGGTCTCCGCGCAGGCCGCGAACACCGCGTCCGCGTCGAACTCCGACTCCGGCCGGCCCTGCCCTGTGAGCAGCCGCCCCGTGCAGTGCCCCAGCACGTCGGAGCGCGGGTCACGGACCGCGGCGACCATGCGCCGGGTCATCGACCGGGCGTCCATCCGCAGCTTGGAGTGCACCGACACCACGACGACGTCGAGGCGGTCCAGCAGCTCGGGTTCCTGGTCCAGCGAGCCGTCGTCGAGGATGTCGCACTCGATGCCCGTGAGCAGCCGGAACGGCGCCCAGGTCTCGTTCAGCGCGGCCACCACGTCCAACTGCTCGCGCAGCCGCTCGGGGGACAGGCCACGCGCGACGGTCAGCCGGGGCGAGTGGTCGGTGAGGACCGCCCACTCGTGGCCGAGGCGTGCGGCGGTCCGCCCCATCTCCTCGATCGGGCTGCCCCCGTCCGACCAGTCCGAGTGCACATGGCAGTCGCCCCGGATCAGCTCCCTCAGCCGGTGGCCGCCGTCCGTGAGCGGGGTCTCGGCCTCCCGCTCCAGCTTCCCCAGATAGTCCGGCACCTGCCCGGCCAGCGCCTCCCGCACCACCTGCGCGGTCTTCGGCCCGATCCCCTTCAGCGACTCCAGCGACCCCGAGACCGCCCGCTCGGCCACCTCGTCCGCCGGAAACGCGCCGAGCACCTCTGCGGCCGTACGGAACGCCCGTACCCGATACGTGGGGGCCCGGTCCCGCTCCAGCAGGAAGGCGATCCGCTCCAGGGCCTCGACGGGATCCATGGCACCTCCAGCGTTCCGCTTTACAGACTCGCCCAGGCGCCGGGTACCCGCACGGCGGCCGTCCGCCGCCCGGTCACGGACGGCGGAACGGGCCTACGCTCTAGACATGACGGAAATCGCGAGTCCCTACATCTCCCACCCCCGGGTCATGGTGCTCGGGGTGCAGCCGGGTACGCCGCCGTTCCGCATCGTGGAGATCGACGGTCAGGTGGTCGGCGAGGCCAAGGCGATGACGGACGTGCTCCAGGCCGCCGCGGCGTACGGGATCACCGTCCATGACCTCGACGACCCGGAGCAGGTGCGCTGGGTGGGCGGCGACAAGTTCACTTGGACGCCGCGCTAGCCCGTTCGGCGGCGCCGGCCCCTCCCTTGGCCCGGCGGGGCAGGCGCCAGGCGACCTTGCGGGACGCCGGCTTGCCGGCACCCCGCGGCCGCCCGGCGGTGCCGCCGCGCGGGGTCTTGGGCCGCTTCCGCGCGGCGGGTGCGTGCACGGCCCGGCCGAGCCGCCGGCCGAGCAGCAGATAGCCCAGCAGGGCTCCCGTGGTGTTGAGGATGACGTCGTCGATGTCGAACGCGCGGCCGGTCACCACTGCGCCCTGCACCAGTTCGACCAGCAGCATCATCAGGGCCGTCAGCGCGGGCACCCGCAGCAGTCCGCGGGTCCCCGGCGCCAGCACCGGCAGCAGGATGCCGAAGGGCACCCCCAGCAGGACGTTCCCGCCGAGCTGCTTGACGGCGTCACGAGGGGACGGGTGGTGCCAGTAGAGCTCCAGGGAGCTGCCGGGGCGCAGGTTGCTGTGCGTGAGGGCCTCCGACGCCGGTGACGGCTGGAGCGTGAGCCCCGCCAGCACCGCGCCGAACGCCACCATGGCCGCGAAGGCCAGCGCCATCACCAGCACCCGCACGGGCAGCGGAAGGGGCCGTCGATCGCCTTGCGCGGTCGGCGAACGGCGGCCCGAGACGGTGGACCGGGAACGTGAGGTCGTACGGGCCATCCAACCCTCCCAGTTTCAACTTCCTTGTGTACCAAGGCGGTTACCCCTGAAGCGGCCTGCGATGCGCGCTCCGGGAGGTCCCGGTGAGCGGGTCAGCCGCCGTAGATCACCTTCACCTCCTTGAAGCCCAGGGACTTCAGCAGCCCTTCGAGCATGTCGGTGGTGTTGGCCTCGGCGCGGTCCGTCAGCCGGCTGTCCTCGGCGGCGTCGCCGATGTGCTTGACGGCCAGCCGCTGGACGGCCTGCTCGCTGTTGGGGTTGTCGGAGAACAGGTCGCCGAGACGGTCGAGGAGGCCGCGCTGCTTGGAGACGGCGTAGGAGTGCTCGGTGTCGAGGGCGGGGGTGCCGAGCCGGGCGTGCGGGAGGTTGATGGTGGCCGATGTGCGGTCCTTGTTCACCTTCACGTCGTCGTCGCCGACCTTGCCGAGGTCGACATAGGCGTCGACGGTGCCCGCGCCGACGTACAGCGTGCGGGTGCCGCGGATCGCGTCCGGCAGGTACTTGGCGTCCTTCTCCAGGTCGACGACCACCTGGAAGTTGCCCGAGGCGGCCTCGTAGCGGCTCATGTCCTGGATGGACCGGAGCAGGGTGGGCCCCGAGCGGTCGTGCTCCTCGGTGCCGAACATGTCGTCGAACCCCTTGAAGACCAGCAACCTCAGCGCGGCCAGCAGCACCACGATGAGGACCACCACGGCTATGAGCACCTTGGCCCAGCCGGGCAGACGCGTGCGCTTGATGGACGTCGTCATGTCGACGGCCCTCCTTCCTGATTCAACGAATGCCCGCAGAGACCTTGGGGGAACGCGGAGTTGAGGATTGTCCGTACTTCGCCGTAGGACCGGCGGCGCCCTTCGTCCCGCAGCGGACGCCCGAAACGGCGTAGAAGGGACGGCCAGTAGCATGAGCCGCGCAACCCGTATTGATCATGTTCATGCGAGGAGCCGACCGTGCGTGACATCGCCGTCTTCACCGGCAGCGCCCACCCCGAACTGGCGGAAGAGATCTGCGCGCACCTCGGGGTGCCGCTGAGCCCGTCCCGGGTGAGCCGGTTCGCGAACGACTGTCTGGAGGTGCAGCTCCAGGGCAACTGCCGGGAGCGGGACGTGTTCCTGGTGCAGCCGCTGGTCGCGCCGGTGCAGGAGCACCTCGTCGAACTGCTCCTGATGTGCGACGCGGCGCGCGGCGCCTCGGCGGGCCGGATCACCGTGGTCATGCCGCACTACTCGTACGCCCGCTCCGACAAGAAGGACGCCCCGCGCATCTCCATCGGCGGTCGTCTCGTCGCGGATCTGCTGGTCTCGGCGGGGGCCGGGCGGGTGCTCACGATGACCCTGCACTCGCCGCAGGTGCACGGCTTCTTCTCGGTGCCGGTCGATCATCTGCACGCACTGCGGGAGCTGGCCGCGCATTTCCGCCAGTACGACCTGAGCCGTACGACGGTCGTCTCCCCGGACCTGGGCAACGCCAAGGAGGCGGCGGCGTTCGCGCGGATGATCGGCGCGCAGGTCGCCGCGGGGGCCAAGCAGCGCTTCGCGGACGACCGGGTGAGCATCAGCTCGGTGATCGGCGAGGTCGCCGGGCGGGACGTCATCGTGCTCGACGACGAGATCGCCAAGGGCAGTACCGTCCTGGAACTCCTCCAGCGGCTGCGGGAGCTGGGGCCGCGCTCGATCCGGGTGGCCTGCACCCACGGGCTGTTCGCGGCCGGGGCCCTCAAACGGCTGGGCGAGCAGCCGGACGTCCTGGAGATCGTGTGCACCAACACGGTGCCCGTGCCGGTCGAGGAGCGCACCGAGAAACTGCGGGTCCTCTCCATCGCCCCCGCCTTCGCCGAGGCAGTGCGCCGGATCCACAACGGCGAGTCCGTCAGCGCGCTGTTCGACGCGCTGCCGGGTCACTGAGCATTCGTGGCGCCGGGCGCCTCAGGTCACAGGGGAGATGCCCGGTAGGGACGCGCGACGACCGTGCGGGACTCGCCACGAGCGCCGCGGCCGACGCGGACGAGCGCCAGGTGGACGACCGAGGTGACGATCATGCCGGGAGTCGACACCGCGGTAGAGGTCCTCTCCGTGGACGGCGCCGATCTCGGGGAAGCGTGCGGGCAGGGCGTCGAGCTCGCGCAGGAGGCGGGCCGCGTCGTCCTCCGACAGCATCGGGCCGGGGCCGGGCGCGACGCGGGTGGCGACGTCGACCACGGCGTCGTCGGTGAACGGCCGTCGCCCCTCAGCCGTGGTGGGCCAGCCTGGGCCGCCAGTCCGGGTCGCTCCAGAGGCCGAGACGTGCCTCGGCGGCCGCCCCGAGGCGGAACGCGGTCAGATCGTCGAACGGCCGGGCGACGATCTGCACACCGGTCGGCACTCCGTTGCCCGCGCGACCCGAGGGCACGTTGAGGACCGGATGCCGGCTCGCGATGTTGAAGAGCTGGGTCAGGCACTGGCTGACGAGGTTGGCGAACCGCACGCCCTCGGCGAGTTCGACGGACTCCGCGGCCGTGGCGTCCGCCGGGTAGCCGGTGGTGGCCATGGTCGGGCAGATGATGGCGTCGTGGTCGCGGTGGATCTCGGCGAGCACGGCGTGCATGCGGCCCTCCTCTTCCACGATCCGCAGGGCCCCGACGCTCTCCAGGGCCGCCCCGCACGCCTCGACGACATCGAGGACGTTCCGTGACCACCGCGGGTCGTCGGCCGGTGCCCACTCCCGTACGGACGGCCCGAGGAGGAGGCCGTAGTGCGCCATCGCGGTGGCCATGATCGACTGGCGGGTGATCGGGATCTCGACCGGGGTCACCTCGGCTCCGGCGTCCCGCAGGGCGCTCGCGAAGCGCTCGATGTTGGCCGCCGCCTCGGGGACGACGGGGAAGTCACCGATGGTGACGGCGAGCGCGACCCTCAGTCCCGCACACGATCCGAAGGTCGTCGGGAGCGGTGGAGCAGCCGGTACCGAGACGTGGTCCACGGGGTCCGGCCCGGCGATCACGTTCTGGAACAGGGCGCAGTCGGTGACCGTGCGCGCCATCGGCCCGTCCTGGCAGTAGGTGTCGAGACTGAGCGGCGGCAGCGACGGCACCCGTCCGTAGGGGGGCCGGAACCCGACGACGCCGCACAGAGCCGACGGAACCCGGATGGAGCCCGCGATGTCGGAGCCGGTGGCCAGCGGGGCGAGTCCCGCGGCCAGTGCCGCGCCCGAGCCGCCCGACGAACCGCCGGGGCTGTAGTCGAGGTTCCAAGGATTGCGGGTGACGCCCCACAGTTCGGAGTGGGTGGTCACGGCGATCGAGAACTCCGGCGTCGTGGTCCGCAGGTGCAGGACCGCGCCGGCGTCGATCAGTCGCTGGACCATGGGCTGCGTCTGCGTCGCGACGTTGCCCTCGGTCAGCAGGGAGCCCAGGCGATGGGACCTGCCGGCGATCGGCATCTCCTCCTTCACCGCGACCGGGACACCTTCGAGCGCCCGGGGCGCCGGGCCCTTCCCCGCGTACCTGGCCTCGGCGGCCCGCGCGACATCGCGGGCCTCGTCGAACATCTCCTCGGCGACGGCGTTGACCTCGCTGGTCTTGGCGACCCGTTCGATCAGAGAGTCCAGGACCTCCACCGGGGACAGCTCGCGCCGCCGAAACGCTCCCAGCATCTCGTCGGCCGACAGATAGTTCAGATCCATCCTTCGTTTCTCCTGACTAGGGGCATGACGGGTGGACAGACGGGTGGACAAGGGAGAACGCGCGTCTCACGGGCTACCGCGCGAACAGGGTCAGGGGGCCGCCTGCCGGGCCCAGCCCGCGTTCCTCCTGGATGGAGTTGCCGCCGTCCACCACGAACAGCTGTCCCGTGACGTAGGACGACTCCGGCGAGGCCAGGAACGCCACCAGGCCGGCCACTTCGTCGGGACGCCCCGCGCGACCCACCGGCGTCGCCGCCCCGAGGGCGTCCACGTGTTCGTCGAGCCCTCCGGTCGCGATCCAGCCGGGGGCCACGGCGTTGACCGTGACGCCCCGCGACGCCGTGTCCATGGCCGCGGACCGGGTGAGACCGATCAGGCCCGCCTTGGCCGCGTGATAGGCGACATCGCCCTGGTAGGCCATCACCGGACCCGAGAGCGACGACATGTTCACCACCCGGCCGTACCCGCGGTCGAGCATCGGCCGGAGCGCGGCGCGGGTCATGTAGAACGCGGTGTCGAGGTTGCGCGAGAGCGCCGAACGCCACTGGTCGTCGGAGGCCGTCGCAAGGCTCGACGGATCCTCGGGCTGGACCACGGAAGCCATACCGGCGTTGTTGACGAGAACGTCGACCCGGCCGAACGCGTCCATCGCCTCGGCCACCACCGACTCGGCGAACCGCGGATCCGTGAGATCGCCCGCGATCCCCCGCACGGTGCAGCGCCCCGCCAGCTCGGCCACCCGCTCGTGGATCCGCCCGGTGGTCGAGGTGATCAACAGCGTGTGGTCCTCGGCGAGCCTTCTGGCGCAGGCGTAGCCGATGCCGGACGCGCTGCCGACCCCGGTGACGATCGCGACAGGCCGGCCGTCGGTGCTGGTCGGGTTCATGCGGTGCTCACCCTCGAATCACGGGACGCCCGATGGCGTGACTGAGTTGGACGTTCGTCACAGTAGAGCAGTGGGCCGAAGGTGACAACGGCCTGCCCGCTCACCGCTTGTTGGGCAGATCGATGAGCTAGTTGATGGGTCAGGGGCTGTCATCGGTCCGAGTCCCGAGCGGAAGCTACCTCCTGGAATGAGTTGTACGTTCGTTCAAGTTCCGGGAAAGGTATGATGCGTCGGCCCACCGCACGGGCGGGTCACCCACAGGTGAGAGGGACGAGGACAGACATGAGCCGGCCCGGCGGATCCGCCCCGCAGCGAGACACCCCTGTCCTGACCGAGCGCGGTGGGGTCCGCAAAGCGGCCATCCTCGAAGCGGCCCTGCGGGTCATCGGGGACAAGGGGCTCGCCGGGCTCTCCATGCGTGCCATCGCGACGGAAGCGGGGTTGCCGCTGGGGGCTCTCGGCTACTACTTCAAGACCAAGGACGACCTGATCCTCGAGGCGTTCGAGTTGCACACGCGGCGGGAGGCCGACCGGGTCCTCGCGGCGTTCGCGGGTGTCGGGAGTGGCGACCATGCCGACGACGTCGCCGAGCACCTCACGGCGTTCATCCGGCATGGACTGACCGAGGCGCGGACGAGCCTGGTCGCGGAGTACGAGTTCCTGATCGAGGCGACCCGCAGGCCGGATCTCGCGCGCGTCTCGCGCGCCTGGCGCCAGGCGCTGCAGATCCAGGTCGGCCACGTCGCGAGCCGGCTCGGCTCGGACGATCCCGAGACGGACGCGGAGATCCTTCTCTCGGTCGTCGCGGGGCTGGAGATCGACCATCTCTCCACGCCGCTCGACCCGTCGACGACGCAGGCGATCCGCACCGCGCTCCGCCGCACGATCACGAGGCTCGGGCTCCGGGGCGACGCCGAGCGGCCGTAGGACCCGTCCGGAAGCGTGGACGCGGGGCGGCCCTGGGCGGGCGGGCACGGCGAGAGGGATTGCGGCGAGCGAGGTCGCGGCGAGCGAGGCCGCGGCGCGTGGGATCGCGCTTCAGAGGCCGTTCGCGAGGAAGGGGCCTCTGAAGCGCGTCATAACGTGCCGGAGGTGGCCTCGGGCTGTTCCAGGGCCGCGTCGAGCGAGGGCGCCGGAGGCAGCAGCCGGGACAGGCCCGTGACCTTCAGGACGCGCAGGGTCAGTGGATGGGTGCAGACCAGGCGCAGCTCACCGCCCCGGTCGAGGACCCGGTGCCGGGCCCGGTGGAGCAGGCGCAGGCCGGAGCAGTCGAAGAACTCGACGTGCCTGAGGTCGATCACGATCCGTGCGCCGGGGCGGCCCGTCAGCGCGTCCAGGTGCGGGATGATCTCCACGGCCGCCGCGATGTCGATCTCGCCGTGGAGTTCGAGCACGGTGCGGCCGCGGTCCTCGCGCACGCGCAGATGGCCGGTGCCCGGAGGTGTGGGGTCGCTCGACACGACGGCATCGCCTCCAACCGGACTGTGTGAGGGCAAAACCCGTCCCCGCTCTGCAAGTTACCCCCGTCAGGGTGAATTTCAGCATGTTCGATTGACATATGTCTTTGATTTCTTCGGCCGGTCGTCCGGAATTTTGCGCACCACGGTCTACGACAGCGCCTGCCATGCCTTGGACAGGGCCTGCCGGAACTGTTCGGCCTGGTGTGCGGTGAGCTCGCGGATCATGCGTTCCTCCAGGTCACGCACCGGTTCGGCGAAGCGGGCGAGCAGCTCGCGTCCGTCGTCGGTGAGCAGGATCCGCAGCTCGCGCCGGTTGCGCGGGTTGCGCTCCCGGCGCACCAGGCCGCGGTTCTCGAGGCTGCGGACCAGATCCGCGATGGACTGGGCGGTGACGAACGAGTCGCGGGCGAGCTGCGCCGCCGAGAGCCCGTCGTGCCGCTCCAGCACGGTCAGGGAGGTGTACTGCAGGGCCGTGATCCCGGCCGGTCTCACCAGCTCGTCCAGGTGCGAGCGGACAACCAGCTCGACCTGTTTGACCATATAGAGCAGGGACGGGGGTGCCTTGGTGCCGACCATGGGGGTCAGCGTAAGGCATTGACAGGAAACCTGTGTGTGTTGAGACTGCGGACCAACAGGATTCCTGTTTGTTGAACACTTGGCGATCAAGGCTGGGGAGTGGGCAATGACGACCACCTTCGAGAGCGGACCGGGGCGGCTGTTCATCGGTGGACAGTGGCGCGATGCGGCCGACGGGGCACGGACGGACGTGGTCGACCCGTCCACGGGGCAGGTGGTCACGACCGTCGCGGAAGCGGGCGCCGCCGACGTCGACGACGCCGTACGGGCCGCGCGTGAGGCCTTCGACAGCGGAGCCTGGTCCCGGCTGAGCGGCCGGGAGCGCGGCCGGGTGCTCCACCGGGTCGCCCAGCTGATCCGTGAGAACGCCGACGACATCGCCGCACTGGAGAGCCAGGACGTCGGCAAGCCCATCACGCTCTGCCACGCCGTCGACGTGACGAACGCCGCCAACGACTACGAGTACTACGCCTCCCTCGCCTGGACCCTGGACGGCGGCAACCGCGACGTCCCGATGAACCGCCTCGCCTACACCAAGCGCGGTCCGATCGGCGTCGTCGGCGCGATCACCCCCTTCAACTTCCCGCTCATCCTCGCCGGCAGCAAGATCGCCCCGGCGCTCGCGGCCGGCAACACGGTCGTCCACAAGCCCGCCGAGGAGACGCCGCTCAGCGCCCTCTACATGGCGGAGCTGCTCAAGAAGGCCGGCGTCCCCGACGGCGTCTACAACGTCGTCACCGGCACGGGCCCGGTCGCCGGTGAGGCCCTGCTCCGCCACCCCGATGTCGACAAGATCGCGTTCACCGGCTCGACCGCCGTCGGCCGGCACGCGGCGAGCGTCGCCGGTGAGGGCCTGAAGCCGGTCACGATGGAACTCGGCGGCAACGCGGCCCACATCGTCTTCGAGGACGCCGACATCGAGAAGGCCGTCGGCGCGATCATCAAGGGCTTCGTCTTCAACACCGGCCAGTTCTGCATGGGCGGCCCCCGTCTGCTCGTCGCCCGCCCGCTGTACGAGACCGTCGTCGGCATCCTCGCCGGCGCCGTGCCCGGTGTGCCCGTCGGCGACCCCCGGCAGCCCGAGACCGTGGTCGGCCCGATGGCGGGGGAGCGGCACCTGAGGAAGGTCGAGGAGTACGTCGAGCTGGCCCGCAAGGAGGGCGCCCGCATCGTCTGCGGCGGCGAGCGCCTCGACCTGAACGGCGGCTTCTACTACAAGCCCACCGTCATCGCCGACCTCGCGAACGACTCCCGCGTCGTCCAGGAGGAGGTCTTCGGCCCGGTCCTCACCGTGCAGCCCTTCGACACCGAGGACGAGGCCGTCGCCCTCGCCAACTCCACCCCGTACGGCCTCGCCTCGGGCCTGCAGACCACGGACCTGGCCCGCGCCCACCGCGTCGCCGATCAACTGGAGGCGGGCATCGTCTGGATCAACGACTGGGCCATGCTCGACCCGGCCGTGCCCTTCGGCGGTGTGAAGTCCTCCGGCTTCGGGCGGGAGTACGGCCCCGAGGCCCTGGAGTCCTACACCAAGGTCAAGTCCGTCGTCGTCTCGCTCGACTGAGCGCCCTCCCGGGACCACCGGCGGGCCGCGGCGCTCCGGCGGCCCGCCACCGAAGAAGGAGTACACGAGCATGTCCACCACCACACGTGCCGCCGTGGTCGAGTCCGGCGGCGCGCCCTTCACCCTCTCCGAGGTCGTCCTCGACCAGCCGGGTCCGGGCGAGGCGCTGGTCCGCATGGTCGCCGCCGGGCTCTGCCACACCGACCTCGGTGTCGCCAGCGGCGCGCTGCCCTTCCCCCTGCCGGGCGTCCTCGGCCACGAGGGCGCCGGTGTCGTCGAGGCCGTCGGTCCCGGCGTCACCTCCGTCGAGCCGGGCGACCACGTCGTGCTGTCCTTCACCTCCTGCGGCAGCTGCCGCAACTGCCGTGACGGGCACCCGGCGTACTGCGCCACCTGGCTGCCGCTGAACCTGATCGGCGGCCGCCGCGCCGACGGCACCAGCACCATCAGCCGCGACGGACAGGACCTCGGCGGCCACTTCTTCGGCCAGTCGTCCTTCGCCGAGCGCGCCCTGGTCGACGAGCGCGGCCTCGTCAAGGTCGACCCCGACGTGCCGCTGGACTCCATCGCCCCGCTGGGCTGCGGCGTCCAGACCGGTGTGGGCGCCGTATGGAACGTGCTGGAACCCCGGGCGGGCAGCACGCTCCTCGTCCTCGGCGCCGGAGCCGTCGGCCTGTCCGCCGTCATGGCCGCCGCCCTCACCCCGGCGACCACGGTCATCGCCGTCGACAAGGTCGCCGGGCGCCTGGAGCTGGCCAAGGAACTGGGCGCCACGCACACGGTGAACGCGAGCGAGGTCGCCGACATCGCCGAGGCCGTCATGGAGATCACCGGCGGCCAGGGCGTCGACGGCGCCGTGGAGACCACCGGCAGCGTCTTCGTCCTGCGCAAGGGCGTGGACGCCCTGGCCGCACGCGGCACCCTCGTCATCGTCGGCGCCCCGCCGTTCGGCACCGAGGTCTCCCTCGACGTCAACGGCATGCTCGGCGGCAAGCGCGTCGTCGGTCTCACCCTCGGCGACAACGAGATCCAGACCGCCATCCCTGTCCTCGTCCAGCTGGTCAAGGACGGCAAGCTTCCGCTGGAGCGCCTGATCAGCCGCTACAAGTTCGAGGACATCGACCGGGCGGTGGCCGAGATGAGCGACGGCACCAGCATCAAGCCCGTTCTGACGTTCTGACCCGAGTCCTCCCTTCGAGCCCGAGCCCTCCCTCCGAGCCGCGCACTCCCCGCGTGGCTCCGGCCCGGTGGCTGACCCCGTACCAGGTCACCCACCGGGCCGTCGAACGTCCGGCGCCCCTGCGGCGTCGGAGGAGGGAGAGCATGTTCCAAAGCGAGCAAGGGGTGGGGAATGCGCAGAGGGCTCATGGTGGCGGCGGTCGCCCTGGCCGCGCTGGCGGTGGGCTGCGGCGCCGACGGGGAGAACAACGCGGTGATCACCGGGACACCGCCCGCCACTCCGTACGACGGACCGCTGTACGTGCCGCACAAGGAGGTCGACGAGGACGGCGCCGAAGCGATGCGGACGGAGTCGGGCGCGGCCGGCCGGGCGCTGGAGTGCGACGGCGAGCTCTACTCGGGCGGCGGCGGCCCGGGCGGCTGGGGCAAGGACGACGGGGGAGAGACGCCCGAGGAGGGGCTGGAGGCGTACTTCGACATCGAGCAGCCCGACGTACCGCGGGAGGGCTACCGCCTGGAGCGCGAGGAGAAGGACCGGGCCCTCTTCTCGTACGACGTCGACGGCCGCACCAAGGTCGCCGTGATCGTCGCCAAGGACCGCGAGGGCAGCCCCGGCTGGGGCCCCGAGACCAGCGCGTCCTGCGACCCGGCCGAACTGCCCGCGAGCTACACGGACTCCCAGTGGTACGAGATCTGGACCGACGCCAAGGGCCGACGGGTGCCGATCACCACCGTGCACAGCTCCGAGGGCGCGGAGCACTGCGACTGGCAGAAGGCCCACTTCCTGTCGACGGGCCGGGACGGGGCCGACGGCAGCGGACTGTACGGCCGTGACCCCGAGGGCGTCCTCCCCGACGGGATGCTCACCTCCGCCTACGACGGCGACGTCCGCCTGCCCGAGGCGGCCCGCGACACCGGGTACCGCTACGAGGACGAGGACTGGGAGCTGTGGCTGGTCGAGGACGACCCGTCGAAGGCGTACGTCCGCACCCCGGACGGCGTCGAGCTGTGGCCCCGGGTGGCCGAGGGCCACGGCTGCGCCTGACCGGGGGCTCACCGTGTCGGCGTGGGGCGGACGCCCATGGACCGCGTCGGCGCGGGGCGGCGGGCCGGGCGGGGGCTCACCGGCTGCGGTGCAGGGCGACGAGCAGTTGCCACGACTGGTGGGCGATCTCCTCCGAGGTGGCCTCGATCCGGCCGTGCAGCCAGTCGGCGAGGACCCCCGCGAAGGTGGCGGCCACGGCCGACGCCACCAGCGGCGCGTCCGCGGCCCCCGCCAGCTCGCGCTCGCGGAGGCTGAACGCCCGCAGGTCCTGGTACAGCACCCGCCCGAGCGGGCCGCTGCCGCCGGGGGCCAGCAGGGTGCGGTACAGGGCGGTGTGCGGGGTGAGCGACGCGAAGAACTCCACCAGGGCCGCGGGGGCCCGTACCGGGTCGGGACGGCCGCGCCAGGCGTGCAGCGCCTCCACGGCCTCCCGTACGACGTCGGCGCAGGCGTCCACCGCCAGCGCCTCCAGGTCGGCGTAGTGCACATAGAACGTGGCCCGGCCGACCCCCGCCCGGCGGACCAGCGCGGCCACGCTGACCTCGTCCAGGGGGCGCCGGGCGCACTCGTCGAGGAGGGCTTCCCGCAGCTTGGCCCGGGTGCGGGCGGCCCGGGGATCCTCCGCGGTCATCCGGCGACGAGGACGGCGGCCAGGGCGAGCGCGGCGGGCAGCGCCTGCATGACGAGGATCCGGCGGTTGGCGGTGGCGGCGCCGTACACACCGGCGACGACGACGCAGCTCAGGAAGAAGATCTGGGCGCGGAACCCGGTCGGGTCGTCCGCGATCAGGCCCCACACCAGGCCCGCCGCGAGGAAGCCGTTGTAGAGGCCCTGGTTGGCCGCCATCGCCGCCGTCCGCTGCGCCATGTCCGCGTCGAACCCGTGGAATCTCATCCCCGGCGCCTTCTGCCACAGGAACATCTCCATCACCAGGATGTACAGGTGCTCCACCGCCACCAGCGCAACCAGCGCACTAGCCAGGATCTCCATGCTCAACAGCCTCCGTAACCCACTCGGCACCGTCGCCAACTTCTTGGACAGGTGTCCACTATAGCTGGACAACTGTCCAGGAAACAGAGGGGGTCCGTACGCCGGTGGGCGCGGGCGATCGGGGTACCCGGGGAGCGTATGGGCGCCGGGGGTCCGCCCGCGTCCGGAGACCGCGCGGAGGAGAGACATGGCACTGGTACGGGCAGGACTCGTGGTGCTGGACTGCGCCGAGCCCGAGAAGCTCGCGGCGTTCTACAAGGAGCTGCTGGACGCGGAGGAGACGGACGCGACCGCCAACCGCGTCGAGATCCAGGGGGAATGCGGCACCCGGATGGCCTTCCGCCGCGATGTGAACGCGACCCCGCCGAGCTGGCCGCGCCCCGAGAACTCCCTCCAGGCCCATCTGGACTTCTACGTCGACGACCTCGACGAGGCCGAGCGGCGCATCGTCTCGCTGGGCGGCCGCCCCGTCGACACGAAGGAGCCGGCCGGGCCGTTCGAGGAGCGTGGCTACTCCGACCCGGCCGGCCACTCCTTCACCCTGCGCCGCGAACACCCCACGGCCCCCAAGCAGGGCTGACCCCCGTCAGGCTCAGTCCCGGCCCCCCTTCTCCGGGGCCGGCCACACGCCGGTGGACCGCTCGATGGCCTTCGCGCCCGTGCGGTCCACCGCGCTGCGCACGACCGCGAAGATCGCACCCTGCACGGCCGCAGCCAGCAGGATCTCGCCCCAGCCGCGATCCCGGTCCAGCGCGTCCGGCGCGTCGTCCTCGTGCCGGATCACCTTCCACGTCTTCTGGAACGCCATCGAGGCCAGCGCACCGCTCACCCAGCCGAGGGCGAAACCGACGGGCTTGTAGGCGAGGGGCAGTTTCTTCTTCTTGGACACTTGGCCTTCCTCCTTCGCGTTGCGGTCTGAAGCGTCGCCGTACGGCCGGCGTCAGGCCCGCCCCCGCGGGGGCACGACCTCGGCGGCGGGCACCGGCCCGGGCGGCGTGCCGTCGCCGAACGGGCGGCCGCCCAGATCCGCGCGGCCGTGCGGCGTGAGCCAGCCCGACAGATCGGGCCCGAGCGGCACGATGCCGGTCGGATTGATGCCCGTGTGCACCCGGTAGTAGTGCCGTTTGATGTGGTCGAAGTCGACGGTGTCACCGAACCCGGGGGTCTGGAACAGATCACGCGCGTACGCCCACAGCACCGGGTCCTCCGCCAGCTTCCAGCGATTGCACTTGAAGTGACCGTGATAGACGGGGTCGAAACGCACCAGCGTCGTGAACAGCCGGATGTCCGCCTCCGTGATCGTCTCCCCGACCAGGTACCGCTGCCCCGCGAGCCGCTCCGACAGCGCCTCCAGCCGCCGGAACACCCGGGTGCACGCCTCCTCGTACTCCTTCTGCTCCGTGGCGAACCCCGCCCGGTACACGCCGTTGTTGACGTCCTCGTAGACCTCCGCCATCACCGCGTCGATCTCGTCGCGCCGCCCCTCGGGGTACAGCTCGGGCGCGCCCGGGCGGTGCAGGGCGGTCCACTCGGTGGCGAGGTCGAGGGTGAGCCGCTGGTAGTCGTTGGTGACGAGCTTCCCGCTCGACACGTCCACGACCGCCGGGACGCTCACCCCGCCCGGGTAGTCGCTCTCCCGCGCGTCGTACGCCTCCTTCAGGAACCGGATGCCGAGCACGGGGTCGCGTCCGTCCGGGTCCAGGGTGAACCGCCAGCTGCGGTCGTCCTGGACGGGGTCGGCGATCGCCATCGACAGGGCGTCCTCCAGCCCCAGCAGCCGCCGCGAGATCACCGCCCGGCTCGCCCAGGGGCAGGCCCTGCTGACGACCAGCCGGTACCGGCCCGCCTCCACCCGCCGGCCGTCCCGGCCGTCGGCGGTGATGCGGTCCGTGAAATGGCTCGCCGACCGCTCGAACCGCTTCCGGCCGTACTCCTCGTTGCCTTCGCCGCCACTCACCGTGCTCGCCCTTCCCGACCCGCTCGCCTCGATACGTGTGCCCTGGTGCGGGTTCCCCGATTTCCGCGACCCCCACGGTGTGAGCGGGACCGGCCGGGGCAGTCGGGCACAGGTGACCGGACAGTGACGGTCACGAGGACGACGAGGCCGACGAAAACATCGGACGGCGGGGGCCAGGAGGAACTTCATGGGGCGGGAACGGCCCGGCATCGGGATACCCGGGCACGAGAGGGACGGGGACGGAACGCCGGGGAAGGAGACGGACGGCGACGGAACGCCCGGGAGTGCGACGGGTGGGGGCGGTAAGGGCGGTACATCACGGCTCGACGGGCCGGAGCGCCCACCTCGCGATG
>NZ_LIRK01000258.1 GCF_001419765.1 Streptomyces torulosus
TGCACGACCTCGCCGCCGGGGGTGTTTCCCCGGCGGCGAGGTCGTGCAGGAGGGCGGCCTGCGCGCCCAGGGAGCGGGCGGTCATCAGGTCGCGGACGGGGACCGGGACGCCCAGCTCCCGGCTCGCCCTTCGCGCGAGGCGAGTGGCCAGGAGCGAGTCCCCGCCCAGATCGAAGAAGTCGGACTCCTCACCGAGGTCGCCGTGCCCGAGCAGCTCCACCCAGAGGCGGGTCAGGACGGAGGCGGGGTCCTCGACGGGCATGGGTGCGGGAGCGGGCGCCGACGCGGGCGTGCCGTCGGGCGAGGGCAAGGGTGCGGCCGCAGCTGAGGCTGAGGGCGAGGGCGTGGCTGTGGGCGCAGGTGCGGGCGAGGCGGGTTCGGGTGCGGTCGGTGTCTCGGCCACGGGAGGCCCCGGCGCAGGCACCGGCCCTGGCGTCGTCACCGACACCGGCGTGGGCACCGGCACCGGCTGCCTGACGGACCGTGACGCGTCCGTCCTCGGCGCGGCCTCCGGGGCGATCCAGTGCGGGCCCGCGAACGGGTAGGTCGGCAGATGCACCCGGCGACCACCCGGCCGGCACAGCGCACGGCGGGGGAGGGGCTGGCCCCGGGTCCACAAGGTGCCCAGTGCCGTGAGCACCTCCTCAGCGGGGCGGGCCGTACGGGACGGGGAGAGCGGGACGGACGGCAGGCCCGCCGCCTCCGCGAGAGCGGACAGCACCCGGCCGTGGCCCACCTCCACCACCAGGGCGTCGGGGAAGCGCTCGGCGATCGAGGCCATCGCGTCACCGAACCGGACGGCGCGCCGGGCCTGGTCGACGAACAGCTCGGGCCGGACGTCCGAGTCCGGCGGGATCAGGCGCCCGGTGACATTGGTGGCGAAGGGTACGACCGGCCGGCGCGCGGTGACGGCGGCGAGTGCCTCGACCAGCAGGGGGAGGGCGGGCTCGACGAGCGCGGTGTGGAAGGCGCGCCGTGTGGCGAGACGGCGTACGAGGACACGGCCGGCGAGGCGTGCCTCGAACTCCGTCACGGCCTCGGTGGGACCGGCCACCACACAGCCGTCCGCGGAGTTCACGGCGGCCAGCTCCAGGCCCAGCCCGGAGACGGCGAGGAGCTCGCGCGCCCGGGCCTCCTCGCAGCCGAGCGCGAGCATGGCGCCCTCCGGGCACTCCTGCATGGCGCGGCCGCGCACGGTCACCAGCCGTGCCGCGTCGGCGAGTTCGAAGACCCCGCCGACGCAGGCGGCCGTGATCTCGCCGAGGCTGTGCCCGGCCAGCGCCGCGGGGGAGACGCCGAGCGTGGTGAGCGCGGTGGCCGCCGCGTACTCGAAGGCGAACAGGACGGGCTGGGCCAGCTCCGTCTCCGCCAGTTCGGCGGCGGGGAACTCCGTGTCGAACAGCGCGCGGCGCATCCGTTCGCCGAGCGCCGGCTCGAACGCCGCGAGGCACTCGTCCAGCGCGGCGGGGAAGTACGGCAGCGCCTCGGCGACGGGCACCGCCATGCCGGGGTACTGGGTGCCCTGCCCGGGGAAGACGAGGACGACGGGCGCGGGCCCCGAGGCCGGGCGGCTGCCGCGGACCACGCCCGCGCCCCGCGTCAGCCGCTGCCCCACCTCGGCACAGGTCCTGCCGGTCACCGCGAGCCGCTCCGACAACTCCGCCCGGCCGTTGGCGAGCGTCGCCGCCACGTCCCCGAGGGGCAGGTCCTCCTCGGCCAGCCGCGCGCCGAGCCGGGCGGCCGAGCGGCTCAGGGCGTCGGCGTCGGCGGCGGACACCAGCACCAGGCGCACACTCTCTGCGGGCCCCTCCCGTACGTCGGACCCGTCCCGTACGCCGGTCTCCCCCTGGTCGTCGGCCTCCTCCCGTACGCCGGTCTCCTCCGGTACATCCGCCTCCTCCCGGACGGGCGCGGGCGGCGGCTGTTCGACGACCACATGGACGTTGGTGCCGCCGATCCCGAAGGAGCTGACCCCGGCCCGGCGTGGCTCGGGCCCGGTCCACGGCGCGCACTCGGTGGGCACGTACAGGGGTGAACCGTCCGTCTCCAGCAGCGGGTTGAGCCGGCTGAACCCGGCCACCGGCGGGACGACGCCCTTCTTCAGCACCAGCAGCGCCTTGATCAGGGCGGCCACCCCGGCCGCGTTGTCGAGGTGGCCGACGTTGGCCTTCAGCGCCCCCACCGCGACGGTGCCCGGGCCCGCGCCCGCCCCGCTGAGCGCCGCCGAGGCCGCCGACCACTCGATGGGATCGCCCACGCGGGTGCCGGTGCCGTGCGTCTCCAGGTAGCCGATCGTGTCGCCGTCGACGTCCGCCGCGAACAGTGCGGCCCGGATGACCTCCTCCTGGCCGCCGACGGACGGGGCGTAGTAACCCGCCTTCGCCGCACCGTCGTTGTTGATGGCGGTGCCGAGCACCACACCGTACGGGTCGGAGCCGTCCTCCAGCGCGTCGGCGAGCCGCCGCAGGACGACGCACGCCGCTCCGGACCCGGCCACGACGCCGTCGGCGTGCTCGTCGAACGGACGGCACCGCCCGGATGCCGAGTGGATCCCGCCCGGCACGGCGAGGTAACCCGCCTGCGGATAGGGGACCCCCGCCGCGACGACGAGCGCCTGGTCGCAGTCGCCGTTCAGCAGCGACTGCACGGCCATGTGCAGTGCCACCAGGGACGAGGAACAGGCCGTCTGCACGGCCACGGCGGGCCCCGTGAGCCCGAGTTTGTACGAGACGAGGCTCGCCATGAAGTCCGGCTCGGTGCCGTGGATCGCGTCCTCCAGCGTCAGCGGATCCAGCTCCCCGCTCGCCACCATCGCGCGCAGATAGCCGCTGCCGCTGGCGGAGGCGAAGACCGCGGTCCTCGGCACACCTCCCTCCCGGGCCGCGTCCTTGGCGACGGGAGCGACTCCGGCGTCCTCCAGGGCGGCCCAGGCGACCTCCAGCATCAGCCGGTGCTGCGGGTCCATCATCTCGGCCTCGCGCGGGCTCACCCCGAACAGCGCGTGGTCGAAGCGGTCGGCGTCGGGGAGATGACCGTGGACGGGAACGTAGTCGGGGTCGTCCAGCACCTCCTTCGGTACGCCCGCGGCGAGGAGGTCGGACTTCTCGTAGCGCGTGGTCAGCACACGGCCTTCGGTCAGGGCCGTCCACCACGCGTCGAGATCGGCCGCGCCGGGGAACCGCGCGGAGACGCCGGTGACGGCGATGTCCAGGGAACGGTCACGAGTCATCAGAACCACCTTCGGCTTCGGGACACCCCGACAGGTTGCCAGCAAAGACAAGCGCGTGGCAATATCTTGTCAATCCTGGCAACCACTTGACCTCGTGTCCGTGAGCAGCGCCCCGGCGCCACGTCGTACGCGGGGAACGTGCGAGTGCCGTGGGAGCAGTCGAGGGGAGTGGGACCGCTTGCAACCGAACGCCGAGTGGAGCGCGGGGCGTCCGAGCGTCGCGCCCGACGAGGGCCTGCACGAGACGTTCGCCCGCCTCGCCCGGGTCCGCCCGGACGCGCCGGCCCTCATCGAGGGCGAACACACCGTCACCTATGCGGAGTTGGACCGCGTCGCCGACACCTGGGCCGCGCGCCTCGCCGCGGCCGGGGCGGGCCCCGGCGATCTGGTCCCCGTCCTGCTGCCGCGCGGCAGACACCTCGTCGCCGCCCTGATCGCCGTCCTCAAGACGGGAGCGGCCTACGCGCTGCTCGACCCCGTCTGGCCCGAACAGCGGCTCGCCGACATCCGCACCCAACTGACCCCGCCCCTGGCTGTCGCAGCCCCCGGCACGCAACTCGGCCTGGAAGAACCGGTGTTGCCCGTCTGGACACCGCCGCCCTGGCCGCCGTACGCCGAGGCCGCGCCCTCAGGCTTCCGGCCCGTGTCCGCCCGTGGGGCCGACCCCGCGTGCGTCTTCTTCACCTCGGGCACCACCGGCCGCCCCAAGGGCGTGCTGACCCCGCACCGGGCCACGGCTCGGCTCTTCCCGCCGGACGGCTTCGCCGCCTTCACCGCCGACACGGTGATGCCTCTGGCCGCGGCCGTCTCCTGGGACGCCTTCTCTCTGGAGCTGTGGTCGGTGCTCCTGAACGGCGGCACCTCACTCATCACCGAGGAGCCCTACCTGACGCCCACCGCGCTCCGCTCCGGCGTGACCCGCCACGGGGCGAACACGGTGTGGCTCACCAGCAGCCTCTTCAACATGATCGTCGACGAGGACCCGGACGCCTTCGAGGGCCTGCGCCAGGTGCTCATCGGCGGCGAACGCCTCTCCGTCTCCCACGTCCACCGCTTCCTGCGCCGGCACCCGGACATCGCCCTGGTCAACGGCTACGGGCCCGTCGAGTCCACCGTCTTCACCACCACCCATCGCGTCACGGAGGCCGACTGCGACCTGCCGGGAGGCATCCCCCTCGGCCGACCCGTCCCCGGTACCCGGGTGTACGTCCTGGACCCGGACGGCACCCACCCGTGCGCCGTGGGGGAGACCGGCGAACTGTGCGTCTCAGGCGCCGGACTGGCACTCCGTTACCTCGGCGCCCCCTCCCTGACCGACGAGAAGTTCCGGACGCTGCCCCTGGGCCCGGACGGCGAGGGCGTACGTGTCTACCGCACGGGCGACCTCGTGGAGTGGGACGGGGACGGGCTGCTGCACTACCGGGGCCGGGCCGACCGCCAGGTCAAGATCCGGGGCCATCGCGTCGAGCCCGCCGAGGTCGAACGCCAGGTGGAGCAACTGCTGCCCTCCGTACGCTCCTGCCGAGTCCTGGCTCGCCCCGACGACTCAGGCGCGAGCCTGGAGCTGGTCGCGTTCTGCACGCCGACCCGACCGGGCGACCCCCTGACGGACGCCCTCCCCGCACTCCACGCCGCACTCGTCCCGTACCAGCGTCCCGTCGCCCTCGTCAGCGTCGACGGCTTCCCGACCACCGACCGCGGCAAGCTCGACGAACGCGCCCTCCTGGCCCTGGCGGAGACCGCCGTCCCCGCCCCGTCCGCGCCGAGCCTCACCGACCCCAGGGACTTCGCGGACCCCACGTCGACGCGTCCCGTCGACAAGCTGATGAAGCAACCTGTCGACAACACGGCGACGGATCCCTACGTCGACGCGGTGGCCGAGACCTTCGCCGCTGTCCTCGGCCGCGACTCCGTACCGCTCGACGTGCCCTTCACCGACCTCGGCGGTGCCTCCCTCGGCGCGGGCCGGGTCTGCGCCCGGCTGGCCGGCCGGTTCGGTCGCCCCGTACCGGTGGCGCAGTTCTACCGCCGTACGACCGTCACGGCCCTCGCGGACTGGTTGCGGGCCACGGCGGACGCTCAGGGCTCCGAGCCCGCCGACGTTCCGCACGCCGCGGACGGCACGACGCCGCTCACCCCCATGCAGATCGTCTATCTGACCCGCCAACTCGTCGCCCCCGCCGACCTCACCTCGCACTGCCTGCTCACCTGGGCCATCGAGGGCGAACCGGACCGGGAGGCGCTGCGGGCGGCCGTCGCCGCCGTCCACCGACGGCACGAGGCGCTGCGCGCCGCCTACGTCGCCGACCCCAGGCCGTCGGCCGTCCTCGTCGACATCCCGCCCCCCGACCTGGAAGCGCTGCCCGACGAACCCACCGTCGACGCGGCCGTCCGCTCACTGCGCGCCGAACTCACCGACGCACTCGACCTGCCCGGCGGAGAGGTCTGGCGCACCGCGCTGGTCCGCGTCGCGGACACGGGCACGGACAGGAACACCACGGTGTTCGGTGTCGTGGTGCACCACATCGCCTTCGACGGCTGGTCGGAGTCGGTACTGGCCCGCGACCTCGGCACCGCCTACGCCGCGGCCCGCCGGTCCACCCCGGACACCACGACCCAGACGCCACCACCGCCCTCCCTGCGCGACCAGTACATCGAGCGCAGCCTGCACCACACCCTGACCGACACCGACACCGACACCGACACCGATGCCGCTGACGGGATCGGCACCGATGCGGGTGCGGGTGCCGGGACCTCTGCTCATCGCGACCGCCTGGTCGCCGAGCTGACCGGCGTACCGGAGCTGCGCTGGTCGTCCGGGCCGCTCGGACAGACCTCCGCCGGTCCGGTGCCGCCGC
>NZ_LIRK01000259.1 GCF_001419765.1 Streptomyces torulosus
TCGACCACCAGGGCGCCAACCGTGAGGAGCACTGGACCCTCTCGCTGGCCGAGCTGGAGAAGCGCGGGACGGCGTACCTGGAGAAGAAGCCAGACCTGACCAAGGAGAAGGTCGGCGCGATCACCAATGACCAGCCCGCCACCCACATCTACACCTCGGGCACCACCGGCCGCCCCAAGGGCTGCGCCCTCACCCACGGCAACTTCTTCGCCGAGGTCGACAACGCGATCGACCTCCTCTACCCGATCTTCCGCGCGAAGACCGACGAGGAGGCGTCCACCCTTCTCTTCCTCCCGCTCGCCCATGTCTTCGGCCGGATGGTGGCGATCGCGTGCATGCGGGCCCGGATCCGCGTGGGCCACTCGCCGAGCTTCCGGACCGAGGACCTGCTGGCGGACCTGAAGTCGTTCCGGCCGACGTTCCTGCTGCTCATCCCGTACGTCCTGGAGAAGGTCTTCAACACGGCCCGCGCGTCCGCCGAACGCATGGGCCGTGCCTCCTCCTTCGACCGTGCCGCCGCCGTGGCCCGCCGCTACGGCGAGGCCCTGGAGTCCGAGCAGCACGGCACCGGCCCCGGCCCCACCGCCTTCCTCAGGGCGGCCCGCACCTTCTACGACCCCCTCGTCTACCGCCGCATCCGCAACGCCCTCGGCGGCCGGGTCCGGTACGTCATCTGCGGCGGCTCCCCGCTCGGCCGCCGCCTGGCCGCCTTCTTCGCCGGCGCCGGCATCGACGTCTTCGAGGGCTACGGCATGACGGAGACCACGGCGGCCGTGACGGTCACCCCGCCGGTCCGCCCCCGCCTCGGCACGGTCGGCTGGCCGCTGCCCGGCACACGCGTGCGCATCGCCGCCGACGGCGAGGTACTCCTGCACGGCGGCCAGATCTTCCGCGGCTACTGGGACCCGCAGGCCGGCGGAGTCGTCCCCACGGGCCCCGACGGCTGGTTCGCCACCGGCGACATCGGCCGGCTCGACGAGGAGGGCTACCTCACCATCACCGGCCGCAAGAAGGAGATCCTGGTCACCGACAGCGGCAAGAACGTGGCCCCGGCCCCGCTGGAGAACTGGCTCCGCTCCCATCCGCTGATCGCCCAGGCCATGGTCATCGGCGACCGCCGCCCCTACGTGACCGCCCTGCTGACCCTCGACCCCGAGGGCATCACCCACTGGCGCCAGATGAACGGCAAGCACGCCGTGCCCGCGGAACTCCTCGTGGACGACCCGGAACTGCTCAGGGTCCTCCAACGCGCCGTCGACGAGGCCAACCGCCTGGTCTCCCGCCCCGAGTCCATCCGCCGCTTCACCGTCCTCCCCGGCGGCTTCACGGAGGAGGCGGGCCACCTGACTCCGTCGATGAAGCTGCGGAGGGAGACGATCGAGGAGGCGTTCTCGGCGGAGATCGAGGGGCTGTACGAGAGGTAGGGACGACCGACCGGCCGCCCCCGGGCGAGCGACCGGCCGCCCCCGGTGGCGGGCCCGCGGCCTCAGACGGGGGCTGTGCGAGAGGTAGGGACCGCCGACCCGCGGCCCCGGATCGACGCCCGCGGCCTCAGGCCCCGGATCGACGCCCGCGGCCTCAGACCAGCAGGTCCTTGTAGTAGAAGCTGGCCTTCTTGTCGGTCAGCGCCTTCGACTCCTGGGAGCCGAAGCCGATGTGCAGACGGACCGCCGCCGGGTCGGCGGTGTCGGGGATCTGGACGGCCAGCCCTTCCGGCTCCCGGTAGTAGAGGCTCTCGCCCGCCTTGCTGAGGCTGCGCTGCACCACGGTCCCGGTGTTCCAGTCGATGGAGGTGACGTAGGTGTTGCTCTCGCTGGTGCGGTTGCCGGCGGAGTCGTAGGTGTAGGCGGTGCCGTCGAGCGTGTAGAGGTACTGGCCGAGCGAGGCGTAGCCCTGGAAGGTGGGGCCGGTGAGGACGGCCGGCTGGGTGAGGGTGGCCAGCGGTGTGAACGTCCTCGCCTTGAAGGCGGCGAGGTCGTAGAGGCTGTACTTCCAGGTTCCGCCGACGCGGTGGCGGTGCGCGATCCGGTTGTTGACGGGGTCGATGGCGACGGTGTTGTGGTCGGAGCCCGGCACCGGGTCGAAGATGCTGATCAGCTGCGAGTCGGGCGTGAGGACGGCGCCGTTGGTGAACTTGAAGCGGGCGATCTTCGTGCCGTAGCCGACGTTCTGGCTGTCGGCGAGGGCGTTGGTCTCGGTCCACAGGTAGGCGCTGTTGCCGGAGGGTTCGGCGGCGATGGAGACGCCGTGGCCGAAGCCGCGCAGGTACATGCGGCCGATGATGTAGCCCTGCCAGTCGAGGCGGGTGACGCACAGGTCGCCGTTGGTTTCGCGTTCGGTGCCGGTGTAGGTGCGGCTCTCGCCGGGGAGTTGGCGTCCTGCCTGCACCAACTGCACCGTGTAGAGGTGCTTGTTGGTGTTGTCGAAGGAGAAGGACTGCAGGATCCGTACGTCCTGGAGCAGGATCTCGCGGAACCACTCGTCGGAGGCGTCGGTGAGGTCGAAGCGCTTGGACGAGGCCACGGCCGCCGCGGCGCTGCCGGCGCCGGCGAGCACGGCGGAGCCCAGCAGGGCCGCGCCGCCGAGGCCGACGGCGCGCTTGAGGATCTGTCTGCGGCTCGGTCTGCCTGTGTCGGCGCTCATGGTGCTGGAGCCTCCCCCTGGTTGCGTGTGAACAGCCGCTGGATTCAATCACCTCGGCGTCGGGTGCACCAGACCTGTTCTCGCAGGTCAGACCACTAGTGGCGAATTGGTTCCCGGTTGTGACGCGAATCACATATGTAAAGGGTAGGTAAGATCACGGTTCGTGTGGATCATCCGATTATGTGGGGCTACCTCGGTCGATGAGGGACCACTTACCGTCCACCGGTGATCTGATCACCATCTGGCGTGAACCTTGCGTTCGGCCTGGCGACAGGTCGGTTCGTAGACGCGCCGGGGGCTCCCGGCTCCGGCTGGGTGGGGGATGGGTCCGTGCGACTGACGCGCAGACGTGGCACATGGACGAGCGGCGCCCGCGCCGCACGGACGACCGGCGTACGGGGCAGACGGGCCTCGTTGGTCCTGGTCACCACCCTGACGGCCTCGCTGCTGGCGGTGCCGGCCATGGAGAGCGCGGCCTACGCCGCCGGCCACGCGAAGGCCGGCCGCAAGCAGCCCGTGAACGTCCCGGCCCAGCCCGCCGGAGGCGTCCCGCGCGACCGCGCGGAGGCGACCCCGACGAAGCCGGCCCGCACCGTCTGGCCGAAAAGCGCGCAGGCCCGGGTGTCGCTGTCCGGCCTGAAGTCCGGCAGGAAGGTCCCCGTCGCCCCCACGGGTCCGGATGGGGAGGGCAGGGCGGCGGCGGTCTCCGTGGGCCCGCCCCCGGCGACCGCCAAGTTCAGCGCCCAGTCCGCCAAGACCTCCGTCCCCGCGAAGGTGGACGTGAAGGTCCTGGACCACAAGAGCCTGGCCGGCGTCGGCGGCGTCGGCCTCGGCGTCGAGGTCACCCGGCGGGACGGCACGGCCACCGCCGGCCCCGTCCAGGTCACCTTCGACTACTCCGGCTTCAAGTACGCCCACGGCGGCAACTTCGCCTCCCGCCTGCGCCTGGTCGCCCTCCCGGCGTGCGCCCTGACCACCCCGAAGGCCAAGGGCTGCTCCCCGGGCAAGGCCAAGCCGGTGCCCGTCACCAACGACGTGGCCGACGGCACCCTCACCGCCACGGTCCAGGCGGACGGCGACCCGACCGCCGACCAGCCCGCCCTGCGGGAGAGCTCGGGCCTGTCCCGGTCGACCATGGCATCCACGTCCTCCGCGACGGTGTACGCGATGACCTCCGGGTCGTCCTCGGAGGCGGGTGACTACCGGGCCTCGTCGCTGAAGCCTTCGGGGTCGTGGAACGTGTCGGTCGGCTCCGGTGCGTTCACGTACAGCCTGCCGGTCGAGGCGCCGAAGCCGCCCATGGGCGATGCTCCGTCCCTGTCGCTGTCGTACAACTCGCAGTCGGTCGACAGCATGACGTCGTCCCAGAACAACCAGGCCAACTGGACGGGTCTGGGCTGGGAGCTGGGTGGTGCGGGCTTCATCGAGCGCCGCTACCGGTCGTGCCAGGACGACGGCACGGGCTCCGGCTGGGTCGGCGACCTCTGCTGGGACTCGCCGAACTCCGACAACGAGCCAGACGGCGCCATGTACGTCATCCACTTCAACGGAGTCAGCTCCGCCCTGGTCCAGGACGGCAACGGAACGGGCGCGTACCACGTCCAGGACGACCCGGGCTGGCGGGTCCAGCATCTGACGGGCGGTCACGGCGCCGACGACGAGTACTGGGTCGTCTCCACCCAGGACGGCAAGCGCTACTACTTCGGCTGGGGCCGGGCCGAGCGCACCGGGGGAGCCACCTCCTCCGTGCTCACCGTTCCGGTCTTCGGCAACGACGCGGGCGAGCCCGGCTACAACGGCGGCATCGGCGTCACCGAGCAGGCCTACCGGTGGGGGCTGGACCGGGTCGTCGACCAGAGCGAGGTCGAGACCGCCTACTTCTACGAGAAGGAACAGAACCACTACCGGTCCGTCCTCCTCACCGACCAGGCCCGTGAGTACGATTCCGCCGCCTACCCGGTGCGCATCGAGTACGGCTGGGCGTCCCAGATCAGTGGTGCCCAACTGCCCGCCAAGGTCGACCTGAGCTATGTCGGCCGCTGCGTGGAGCGCATGGCGTACAAGGACCCGCTGGAGAGCGAGGCCGCCGGGCAGGTCTCGGACTGCCCGGCCATCTCCACGAACCCGGACTCCTATCCGGACGTGCCCACCGACCTGATGTGCGATCCGGACACCGACGACGGCTGCAAGACCATCTCGGGCGAGACCTATTCCCCCACCTTCTTCGCCACGAAGATGCTGTGGGACATCAAGACCTTCGTCCAGGACGACGACGCCGCGCCGTGGGACCCGGCGATGCAGTACCAGATGAAGTACGGCATGCCGAACCCCGAGGGAACGGTCGACAACACCCTGTGGCTCGACTACGTCCAGCGCAAGGGCTACGGCGACGGCGACGACATCACCCTGCCCACCATCAACATCAACGGTGAGTGGCGGGACAACCAGCTCGGCGGCGGCGTCCTCAACTTCCGCCGGGTCACCCAGATCCACGGCGACCTCGGCTCGTTCGTCGACGTCACCTACCGCGACTACGACGACCAGGACACCTGCGACATCGACAACCCGCCCTCCGAGTCCAACAACACCCAGGCGTGTTTCAGGCAACGCTGGGTGCCGGAGGGTTCCACCACGGAGCGGACGGGCTGGTTCAAGAAGTACGTCGTCTCCAAGGTGAGTGTCGACCCCGGACCCGGCGCGGGCTCCGGCAACGACGGCGCGCCGGTGATGACCACCACGTACGACTATGTGGGCAAGCCCGCCTGGGCCTTTCCCAACGACCCGCTGACCAAGGACGAGAACGAGTCCTGGACCGACTGGCGCGGCTACCAGCAGGTCGAGATCCACACCGGCACCAAGTCCAACGCGGCCTCCACCTACTACTGGCTGTACCGCGGCATGGACGGCGACCGCACCTCCAAGACCGACCCGTCGGCCACCCGCAACGTCACGGTGGACGACGGCGACAGCGGCCGTGCGCCGGTCGCCGACTCCCCCTGGCTCAACGGCAAGGTCCTCGAGACCAGCGACCGCGACGGCTCCGGCCAGTCCCACAAGCGGGTCTGGCAGCAGTACTGGGTCCACACCACGGCCCACTACGACGGTCTGCCCGACGCCCGCTTCGTCCGTGAGTCGCAGACCACCACCCACGAACTGACCTCCGGCGGCTGGCGCGAGCACATCGTCAAGGACGAGTACGACACCGCCGAGCCCGCCTCCACCAAGTACGGCCTGCCCCTGCGCACCAACGACTGGGGCCTGTCCGCGACCGACGACAACCGGTGCACCACCTACGGCCGGGCCTACAACACCGACTACTTCCCCGACTCCCAGGTCCAGCGCTGGATGGTCCTGCCCGACGAGACCCGGCACTACGCCGCCGACTGCGCGGCCCGCGCCTCGTCCAACCAGGACGCCTACGCGGTCACGCTGTACGACGGGGCCACCTCCGTCGCCGCCAACAAGCCGGGTGACGGCAACCCCACGGCGGTGCGCGTCTACACGGACGCCGACAGCTACCGGGAGACGACCGCCACGTTCGACCAGGCCGGCCGTCAGATCACGACGACCGACGCCAAGCAGAACACCACCACGACGACGTACCAGCCGGCGACGTCGTGGCCCGTGAACGGTGTCAAGGTCACCAAGCCGGACCCCGACGCCGAAGGTCCGAGCACCGCGACGAGCAGCACGACCTGGTACTCCAGGTTGTGGGGCAGCCCCTACCGGGTCCTGGACGCCAACGGCCGGACGACCCGCATGGTCGCCGACTCGGTGGGTCGCACGGTCCAGGTCTTCCGTCCCTCCGAGATCGGCAACTACCCGAGCGGCACCCCGTCGATCGAGTTCCAGTACGACGTCACCGCGGCGGACAACAGCGAAGGCGTGCCCGACCTGGTCTCGACCGTCCCGCCGAAGGTGACCACGAAGGTTCTGCAGTCCGACGCGACCACCCTGACCAGCCACACCTTCACGGACGGGCTCGGCCGGGTCCGCGAGACGCAGTCCCCCGCCCCGAGCGGCAGCGGCCGCACCGTGGTCTCCACCCGCTACGACACCTCGGGCAACGTCACCGGAACCAGCGCCGCCTTCCACAACTCGGGCGTGGCGGGGACCGACGGCATGGTGCTGCCGACCGTGGCGAGCCTGCCGTCCTACACCGACCTCGTCATCGACTTCGCGGGACGCACCACCGAGTCCCGGCTGATGGCGAAGGGCGACCCGCAGCTCCAGGGTCAGACGATCACGAACTACCACGGCGACTACACCACCACGATGCCCGCGGTGGGGGAGCGCACGAACACCTACACCAATGTGTTCGGCCAGGTCAGCAAGGTCGTCGAGTTCGGACCTTCGACCTACACGACGGCCTACGAGTACACCCGCAGCGGCCAGCTGTCGAAGGTCACCGACTCCAAGGGCAACCTCACCACCTACACCTACAACTGGCTCGGTGAACGGCTCACCAGCGTCGACCCCGACATGGGGTCCACCACGGTCACCTATGACGCCAACGGCAATGTCTCCACCGTCAAGAACGGCAACAACGCCGTCATCACCCACAAGTACGACAAGCTCGACCGGCCTGTCGCCGTGGAGAAGAACGGCACGGCACTGACCCGCAGGTCCTACGACACGGCTCCGGGCGGCATCGGACTGCAGGCCACCACGACGTCGTACTCCAACGGGTACGCCTACACCACCGCCGTGACGGGGTACGACGTCAACGGTCAGCCGACGGGCAGCCAGGTGGTGATCCCGGCGGACGGCTCCGGGTTGGAGGGCACCTACAGCCTCGGCTACGCGTACGACAGCGCCGGCCACATGACCGGTGTCAGCTACCCCGCGACCGCCGGGCTGCCCGCCGAGACGGTCACGACCAGCTATGACGCGTTCGGCCTGACCGAGAAGGTGTCCAGCGCCCTGGCCACCTATGTCAGCGCCACCGACTACGACGCCCTGGGCCGCCTCGCCGGGCGAAGCTACGGGACGACGGCCACCACGACGACGACGGCACAGCGCTCCTACGCCTACGACGACGCCACCGGCACCGGCTGGCTCAAGAACATCACCACGACCACCAGCACGAAGGGCACGGTCCAGAACGACGAGTACCTCCGCGACGCCGGTGGCCAGATCACGGACCTGACCGACAAGCTCACCGGGCAGCACCAGTGCTACACCTACGACGAGCTCAACCGGCTGTCCCGGGCCTGGACCACGCAGAGCACCAGCGGCTGCGCGGGTCCGTTCGCACCCGACCTCACCAGCAACCTCGACCCGTACCAGCTGGACTACAGCTACGACGGCATCGGCAACCTCCAGAAGGTCACCAGCACCACCGCCTCCGGCAGCAGCGTCCGTGACTACGTCTACCCCGGCTACTCGGCCGACCAGTCGACGTACACCCCGGGCGCGGCGCGTCCGCACGCCGTGAGCACCGTCAAGACGGCCACCGGCACCGACGAGTACACGTACGACGACGCGGGTCAGATGATCTCGCGCACCGTCGACGGGAAGGCGACGACCTACCTCTGGAACGACCTTCAGCGCCTCGTCGGCACGACCGGGACGTCGACCACCTCGTACGTCTACGACGCGGACGGCAACCTGCTCATCCGCAAGGGCGGCACCGGCAGTGTCCTCTACCTGGGTGACCAGGAGATCCGCAAAGCGACCAGCGGTACGCCGAAGGCCACCCGCTACTACTCCGACGGCGGCACGATGGTCGCGATGCGCGTCGCGACCGGCAGCGGCAGCAAGCTGTCGTGGCTGATGGCGGACTCCCAGGCCTCCACCCAACTGGCCGTCGACAGCGCGACGGGTACCGCGACCCGCCGCAAGTACTTCCCGTTCGGCGCCCAGCGCGGAAGCCAGGCACTGCCGAGCGGCACCGACCGCGGATTCGTGGGCAAGGCGGAGGACGCCGACACAGGGCTGTCGATCCTCGGCGCCCGGATGTACGACCCGGTGCTCGGCCGCTTCCTGAGCCCCGACCCGATCACGACGCCGTACACGCCGCAGAACCTCAACGCCTACAGCTACTCGGGCAACAACCCCGTCGCCTCCAGCGACCCGAGCGGTCTCTGCCCGAAGGACATCTGTGACGGCTACGGCCAGTTCACGCACACCACCCAACCCGCGATCGTGTACGACAAGGGGTTCCAGACGGACATCGTCTACGACACCTCGGGGAACAAGTACCGCATCGGGGAGGACAAGAAGGCCAAGACCTACCTGGAGGAGAAGGAGACCCGCCAGTACCTGAACGACAAGCTCAGGCAGAGCGGAAAGTTCTCCGACGGCAGTGGCGGCGGCTCCGGCGAGGAGTACCGCCCGGTGAACCCGATCAAGGGCCAGAAGCGGGGCAACGGTACGGCGGATCTCGTACGCCTGACCTGGAAGGACGGACGGCTCGTCGGTGTGACGGCAGTGGACGTCTACACCCCTGAACCGGGCAAGGCGGACACCGGGTCGATGATCAAGAGCATCGCCAAGAAGGCCGATCAGGCCAGCGAGGTGGCCGTCAACGCCAAGCACATCACCCAGGCGCAGGCCGAGGCGCTGGGGAAGGCCCTGCCCGAGAACCTGCCCCTGGACGCGGTGCACGTCGTGCGGATCGAGGACGACTACAGCAGCACCTACAGCCGCTCCAACGGGACGCTCGGACCCAAGCCGCCGGCGCCGCCCAAGGCGCCGGGCGCGGACACCGGCTCGGGCAGAACCGGCACTCCGGCACCGGAGTCCGGGTCCCGCCTCGGCGGGGTGGGGCGCGGTCTGTTGCGCGGATCGGGAGTCCTCGGCGAACTCATGTGGTGGTACGACGCCTACGAGGTCCTCACCGGGCAGAACCAATGCCCGTGGCCGATGGAGTGCGTGACACCCATGGAGATCTAGAGTGCGAGGGGACCGGCCGACACCGGTCCCCTCGCGGTCGCGAGCGTCACGAACACAGGGAAACGGAAGAACGATGCGGGGCGACCCCATGGACACGCTCGCTGCCGAGCTGGGCGTGCGTGCGGAAGACGTCGTGCGGGCCGCGACCCCGAGAGGGAGCGTCCTCCTCGGCTTCCCGTGCGAGCCGAAGGCGTGTCTGGACGTGTGGCGGCGTGCCCGCGAGCGGTACGCGACCACGGGGCTGTGGCCCTTCGTCACCCATACCTCGCCCCTCGACTGGGAGTGGGCGGACGCACCGGGTGACAGCCACACCGACCAGTACCACGGGCCGATTCTCGACCGGCTGACGGAGCTGCAGAGGAGCGAGCTCCTCGAAGAGGCGGCCCTGTTCGGACCGGCCCGGGCGTTCCCGGCCCCCGTCCGCGACCTGGAGGACTTGGCCAGGCGCCTCACCGGTGCCGCCCCGGCGGCCGCCGCATCACCACCGCGCTCCGCGGACGAACGCCTCGCCACCTTCTTCGCGGCACCTCCCGAGTGGATCTGCCTCGTCCCCACCGAGGACCCGGCCCTCCTCCCGGAACTCCTCGACGCGCCGGACACGCCGAATCACACCCCGTTCCCCGGCCGGGAGGGCCTCTCCTACCGGGATCACGCGGCCGTCCTGCGGGAGTGGCACGACCGGTACGGTGCGGAGATCTGCTACCTCGACACCGACGCGGTGCTGCTCTCGGTCGAGCGCCCGCCTTCGGACCCGTACGAGAGGGCACGGGTCGCGATCGAGCAGTACGCGTACTGCCCCGACTTCGACCAGTTCCTGGGCGGACTGCCCGAGATCGCCGCCCACCAGGTACCGAACCGGGCCTGGTTCTTCTGGTGGGACTGAGCACCACGCACCGGCACGGGGGAGCCGGCGGAGCCTCCTCGTGAGGCACCAGCACGTGCGGCCGCACCGCCCGACTGCCGCGAGCGTCGGCCGAACTCAGGCCGCCGGCAGGCCCGTGGCGCTACCGTCCCCCCATGGGGCAGGACGCGAATCAGGTCGAGGCCGGTGGTAACGGTGCGATCGGCGCCGGGCGGGACGTGCATGCCGCGACGACGGGCGACCACAGCCCCGCGACGTACATCGAGAAGACGTACATCGAGAACCTGTACGTGCAGCCGCTCCCGGCGCGGGAAGTCGAGCCGCCGCCCGACGGTGAGACCGAGCAGGCCGCGTTGAAGCAGTACGCGGTGCGCGTGCGGGAACGCTACGGCCGGCTGGACCTCGACGTGCTGATCCCGACGGAGGAGGGCGAGCACCCGCCGGTCGCGCTGCGTGAGGTGTTCGTGTCGCCGCTGGTGCGGGCCGACCCGCCGCCCGTCGAACTGCCCCGCGACATCCTCAACCGCCTGGTGGAGACGGGCGACTGGCCCGCCGAGCTGCCACCCGGCGTGGAGCAGGAGTCGCTGGAACGGGCCCGGCAGGCGTACCAGGAGCGGCCCGCGCGGGACGTGCTCCACCTCCTCGCCGCCCGCGACGCCGACCGGCTCGTCCTCCTCGGCGACCCCGGCGCGGGCAAGTCGACACTGGCCCGGCACCCCCTCCTCCACTCCCGGGCGACGACGGACGACGACGAGACGGTTCGGCTGGAGGCGACCCGAGCGGTGGCGGCGGCCGAGGCCCTGGCACCGCTGACGGATCAACTGCCGTGAACTGCGGCCCACATAGTCCGGGTTGCGCTGCAGATTCCGCGAGGCTCTGTTGATAGGGGGTCGTGCCCTATGGGATGTGGGTGCTGAGAAACCGAGGTGCAGGATCCGGGCTCACGTCCCTACCCTCGGCTCCATGCGCCAGGAATCCGCCCTGCTGAACGTCATCGATGTGGAAGCCACCTGCTGGGACGGACAGCCGCCGCCCGGCTCCGTGAGCGAGATCATCGAGGTCGGGCTCACCGTCGTGGACGTATCCGCCCGGCGCCGTGTGTCCCGGCACCGTCTCCTGGTCCGGCCTGCCCGGTCGGCGGTGAGCGACTTCTGCACCGAACTGACGGGACTGACTCAAGCCGAAGTCGAACGGGGCGTCACCTTCGCGGAGGCCTGCCGGATCCTCGTCGAGGAGTACGGGGCCGGGGAGCGTCCCTGGGCGAGCTGGGGCGAGTACGACCGTCTGCAATTCGCCCGGCAGAGCCAGGCCGACGGGGTGGCCTACCCGTTCGGCTATCCAACGGAGCGCACCCACACCAACGCCAAGGCCGTTTTCGCCACGGCGTACGAGCTGCGCAAGAAACCCGGCATGAAAAACGCCCTGCAGATCGCCGGACTGCCACTGGAGGGACGCCATCACCGCGGCGAGGACGACGCGTGGAACATCGCCGCGCTCGTCCTCGATCTACTGGACCGCGGCGCATGGCCCGTCACGGCGACAGTGGGCTAGTGAGCGTTCCGCTCCATCAAAACGTGAGGCCGAGGGCGGCAGCCTCGGGGCCGGATGAGCGCGGTGTTGTCCTTGGTGGTGCTTTCCGGCCTTGTCGGTTCACCCTTCTCAATCCACCAGGTCCGCCGCCGTCAGCAACCGCGTCAGATCCGTCCTCGACCGCACCTTCAACTTCCGGTAGATGCGGGTGAGATGCGCCTCCACCGTCTTCCTGGACACGAACAGCGACGCCGCCGCCTCCGTGTTGTTCAGGCCCCGCGCGATCGCCCGTGACACCTGGAACTCCTGGGGTGTCAGCTGGCCCAGGACCCCGCCCATGCCGCCGGAACCCGACCCGGCCCCGGACGGGGCGGTGGTCGGCAGCCCCCCGGCCGCCGCCAGTTCACTCGCCGCCCGCCGGGCCCACGGCACCGCGCCCAGGCGCTCGAAGCAGGCCAGGGCGGACGACAGGGGCGCCCGCGCGGCTGCCGGGCGCCGGTAGCGGCGTAGCACCTCCGCCTCGCACAGCAGCGTCCGCGCCCAGTCGAACGGGCCCGTCGTCCGCCCGTGTGCCTTCAGCGCCGTCCCGAAGCACGCCTCCGCCTCCTCCGGTGTCCCCGCCAGCAGGCCCCGTACGCGTGCGGCCGCCGCCTCCGCCGAGGCCAGGCCCGTCTCCCTCGCCCGCTCCTCCAGCCAGACGACCACCTCACCGGCCCGCGCCGCGTTCCCGGCCCGTACGTGTGCCTCCGCCAGGTCCGCCGCGAACGGCACCACCTCCGGGTTGCCGATGCCCTGCTCCACGGCGAGTGACAACGTTTGCTCCAGCTGGTCGGCGGCCGCCTCGTGGTCGCCGTACGCCAGGGCCGACAGGCCGAGTACGGCCGTCATGTGGAACTCCTGGCAGCCGATGCCGTACGCCCCGCACTCCCGCCGCGCCCGCGCCACATGCTCCTCGCACTCCACGCGGTCGCCGCGCAGCGCCTCCAGGCGGGCCAGGCAGTACAGGGCGTAACTCACGCAGGTGAGCTGACCCAGCTCCTCCGCCCAGCGCAGCGCCTCCGTCAGGTCGCCGCGGGCGGACGCCCACTGGCCGATACGCGTCTCCAGTTCGCCCCGTACGGCGAGGGTGAAGCCCAGGACCCCGACCGCGCTGTGCCGTCGCGCCGACTCCACCGCCGTGTTGAGCAGACTGCGGCCCCGCGTGAACTCCTCGACACGGCTCCACGCCTGCCCGGCGATCGCGTACACCTGCTGGTCGCGTACGGGGTCTCCCGCGCCGTGCCGGTCGGCGGACTCCAGCATCGCGCGGCCCTCGGCGGTGCGGCCGGCCATGACGAGGGCGCCGCCGAGGAGGGTGAGGCTGTACCAGCGTTCGGGGCCGGACTCGGAGGCGAGGGCCAGGGACTCCTCGGCGACGCGTACGGCCGCCGGGACGTGGCCGTCGAGGCGGGCGGCGGCCGTTGCCTCGGCGAGGAGGAGGCAGGCGCGGGTCGGGTCGCTGTCGCGTACCGCGTCGGCGGCGTTCACGAGGAGGCCGTACGCCTGCGCGGTCTCGCCCTTCCACGTGTACATCCGGCCCAGCAGGCCCTGGATCGCGGCGCGCATCGCCGGGTCGGGGGTGATGCGGACGGCCTCCTCGCACCACTGGGGCCCGGCGGGGGAGCCGCTGAGCAGCGCGTCGGACGCGGCGTTGAGGAGGCGCCCGGCGCGGGCGGCCGGGTCGGGGGTGAGGTCGGCGGCCCGGCGCCAGGCCAGCGCCGCCTCCCCGAACGCGCTGCGGCGCCGGGCCTCCAGCGCGGCCTCCGCGAGCGCGGCCGCCGTGTCCTCGTCGGGGCCGGGGGTCGCGGACGCCCGGTACCAGGCGTGCAGCGGGCCCGTGCTCACCTCGGCCAGCGCCTGGAACGCGGCGTAGCGGAGGGCGAGGGGCGCACGGCCCAGGACCAGGGCGCGCAGCACCGGATGGTGGAAGTCCAGGCCGTCCGCCGTCGCCGTGATCAGGCCGTCCTCCTCCGCGGGGGCGAGGGCGTCGAGCGACAGCCCGGCCGCCTCCAGCGCCTTCCGCAGCGGGCCCGCCGCCGTCGAGCGGCCGGCGGCGAGGACGACCAGCGCCCGGCGGGCCGGGTCGGGCAGCGCGTCGATACGGGTCGCCCAGGCGCGCTCCAGGTGACTGCCGAGGGACGGCGGGTCCAGCAACGGCCGCTCCCCCCGCGCCTGTTCCTCCGTCAGCCCGCTCGCGATCTCCCGCAGGGCGAGCGGGTTGCCGCCGCTGATGCGCACGAGGTCCGCGAGCACGCTTGGCGCGACGGTGACCTTGGAGGGGCCGGTGGATGTGCCGGGGGCGGTGACCGTGCCGTGGCTGGCTGTGCCAGTCCCGGTGGCCCTGGTGGGACCACTGGCCGTGCCGGTCCCGGGGCGCGCGCCGGCGCCGTTCAGCAGCTCCGCGCACTCCTCCGCCGTCAATCCGCCCACCTGCACGGCCGGGATGCTGCGGCGCGGCCCCGACTCCCCGTGGTCCTCGCGGGAGCCGAGCGCCAGGGCGACGCGTTCGCTGGAGAGGCGGCGGGCGATGAACAGGAGGACGCGCTGGGAGGAGGGGTCCACCCAGTGGAGGTCGTCGACGAGGACGACGACGGGACGCTCGTCGCCGAGCGCGGCGAGGACGTTCAGGGCGCCCATGCAGGCGGCGTACGGGTTGCCCGGCGGGTCGGCGGGGTCACCGCCCAGCGCGAGACATGACTCCAGGGCGGCGCGCTGCGCTCCGGGGAGTTCCCTGAAAAGGGATGAATAGGGCATGAGGAGGTCGCCGAGGGTGGCGAACGGGAGCACGGTCTCGGTCTCGATGCCCCGGGCCCGCAGGAGCGTCGCCGGTGCGGAGCCCGACGTTCCGGCCGCCGCCCGCTCCGCCGCGTAGTCGAGGAGAGCCGTCTTGCCGATGCCGGGCTCGCCCCACAGGAGCAACGCCGCCCCACCGGCCCCACCCGCCACGAGCAGGTCGTCCATCAGCCGGCGTTCCCGCTCCCGACCGACGAGTCCCCATAACAATGCGCCACCCCCTGGTGCCCGCCTGTGCCCGCCCCGCGTCGTCCATCATGCCGCGCGGAGGGCGGGCCAAGAAGGTCGAAGCCGGGATCGGTCGGGGCGAGATGTAGGGACTTCCCGGAAGCGGGCCCGATCCGTCCGGGGCTTCAATGATGTCTCGCGGGACCTCGTTGAACGGGGGATCGGGGAACCGCGCAGCACAGGGAATCAAGGGGAACAGCAAGAGATCGGCAACAGCAGGAATCAGGAACAGCAGGGAATCAAAGGGGATCAGTGCAAGGGGGAAACCCCGGAGGACTTCCCGAGGGATTCAGGGGACCGAGGGAAGCCCAGGGGATGAACCAGGTCGCGGAACAAGGGGGACGGCTCATGCCGGCATCCGTGGAACGCGGGGATCTCACCTCCGGGTCCGACCGGCAAGGCCGGCCGGACCCGCTCGACCGGCTCGACTCGGTCGAGATCAAGGTGACGTTCTCGGGTGCGGGCGCGGCCGCCGCGACCCGGGCGCTGGCGCCGGACACCGGGGGAGCCCGGCGCCGCGTCTACTTCTGTGAGGCTCTCGCCCGCTCCACGGCGCCGGGTCAAATGCCGCTTCTGGATGCGGGGTTGATCCTGCGCCTACGGGCGGGGAGCGGGCGGGTCGGGGCCGCGACCGCGGAATTGCGGCCCTGTCGCCGGTCCCGGCTCTCGGAGCGCTGGCTGCGCTTCCGTGAGCAGGGACCGGACTCCTTCCACCTCGCGGACACCTGGTCCGGCGACCGTCGGGTCCTGTCCGCCACCCTCGTCTCGGACTGCGACCGTACCGCGGTGGAGGCGGCGGCCACGGGGGCGAAGCCGCTGGAGCTCGTCTTCTCCGACCGGCAACGGGCCTTCCTCGCCGACTGCGCCGACGTCAGCGTCGGCTTCGGCTCGCTCGACGTCCTCGGCCCCGTCCACGCGGTCCGCCGACGCGGCGTACGGCTCGACCACCACGAGGTCACGCTGGAGCACTGGACTCTGGACGGCCGCCCGGAGGGGGCCGAGCCGCTGGAGTGGCTTGAGGTCTCCGAGCGCGTCGCCCCCGAGGGCGCCGAGGTCGTCCGGGCATCCCTCGCCGCCCTCCTGAAAGGCAAGGGCCTCGAACCCGACCTGGGCTCGGGCATCCGCGTCCGCCGGGTCCTGGAGGAACTGGCCGCCAGGGGCGGATAGCGCCTCGTACGGCTTCGCGCGTCTCGTTGGGGTTCCCGCGTCCCGTAGGGCTCCCACGTGTCGTACGCCTACGGCACGCCCAGTGCCCGCAGCACCCCCGCCGTCACCGCCGCCCCCAGCACCACCACCGCGAACGGCGCCCTTCGCCACGCCAGTACGCCTCCCACCAGCACCCCGGCGGGGCGGGCCCAGCCGGCGAAGCCGCCCGAGTCGGTCAGGGCGCCCGTCGCGAGCAGCGCCACCAGCAGCACCACGGCCGCGGCGGCCAGCAGCTCCCGGACCCGTGCGGGGACCTCGACCCGCCCGTGCAGCAGTGGCCCGGTGAGCCGGAGGGCGTACGTCCCCACCGCCAGGACCAGCATCGCGACGAGGACCCCGCCGCTCATGCCGCCGTCTCCCGCCGCGCCGAGGGCCGCCAGACGAGCAGGCCGGCCAGCGCGAGGAGGACGGGGACTCCCGTGGGGGTCAGCGCAGTGGCCGCCAGCGCCACCACCGCCCCGAGCAGCGCGGCCCGCCGTACCGGCGGCTGCTCGCGCAGGGCGGGCAGGACGAGCGCGGCGAGCACGGCGGGGAAGGCGGCGTCGAGGCCGTACGTGGCGGTGTCGCCCAGGGCGGACCCGGCGAGCGCGCCCGCGAGGACGCACACGTTCCACGTGGTGAACAGGCCGATCCCGGAGACCCAGAACGCGACCCGGCGCCGTACCGGATCCCGCTGGGCCAGGGCGAAGGCCGCCGTCTCGTCGGTGACGAGGTGCGCGCCCACCAACCGGGCGAGCCTGCCCCGGCCCAGGACGTCCGCGACCGCCAGGCTGAACGCCGCGTTACGGGTGTTGAGCAGCAGCCCCGTGGCCGCCGCCGCGAACGGGCCGCCCCCGGCCAGCAGGATCCCCACCGCGCTGAACTGCGCCGCCCCCGCGTACACCACGAGCGACATCACCACCGGCACCCACACCGGCAGCCCGCCCGCGACCGAGATCGCGCCGAAGGAGAGCCCGACGACACCGCCGGCCGCACACACCAGGGCGATGTCGCGGAGCAGCTCGGGGTCGTGGAAGTCCGGACGCCGGACGCGGCCTGTTCGGAGAAGCGAACGCATGTTTTCTACAATGAACAGCAGGCACCCTGTTCGTCAAGGCGAACGATCGTACTTCTGGAGCGAACGACATGGTCGACGCAGCACCCGAGAACGGAGCCGGGGAGGCGCGGGACGCCGGGAAACCCCCGGCGCGCCTCCCGCTCGACTGGATCGCCACCTCCCTCCGCCGGGAGCGCACACGCGCCGGCCTCTCCCTCTCCGAGCTGGCCAAACGCGCCGGGATCGCCAAGTCCACGCTGTCCCAGCTGGAGGCGGCGAGCGGCAACCCGAGCATGGAGACGCTGTGGGCGCTGGGTGTGGCGCTCGGGGTGCCGTTCAGCGCGCTGATCGAGCCGCCCGCGCCGGCGGTGCAGGTCATCCGGGCGGGGGAGGGGCCCACGGTCCACTCCGAGCAATCCAGCTACACGGCGGTCCTGCTCTCCGCGAGCCCGCCCGGCGCACGCCGCGACATCTACCGCACCCGGCTGGAACCGGGTTCGGTGCGGGAGTCGGAGCCGCACATCCCGGGGACGGTCGAGCACCTCACCGTGAGCACGGGCCGGGTGAAGGCGGGCCCGAGGGGTGAGGAGGTCGTGCTGGGGCCGGGCGACTACATGGCGTTCCGGGGCGATGTCCCGCACTCGTACGAGGCGCTCGCGCCGGGAACGTCGTTCGTGCTCGTCATGCAGCACGTCTGAAACACGCGGGCCGATCCGGAAGGCGCGCGCGGTCCATCTCGAAGACGCGGCACATCTGGAGGGCGCGGTCCATCTGAAAGACGCGGCACATCCGACAAATGCGGCCCATCTGAAAAAGGGCCGGAAAAAGGCAGGAGTCCCGTTGCCGTGCGGCGCGGGACTCCTTGGGTACTGCTTTCAGGTCCGGATCAGAGACTGGAACGGTCTCAGATGGCGGTGACGTTCTCCGCCTGGGGGCCCTTCGGACCCTGGGTCACGTCGAAGGAGACCTGCTGGTTCTCCTCAAGCGAACGGAACCCGTTGGCGTTGATCGCGGAGTAGTGAACGAAGACGTCGGGGCCGCCGCCTTCCTGGGCGATGAAACCAAAGCCCTTTTCGGCGTTGAACCACTTAACGGTTCCGGTAGCCATAAGCCCTCCTTGGGCCCAAAAGGGTCGCCCTGCTCCAGAACCTGCAAGTGTGAAACAGTGCCGCACAACTGCATACGTCTGAAAACGACTAGAGCCCGCGGTTACATGCTCCGCAGGCTCTGTACTGCAAGGGAAACCAAACTGCAACTTGCGGCGAGCCTAGCACGCGGGCAGCCGAAAGCAATAGAGGTCAAGATCACGTCACCCAGATGTTTGAGTGATCGTTGCGCCGGATTGACGACCGTCCCTCGATCGCCTCGTGCCCGCCGCTCGTACCCCGGACCCCGGACCGTACCTCATGAGGTCTAGTCTCGCGATGTGGACAATTCTCGCACCAGGCCGCGCGTAGGCCACATCCAGTTCCTGAACTGCCTGCCCCTGTACTGGGGGCTCGCGAGAACGGGCACGCTCCTCGACTTCGAGCTGACCAAGGACACTCCGGAGAAGCTCAGCGAGCAGCTGGTGCGCGGAGACCTCGACATCGGCCCCATCACCCTCGTCGAGTTCCTCCGCAACGCCGACGACCTGGTCGCCTTCCCCGACATCGCGGTCGGCTGCGACGGCCCGGTGATGTCCTGCGTCATCGTCTCGCAGGTCCCCCTCGAACGCCTGGACGGCGCCCGCGTCGCCCTCGGCTCCACCTCGCGCACCTCCGTACGCCTCGCCCAGCTGCTGCTGGCCGAGAACGTCGGCGTGCGGCCGTCGTACTACACCTGCCCGCCCGACCTCTCGCTGATGATGCAGGAGGCGGAGGCCGCCGTACTGATCGGCGACGCGGCGCTGCGGGCCAATCTGCTCGACGGCCCCACCTACGGCCTTCAGGTGCACGACCTGGGCGCCATGTGGAAGGAGTGGACGGGACTGCCGTTCGTCTTCGCGGTGTGGGCGGCGCGCCGGGACTACCTGGAGCGGAACCCGCAGGTCACCCGGCAGGTCCACGAGGCGTTCCTGGCCTCCCGCGACCTGTCCCTGGTCGAGGTCGCCAAGGTCGCGGAGCAGGCCGCCCGCTGGGAGGCCTTCGACGAGCGGGTCCTGGAGCGCTACTTCACCACCCTCGACTTCCGCTTCGGTGACCCGCAGCTGCGTGCGGTCGCCGAGTTCGCGCGCCGGGTCGGGCCCACGACGGGATTTCCGGCGGATGTGAAGGTGGACCTCCTTTCCTGAGTATTTCCTCCGTCGGCCACCGGGCTGTCGGAGGAAATTCGTTTGACGAATTCCGGGTTCTGTGGGATTGACGGTCGGCGTTCGCATTCCCCTTCGGGCGTACGGCACTACGCTGCTGGGGAGTCCTGGAGTGGACGCACGGGGGAGGGGTGGGGGCGATGCAGCCGCTCGACGTCGGCGAACCCACGGTCGTGGGTCCCTACCGGTTGCTCGGCCGGCTCGGCTCCGGCGGAATGGGCCGGGTCTACCTCGGGCGCAGCGCCGGCGGCCGCACCGTCGCCGTGAAGGTCGTGCACCCGCACTTCGCGCTGGACGAGGAGTTCCGCGCCCGCTTCCGCCGCGAGGTGGAGGCCGCCCGGCGGGTGGGCGGCGCCTGGACCGCGCCCGTCCTCGACGCCGACCCGGAGGCGTCCGTCCCCTGGGTGGCGATCGGTTACGCGGCCGGGCCCTCCCTCTCGGCGGCCGTGGCGGACGGCGGCCCGCTGCCCGAGCACACCGTCCGGGTACTGGGCGCCGGCCTCGCGGAGGCACTCTCCGCGGTCCACGCGCTGGGCCTGGTCCACCGCGACGTGAAGCCCTCCAACGTGCTGCTCACCGTGGACGGCCCGCTCCTCATCGACTTCGGCATCGCCCGCGCCACCGACGGCACGGCCTCCCTCACCTCGACCGGCGTCTCCATCGGCTCCCCCGGCTACATGTCCCCCGAGCAGATCCTCGGCCACGGCGTCACCGGCGCCGCGGACGTCTTCTCCCTCGGCGCGGTCCTCGCCTACGCCGCGACCGGCGAGTCCCCCTTCCCCGGCGACTCCTCCGCCGCCCTCCTCTACAAGGTCGTCCACGAGCCGCCCCGGCTGGACGGTCTGCGGGGCGACCTGCACGACCTGGTCGAGCGCTGCCTCGCGAAGGAGCCGGGCGCCCGACCCGCCCCCGACGAGATCGCCCGCGCCCTCGCCCCCGACGGCGCCGCCCGCCTGGTCACGGCCGGCTGGCTCCCCGGTTCCCTCGTCGAACAGGTCGGCCGCAGCGCCGTCCAGCTCCTCAACCTGGACGCGACGGAACCGGGCCCCTCCGGGCCGGTGGGATTCAGCAGCCCTTCGGTGGGGGAGCCGGGCACGCCGACGCCGACAGACGCCACGCCGGGCGGAGGGGTGAGCGGGATG
>NZ_LIRK01000026.1 GCF_001419765.1 Streptomyces torulosus
GACCACCGCCGCTCCCCCGCCGCCGACGCGTACGACGTCGGGTTCGGGGAGGTTCTCCAGGATGTGCGGGGCGATGCCGTGGACCACCTGGAGCTGCACGCCGAAGCGGCGGGCGGCGAGGGTCGTCCGGCCGCAGGCACCGGGGTCGCGGTCGACGGCGATGACACCGGCGCCGCAGCGGGCGGCCTCGGTGGCGAAGGCCCCGCTGCCGGAGCCGATGTCCCACACGAGGTCACCCACGCGCGGTCCGAGACGGGCCAGTTGGGCCGAGCGCAGCAGCTCGCCCTCCCCCTCGCCCAGGGCGCCGCCGTAGACGTCGGCGGGCAGGGACCAGCCGCGGGGTCCGGCGCCGGGGTTGCGGCCGGCGATCCAGCCACCGTCCTCGGTGGTGCCCGCCGGGCCGATGACGATGACGAGGTTGGGGTCGCGCCAGGTGTGGTCGGCGGCCTTGTCGGAGGTGACGACGGTGACGCGTTCGCGTTCGGTGCCGAGTTCCTCGCAGATCACGAAGGTGCGGTGAACTCCTTCGAGGAGCAGGCCGAGTTCGGCGGGGCCGGCGCCGGGTGAGGTGAGGACGGCGACCTTGGTGTGGGCGCGGCACACGTTCACGGCGCGCCTGAGCGTGCGGCGGTGCGCGACGACGACCTGTGCGTCGTCCCAGGGCATTCCGGCGCGGGCGAAGGCGGCGGCCACGGAGGAGACACCGGGGACGACCTCGACTTCCAGGCCGAACTCGGGGGCCCGGAGCGTGCGGACGACTCCGAAGAAACCGGGATCGCCGTCGGCGAGGACCACGGCGGTGCCGCGGTGGGCGGCGATGCGGCGGGCGGCGAGGGCGACGCTGCCGAGCCGGACGCGTTCGGCGGTCGGGGGCACTTCGGGCAGGGCCAGATGGTGGGCGGCGCCGGCGACGAGTGTGGCGGCGGCGAGGGCGGAGCGCGCCGCGGCGGTCAGGGGGGAGCCGTCCCAGCCGATCACCGTGACCCGGTCGGCCATCGTCGTCAGTCTCCAGAAGGTTTTCGCAGCTCGTCAGGGAAGCCCGCACGGGGTCCCGTGAGCGTACCTGGTGACGGAGCGGGGTCCGGTGGCCGGGCTGCGGCCGTGTGCGCCCGTGGGTGGTTCAGTTCCAGTCCGAGTACGCGCCGAAACCGCCGCTGTCGGCCAGTTCCTCGCTGACGCCCTCGATGTCCTCCGGGAGGAGGCTCCACACGATGTAGTCGGTGCGGACCTCGGTCCAGCCGTCCTCGGGGGTGCGTGCGCGCGCTATGCAGGCGTTGCGCAGGACGCCCTCGCTGATACAGCCGATCTTCTGCGCGACCTGCTGGGAGGCGGTGTTGTCGGCGGCGGTGCGCAGCTCGATCCGTTCGAACTTCTGCTCGCGGAACAGCCATTGGGCGGTGGCGAGGGCCGCTTCGGAGGCGTAGCCCTCACCGCGTGCCCAGGGGGCGACGACGTACGACAGTTCGGTGGACCGGACGTGCCAGTTCGTGCCGGTCAGCTGGATGACGCCGACGAGGCGCTGGGTGAGGAACTCGGTGACGGCGAGGTCGAGGCCGCGGCCGGAGGTGCGTTCGGCGGGCGCGTACTCGGTGATCCAGGTGCGGGCGCCGGCCTCGGTGAACGGTTGCTGGACGTCGGTCCAGGCCATCACCTGCTCGTCGTTCATCATCTCGGTGAGCGCCTGGACGTCGTCCTCGCCGAACGGGCGCAGGACCAACCGCTCCGTGCTGATGGAGATGTCGGGAAAGGTGCTCGTCATGCGCCGCTCCGTAACCTTCGAAACCTTTGGGGGCTGCTGAACTGCCCAGCATGCAGCATGAAAGCACTGAATCGCACCACGGGGCCCACTCCCTGTGAGGGAGCGGACCCCATGCGTGGCGATACGCCGTATACGTGCCGCCGATTCGACGGGACGGCTCAGAAGGACGGGACGACCGAGCCGTTGCTCCACTTCTCCTCGATGAACTTCTTCACCTCGGGGGAGGTGAGGAGCTTCGCGAGCTTCTTCACACGCGGGTCGTCCTCGTTGCCCTCCTTCACGGCGAGGAAGTTGCCGTTCGGGTTGTCCTTGGCGGGCTCCACGGCGAGGGCGTCGTCGGCGGGCGACAGGTCGGCCTCGATGGCGTAGTTGCCGTTGATGACGGCCGCGTCGACGTCCTCCAGGGAGCGCGGGGTCTGGGCCGCCTCCAGCTCCTTGAACTTCAGCTTCTTCGGGTTCTCGGCGATGTCGGCGGGGGTCGCCGCGTTGTCGGCGCCGTCCTTGAGCGTGATGATCCCGGCGGCGTCGAGGAGCTTGAGGGCCCGCGCCTCGTTGACCGTGTCGTTCGGGACGGCGACGGTGGCGCCCGTCTTCAGGTCGTCCTTGCTCTTGACCTTGTCGGAGTAGAGGCCGAGCGGCTCCAGGTGCACGGTGACGACGGGCACGATGTGGGTGCCCTGCTTCTTGTTGAAGTCGTCGAGGTAGGGCTGGTTCTGGAAGTAGTTGGCGTCCACGGAGCCGTCCTCGGTGGCCGTGTTCGGCAGGACGTAGTCGGTGAACTCCTTGACCTCCAGGTCCAGCCCGGCCTTCTTCGCCAGGTTGTCCTTGACGAAGGTGAGGATCTCGGCGTGCGGGGTGGGGCTGGCGGCGACGACCAGCGGTCCGCTGGTGTCGGACGCGCTGTCGGCCGCGCCGGAGCCGCAGGCGGTGAGCCCGAAGGTGAGGGCTCCGGCGGCGAGGACGGCGGTGGTGAGCTTGGCGGTGTTACGCACGAAAAGTGCCTTTCCTTCTGGGTGGAGCTGTCCCGTCGTGGGTGGGACGGGAAGTCTGCGGATGCCGGGAGAGGTGCGCGGAGGTCAGACCTTGGTGAGCTCGGGGGCGGCGGCCTCGGCCTTCAGCAGCCGGAGCCTCGGGGCGGCTCCCGAGCGGCCGCCGCGGCGGTGGAGAGCGCGCGCCGCGTAGTCGCCGGCGAACTGGATGACGGAGATGACGACCGCCAGGACCGCCACGGTGATCCACATGAGGTCGGTCTCGAAACGCTGGTAGCCGTACCGGATGGCGATGTCGCCGAGGCCGCCGGCGCCGACGGTGCCGGCCATGGCGGAGTAGCCGATGAGCGCGACGACGGTGGTGGTCGCGGAGGAGATCAGCGAGGGCAGGGCCTCCGGGACGAGGACCTTGCGGACCACGGTCCAGGTGTTGCCGCCCATGGCCTGCACGGCTTCGACGAGCCCGTGGTCCACTTCGCGGACGGCCGTCTCGACGAGGCGCGCGAAGAACGGGATGGCGCCGATGGCGAGCGGCACGATCGCGGCCTCACGGCCGATGGTCGAGCCGGTGATCCAGCGGGTGAAGCCCATCAGGGCGACCATGAGGATGATGAAGGGCATCGAGCGGGCGATGTTCACGATCTGCCCGACGACCTTGTTGGCGAGGACGTTCTGCAGGAGCCCGCCGCGCTCGGTGAGGACGAGCAGCAGGCCGAGCGGGAGTCCGCCGACGACCGCGATCAGTGTGGACCAGCCGACCATGTAGAGGGTGTCCCAACAGGCCTGCTCCAGCAGGGGCCGCATCTCGGTCCAGTTCACTTGGCACCTTCCTTCGCGAGAACGGACTCCTGGCCGGCGCGGCCGAGCACGTCGATCTGGAGGCCCTGTTCGCGCAGGAACCCGACGGGGACGACGTTGTCCTCGTAACGGCCGGGCAGTTCGATGCGCATCCGGCCGATCTGGAGTCCGCCGACGGTGTCGATGGCGGCGCCGAGGATCGAGATGTCGATGTTGTAGGTGCGGGACAGCTGGGAGATGACCGGCTGGGTGGCCGCCTCGCCCTGGAAGGTGACGTCGAGGACGGTGCGGTCGTCGCCGGACGCCTCGCCGGTGACCGGGAAGAGCGCGGAGGCCAGCTCGGAGCCGGGGGTCGCGAGGAGTTCGCTGACGGTGCCGGACTCGACGACGCGGCCCTGCTCCATGAGAGCGGCCGAGTCGCAGATCGACTTGACGACGTCCATCTCGTGCGTGATGAGCAGGACGGTCAGGCCCAGCTGCCGGTTGAGGTCGCGCAGCAGCGTCAGGATCGAGCGGGTCGTCTCCGGGTCGAGGGCGCTGGTGGCCTCGTCGGAGAGGAGGACCTTCGGGTCGCCGGCCAGGGCGCGGGCGATGCCGACGCGCTGCTTCTGGCCGCCGGACAGCTGGGCCGGGTAGGCCTTGGCCTTGTCGGCGAGGCCGACGAGGTCGAGCAGTTCCAGGGCCTTGCGGGAGCGCTCCTTGCCGGAGGTGCCGAGGATCTCCAGCGGCAGTTCGACGTTGTCCTGGACGGTGCGCGTGGACAGCAGGTTGAAGTGCTGGAAGACCATGCCGATGCGGCTGCGCGCCCGGCGCAGCTCCCGGCCGGCGCGGGGGCCGCGGCCCGCGAGGGCGGTGAGGTCCTGGCCGGCGACCGTGACGGTGCCGGAGGTAGGGCGTTCGAGGAGGTTGACGCAGCGGATCAGCGAGGACTTGCCGGCGCCGGACTGGCCGATGACGCCGTACACCTCGCCCTCGCGTACGTGCAGGTCGACTCCGTCGAGGGCGGTGACCTCGCGGCCACGGCCGCGGTAGACCTTGGTGAGGCCCGATGTGGTGATCACTGGGTTTCCATCACTGTCGAGTACGCGGGCGTGGATGTGCCCGGGTACGGGAGACAAAGGTGTGCGCGGGGCATGAAGGTCACGTACGGCGTGCGGCGTACGGACGCGCCAAGGGTGCTCGCTTCGGGGCTCCCCCACTCTCGGCTTCGCTCGAGCGGGGGCACCCCCATGACTCAGGGGGTGCTGCGGGGGCCCTCTAGAAGGCGCACATTCGACACATACAACGAGCACCGGGCGTCATGGTCGCCTCGGTCGCACAGATGCGGCAGCTCGTCGTGGTCATGAGATCAGTAAAGCAGACGTATACCGGGGGTGAGAGACGACTGTCCGCATTACGGACAGCTTGGGCCGGTGGAGCAGCAGGTCAGGCGTGTGCTGTCCATTCTCTGGGCACCGGTGACTGTGGTGAAGGCCACGGCGTCCGGGACGGGCGCGTTCTCGCGCGGGGCCGGGCGCGGCGGGTGTTTTTCGCCGTAATAGGGTCGCGGCATGCTTGTTGCCCTGACGGTGGCGACCGCCGTCGCCGCGCTTCTGCTCGCCGCGTGGTGCGGCTGGGCCGCGTACCGGGACCAACCGACCAAGGACTGGCACTTCATCGGGATGGCCGTGGTGACGGTGCTGACCCTGGTGCAGCTGGTGGTCGGGATCGTGCTGCTGGCGCGCGGTGAGAAGCCCGAGCAGGGCACCACGATCTTCGTCTCCTATCTGCTCGGCTCCTTCGCCTGCGTCCCGGTGGCGGGGTTCATGTCCCTGGCGGAGCGCACCCGCTGGGGCAGCGTGACCGTCGCGGCCGGTGGTGTGGTGCTCGCGGTGCTGCAGGTACGGCTCTACGACATCTGGGGAGGCTGAGGTGACGGCCACGGACGACAAGCCGCGCGGCATGAACGACGACCCGCAGCAGAAGGACACGTCGCCGGAGCGGGTCGACGAGCCGCGGGAGAAGAAGCGGGCCCGCCTCATCGGCGGGCCCGGGATGCTGCTTGTCTGGCTGTACGGCGTGATGGTCGTCGGCGCGGTGTCGCGGTCCGTCGTGCAGATCTCCACCGAGTTCGAGCACGCGCCGCTCGCCTACTCGCTCTCCGCGGTCGCGGGTGTCGTGTACGGCTTCATCACCTACTCGCTGGTGCGGGGCGGGGAGTTCGCCCGGAAGGCGGCGCGGGTGTGCTGCGCCGTCGAGCTGGCGGGCGTGCTGATCGTGGGGACCTGGACGCTGGTCGAGCCGTCGGCGTTCCCCGACAAGACGGTGTGGTCGGACTACGGGATCGGCTATCTGTTCATCCCGGTGATCCTGCCGATCACCGGGATGTACTGGCTACGCAAGAGCGCGCGGCAGAAGGACGCCGCCTGACGTGCGTCAGGCCGTGGCCACGTACGCCTGGGCCGGCTTCTCCAGGATCACCATCGGTACGCCGTCGCGTCCCTGGCTGGTGCCGACCGCCTCGTAGCCCACCCGTCGGTACAGCCGGAGGTTCCCCTCGCTGCGGTGACCGGCGCTGAGGCGGAACTTGGTGGCGCCGCGCTCCTCCACGAGGGCCGACTCGGCCGCTCGGAGCAGGCGGGCGCCGATGCCGTGGCCCTGGAGGCGGGGGTGGACGCAGAGCTTGCCGATGGAGGCGGCACCGTCCTCGTCGAGGGCGCCGCGTACGGAGCCGACGACCTCGTCACCGAGGCGGGCCACGAAGACGCAGTCCGAGGCGACCTCCGCGCGGACCGAGTCGAGGCTCTGGACGAGCGGATCGATGCGGTAGTTGCCGTACAGCGCCGCCTCGCTCTGGAAGCACAGGTACTGCAGCCTGAAGATCTGCTCGGCGTCCTGCTCGGTCGCCACCGAGATGGTCACGCTCATGCCCATGTGTGCACGCCTCCCGCTCACCTGCTCACCTGTTGTCCCCCACTCCTATCCCCGCGGTTCGCGTGCCGCAACCTCCGTCGTCAGCATTCGCCGAAGACATCCCAGGCATCTGGAACGTTCCGGACCGAGGCTGCCCTGTGAGATACCCAACTCGCCCGCGATCTCGCGATAGGTGAGGTCCCGTGGTGACAGCAGGGCCGCGAGCAGCCGGGGGCAGCGGCCGGGGAGCCGGCGGACGGCGGCGTACAGGGCCCGGCGGCGGGCCGCGGTGAGCGCCTGCTGTTCCGGACCGGGCGCGTGGACGTCCACGGGCTCCGCCGCATACGGCTGTTCGGCTCGGGCCGTCCGGCGGCTGAGGCGGGCCTCGAAACGGACGGCGCTGCGCAGCCAGCCCTCGGGATCGGTGGGCGGGCCGTCGGCGTCGAGCCGTTCCAGCAGACGCAACCAGACCGCCTGCTCCAGGTCCCCCGCCTCGGCGCCGGCGGCGTACGCCTCGGCCGACGCCTCCGCGACGAGCAGGGGGCGGAGGGTGGTGAGCATGTCGGGTGTCATATGCGCCGGGACGCCGCCGCCCCGGCGGAGGGTTGCCGGGGCAGCGGGGTGTCACCCGATCGGGGCATGCGCCGCCTCCGTTGACGCGGAGCGCGTCGGGAGCGGGAGGGGGCGCGGGGGCGCGGGTCAGTCGCCCACGAAGTCCGCGTGCGCCAGCAGGCCCGTGTCCGTGTTGTCGGTGAAGATGCCGTCGATGCCGGTGTCGAAGTACACCTTGAACGCGCCGAACGCGTCGCCGTAGGCGTTGGCGTCGGTGCCCTTGCGGAAGTCGGCGGGCAGGAAGCTGTTCTCGTTACGCATGGTGTAGGGGTGCAGGATCAGGCCCTTGGCGTGCGCGTCCGCGACGAGGGTGGTCGGCGTGGTGAGCCTGCCGCCGGAGTCGCGCGGGATGATCAGGTCGAGGGTGGGGCCGATGCCGTTGGCGTAGGAGGCGATCCAGGCCAGCCCCTCGGGCTTGACCAGGTCGGCGACGGTGCGCGGGTCGCCGGCCTCGACGAAGTCCCAGGGGCGGGTGGCGGCGCCGGACAGCAGGACGACGAGGGGGCTGTCCACCAGGCGGTTGAGGCGCTGGATGCTGCTCGGCTCGAACGACTGGAGGAACACCGGAGAGTTCTTCCGGTGGCGGTCGTACTTGCGCAGCAGCTTGGCGAGCGGTTCCTCCAGGCCGAGGCCCAGCTTGCGGAAGTAGGTGGGGTGCTTGGTCTCGACGTGCAGCCAGATCCGCCGACCGCGCTTCCTGCCCTCCTTCTCGGCCCAGCGCAGGACCTCCTCGAAGGTGGGAATCTCCCAGCGGCCGTCGTAGAGCGTGTTCTCCTGCCGGGTGCCGGGGATGCGCTCCTTGGCGCGCAGGGTCTTCAGCTCGGCGAGGGTGAAGTCCTCGGTGAACCAGCCGGTGTAGGAGACGCCGTCGACGACCTTCGTGGTCTTCCGCTCGGCGAACTCGGCGTGGGACGCCACGTCGGTGGTGCCGGTGATGTCGTTCTCGTGACGGCACACCAGGTGGCCGTCCTTGGTGGGCACGAGGTCCTGTTCGATGACGTGCGCGCCCATGTCGAGGGCGAGCTGGTACGAGCCGAGCGTGTGCTCCGGGCGGTAGCCGCTGGCCCCGCGGTGCGCGATGATCGTCGGCACCGGCAGGCTCCGGTAGCCGCCGTGCGACGACGTGCCGGCCGCCTTCGCCTCCTCGGCTCCCGCCGTGCCCGGCAGCCCGAGGACGGCTCCGCCCGCGCCGAGCACCGCGGCCCCGAGCAGCGCCCGCCTGCCCGTTCCGCGCCCCTGCCCGCTCGGGTCCTGCGACTGACGCGACTCCTGCGTCCCCATGTCGGCTCCTCCCACCGCTGTGCCCTGCACCTGTCAAACCGGGTTGATCGTAGGTGCCACGAGGTGACCGTTGGGAGACCTGGGACCGAACACACGGGTGACGCCTCGTGTCGTACGAGTGGCGGAATTTGACGGGGCGTCGGACCCGTGGCGCGATGTCCGTCACATGTTCCGGGGCGGTGACGACCCGCCATCCGGGCGATACCGCAGGTAAAGGTATGTCAACAGTGCGTATCCACTCGGTGAACCCGATGTGCGCGGGCCTCGGGCGCGGGAGTATCGTCCTCACCTGCACAGACTTGTTCCGGAACGCTTGACATGGGAGGGCCCGTTGTCCCGCTTCGTGCTCATCAAGGCAGTGCTCGGACCGATCATGCGCCTGATGTTCCGCCCCCGGGTGGAGGGTGCGGAGCACATTCCGGGGGACGGCCCGGTGATCCTCGCCGGCAACCATCTGACCTTCATCGACTCGATGATCCTGCCGCTGGTCTGCGACCGGCAGGTCTGCTTCATCGGCAAGGACGAGTACGTCACCGGCAAGGGCCTCAAGGGGCGGCTGATGGCGTGGTTCTTCACCGGCGTCGGCATGATCCCCGTCGACCGCGACGGAGGGCGCGGGGGCGTCGCCGCCCTGATGACCGGACGGCGCATCCTCGACGAGGGCAAGGTGTTCGGCATCTACCCCGAGGGCACCAGGTCGCCCGACGGGCGCCTGTACCGGGGGCGTACGGGTATCGCCCGGCTGACCCTGATGACCGGCGCGCCGGTCGTGCCGTTCGCGATGATCGGCACGGACAAGATCCAGCCGGGGGGCGCGGGGCTGCCCCGGCCGCACCGGGTGACCGTGCGGTTCGGTGAGGCGATGGAGTTCTCCCGCTACGAGGGCATGGACCGGGACCGGTACGTGCTGCGTGCGGTCACCGACTCGGTGATGACCGAGGTCATGCGGCTGTCCGGGCAGGAATATGTGGACATGTACGCCTCGAAGGCCAAGGAAGCGGCGTAAAAAGACCCGACCCGCCGCCCGGTCGGGCGATAGGGTCCCGGTGTGCGTTGATCTTCCGGGCGGCAGCCGTGTGCTGCCGCAGACGGTGCGGGGCGGCTCCCTGACGGGGCCGCCCCTCGGGCATACCCGTCGTCACACCACCGGAGATCCGCACCATGACCGCGCAGCAGCCGCTCACCTACGACGCGTTCGTCCGGCTCGCCACCGCCGATCCAGCCGTCGTCGGCCTCGTGCTCAAGGGCTCCCGGGCCCATGACGGGATGACCACCGAGCACTCCGACCACGACCTGTACGTGGTCCTCGCCGACGGGGCGACCACCGATCTCACCCGGTTCTCGGGCCGTCGCACCCCCGAGCTGGACCTCGTCGTCCTCTCCCTCGGAGAGTTCCGGGCAGTCGGCATGCCCGGTTTCGAGCGCTACGCCCTGGCCCGCGCCCGGATCGTGCTCGACCGCCTCGACGGAGGCATCGCCCGGATCCTCGCCGACAAGGCCCGGCTGGACGCCGACGAGGCGTTCCGGGCCGCCGGCGAGTGGCTCGACGCCTACGCCAACTCCCTCTACCGCTCCGTCAAGAACCACCGGGACGGCCAGGCACTCGCCGCGCGGCTCGACGCCGCCGACAGTGTGCGTTTCCTGCTCGAACTGCTTTTCGCTCTCGACCGTCGCCCCCGCCCGTACAACAAGTACCTGGAGTGGGAACTCGTCCGGCACCCGCTGTCGGGCTGGGACACGGCCGCGTTGCTCGACGCCGTGGGCCGGGTCGCGACGACCGGCGCCGTGGCCCCGCAACAGCGGCTCTTCGCCCGTGTCGAGGCGGTGGCACGAGAAGCGGGGCTCGGCGACGTACTGGACGCGTGGGGCGAGGACCTCGCCCTCATGCGCCCCCGGTGAGGGACCGGTTCACGCCCCCGCCGGGGCGCACGGGGCGGTCTAGTGCTGTGACCGGAAGGGTTTGCCGGAAAGCTCGCGGCGTCCGGTGCGGTGCCTCGCAAGGCGGAGCATGACCCGCGTACTGGATGTACTCGGGTCATGCGACAACGCCGCGAGGTGCCGTGCCGGGCGTCGCGAGCCGGTGAACCTTTCCGGTCACAGCACTAGCTCTTGCTGTCCAGTCGCTGGCCGCGCAGCATGAACCAGGCCGCGGCCGCCGTCGCCAGCAGGACCGCCGCTCCGACGCCGACCGCGAGGGTGAGGCCGTCGACGAAGGACTCCCGGGCGGACGCCAGCAGGGCCTGAGCGCTGTCCGACGGGAGACCGGCGGCCACCTCCACCGCTCCGCCCAGTGACTCGTGCGCCCCGTCCGGGGTGCCCGCGGGTGCCGCGAAGCCCCGGTAGACGCCGGTCACGATCGAGCCGAGCAGGGCGATGCCGAGGGCCGCGCCGAGTTCGTACGCCGTCTCGGAGACCGCTGAGGCCGCCCCGGCCTGGTCCTTGGGGACCGAGGAGAGGATGACGTCGGCGGTCACCGTGAAGGAGAGGCCCGCGCCGACGCCGACGACCAGGAGGGCGGCTCCCAGCAGCGGATAGCCGGTGGACTCGTCGATCACCGTCAGGACGCCCAGGGCCAGGCCGATCGCGGCCAGGCCACCGGCGACGACGGCCCGTACCGAGTAGCGCCGGGCGGCGCGGCCGGCGACTAGACCGGCCACGACCGCGCCCACGGCGGCGGGGAGTTCCGCGAGGCCCGCCTCGAAGGGCCGCCTGCCCTGGACGAGTTGCAGGTACTGGGAGAGGAAGAAGACGAGGCCGGACAGGCCGAACACGGTCAGCAGGTCGGCGAGGACGGCACCCGAGAACCCGCGGTCACGGAACAGTCGCATGTCCAGCAGCGGCTGCGGCAGGACCAGTTGGCGGCGTACGAAGAAGAACAGAGCGGCGACGCCGCACAGGCCCGCGGCGAGCGCGTTGCCGTCGATGCCGTGGCTGGCGATCTCCTTCACGGCGTACACCACAGCGATCATGCCGACGAGGGACAGGCCGACGCTGAGCAGGTCCCACGGGCCGGGGTTCGGGTGGCGGGACTCGGGGAGCAGCTTGCTGCCGACGACGACCAGCACGATCATCACGGGCAGGTTGATCAGGAAGACCGAGCCCCACCAGAAGTGCTCCAGCAGGAAACCGCCGACGACCGGGCCGATCGCCGTGCCGGCTGAGGCGGTGGCGCCCCAGATGCCGATGGCGAGGCTGCGCTCACGCGGGTCGTGGAAGAGGTTGCGGATCAGGGCGAGGGTGGCGGGCATCAGGGTCGCGCCCGCCACACCGAGCAGCGCCCGCGCGACGATCATCATCTGGGGCGTCGTCGCGTAGGCGTTCAGCACGGATATCGCGCCGAACGCGGTGGCGCCGATCAGCAGCAGCTTCTTGCGGCCGATGCGGTCGCCGAGGCTGCCGGCCGACACCAGCAGGCCCGCGATGACGAACGAGTAGACGTCGCCGATCCAGAGCAGCTGGGTGCCCGAGGGGTTGAGGTCCTCACTGATGTAGGGGGTCGCGAGGCCGAGGACGGTCGCGTCGACGGCCACCAGCAGCACGGCGAGCACGAGGACGCCGAGCGCGAGCCAACGGCCCGGCCGCTTCACCGCCTCGGTCGTGGACGCCGGCTGCAGGGTGCTGGTCATGATTCCTCTCTCCGTACCGCGCCGCCGAGCAACAGCTCGGCGATCATGTGGGTGAAGTCCTTGCCGGCGACCCGGCCCTCCGAGACCGCCCAGGCGCCGGAGGCCAGCAGGCCGTACAGCGCCTCGGTGAGCCAGGCCGGGGTCAGGTCGATGCGGAACTCGCCGGCTGCCTGGCCGCGTCTGAAGAGGGTCGCGACGCGGTCGTCGATCCTGGTCCAGCCCTTGTTCTGCGCGTCCCCCTCGAACAACTGGCTCTCGGTGTAGAGGAAGGCGAGCAGGCCCGCGGCCGGTTCGATCTCGCGCACGAGGCGCCGTACGGCGTCGTGCGCCGGGCCGTCGTCCAGGCGGGCCGCGTCGAGCGCGGTCTCGCACTCCGCGATGCAGAGCGCCTCCAGTGCCAGGACGAGTGCGTCCCGCCCCGCGAAGTGGCGGTGCAGCGTGGCCCGGCTGATCCCGGCGGCCTTGGCGACCTCGTCCATGGTCGCGGTGGATTTGCGGGTCAGCAGGGCCGCGGCACTGCGCAGCACATGGTCACGGTCGACAGCCATGAGACAACCATAGACCACATGAGACATCTTTGTCTCAGCACGGGCATGCGTGTCTCACGTCTCAGGTGTGCGTGCCCATAGGTCGGCGCGCCGCTCGACCGGCGTACTGCTCCGCCGACGAACGGCGCTCCGCTCAGCCCGTGCCGCTCAGTGCCAGGGCAGGCCGCCGCGCTTCTCCCAGTAGGCGCGGGGCTCCTCGACGAGTGTCGAGAGCCGGGTCAGCTGGTCCTCGTCGAGGTCCACGACCGCCGCGTGCAGGTTGGAGGCGAGCTGGTGGACGGTGGCGGCGCCGGACAGCACGACGCCCGCCCATGGTTGGCGGAGGATCAGCGCGAGGGCGACCGCGTCGCAGCCGAGGGACGTCTCGGCGGCCACGGCCCGCAGCGCGTCCGGGGCGTGCGGCTCGGCGAGCCTGCCGTTGGCCATGCCCTCCTTGACGATCACGGTGAGCCCGGCGTCGTGCGCCTCGGCGAGGGCGGGGGCGGCGGAGGTCTCCAGCGCGTTGTACGTCGACTGGACGGTACGGAAGAGGGGCTCGCCGTCGACCGTCACGGTGAGGGCGGCCCGGATGGCGTCGGCCTGCGCCGGGCCGCTCGTGGAGAAGCCGATCGTGACGCCCCGGGCGGCCGCCTCCGCCAGCTTGGCGTGGAGTTCCTTGTCGGTGAGGGCCGGACTGTCCGGGGTGACCGAGTGGATCTGATAGAGGTCGAGCCGGTCGCCGAGCAGTTCGGCGGTCTCGGCGCGCTGCCGCTCGTACGTGGCGACGCCGTGGTCCTTGACCTCGTGGTGCTCGGCGTCGGTGGTCCAGTCGGCGGTGTAGGTGTAGCCCCATTTGCTGCCCACGACGATGTCGTCGAGGTCGGGGCGGGCCTTCAGCCAGTCGGCGAGGAACTCCTCGGAGCGGCCGTAGGAGCGGGCCACGTCGACGTAGCGGACGCCCTGCGCGTAGGCGGCGTCGAGGAGTTCGTGGGTGCGGGTGCGCAGCGCGTCGACACCGCGGTCGGGGCCGAGGTCCTCGTCCCGGCCGAGGTTGATGTAGCCGGGGCGGCCGACGGCGGCGAGGCCGAGTCCGATGTGGCAGGTGGGGGTGGTCGCTGAGGCCAGTCGGGCGAAGGGCATCGCGGGCTCCGTTCGGTCGGCTCCTTACGGCTTCCGACCAACGTAACCCGCGATGACCTTGGTTGTGCGGTGCGGGGGCACCCGCGTCGGCGTCAGCCCTGCTTCGCCGTCGCCCAGGCGTGCTGGACGGCCAGGTTCTCCTTGACCTCCGCCAGCTGGGTGGCGACCGCGGAGGGGGCCGTGCCGCCGCGGCCGTCGCGGGAGGCGAGGGCGCCGGGGACGTTGAGGACCGTGCGGACCTCGGGGGTGAGGTGGGCGGAGATCTTGGCGAACTGTTCGTCCGTCAGCTCGTCGAGCTCCTTGTTCCCGGACTCGGCGACCTTGACGCACTCGCCGGCGACCTCGTGCGCGACCCGGAACGGCACGCCCTGCTTGACCAGCCACTCGGCGATGTCGGTGGCGAGGGAGAAGCCGGCGGGGGCCAGTTCCTCCATGCGCTCGCGGTGGACGGTGAGGGTGGCCATCATCCCGGTGAAGGCGGGGAGCAGGACCTCCAGCTGGTCGATGGAGTCGAAGACCGGCTCCTTGTCCTCCTGGAGGTCCCGGTTGTAGGCGAGCGGGAGGGCCTTCAGGGTCGCCATGAGACCGGTCAGATTGCCGATGAGGCGGCCGGACTTGCCCCGGGCCAGCTCGGCGATGTCCGGGTTCTTCTTCTGCGGCATGATCGAGGAGCCGGTGGAGAACGCGTCGTGGAGCGTGACGAAGGAGAACTCCTTCGTGTTCCAGATGATGACCTCCTCGGCGATCCGGGAGAGGTTCACCCCGATCATCGCGGTGATGAAGGCGAACTCGGCGACGAAGTCGCGGGAGGCCGTGCCGTCGATGGAGTTGCCCGAGCTGCCGTGCTCGAAGCCGAGGTCCTTCGCGACCGCCTCCGGGTCGAGGCCGAGGGAGGACCCGGCGAGGGCACCGGAACCGTACGGGGAGACCGCCGTGCGCTCGTCCCACTGACGCAGCCGCTCGGCGTCGCGGGACAGGGACTGGACGTGCGCGAGGACGTGGTGGGCGAACAGCACCGGCTGGGCGTGCTGGAGGTGGGTGCGGCCGGGCATCGCCACGTCCGGGTGGGCCTCGGCCAGGCCGACCAGCGCGTCCTGGAGTTCGGCGATCAGGCCGCCGATGACGCGGGCGTGGTCGCGCAGGTACATGCGGAAGAGGGTCGCGACCTGGTCGTTGCGGGAGCGGCCGGCGCGCAGCTTGCCGCCGAGGTCGGGGCCGAGGCGCTCCAGCAGACCCCGCTCCAGGGCGGTGTGCACGTCCTCGTCGGCGATGGTGCCGACGAAGGAGCCGTCGGCGACGTCCGCCTCGAGCCGGTCGAGGCCGGCCAGCATGTCGGTCAGCTCGCCGTCCGTGAGCAGACCCGCCTTGTGCAGCACGCGCGCGTGGGCGCGGGAGCCCGCGATGTCGTAGGGCGCCAGTCGCCAGTCGAAGTGGACGGACGCGGACAGCTTCGCCAGGGCCTCGGCGGGACCGTCGGCGAAACGGCCGCCCCAGAGCCGAACGTCACCGCTGTTGCTGCTCACTTGCGCTGCTCCTAGAGAGGTGTGGATCTTCCACGTGCGTCCGCCGCGACCGTCGGCGGCCGATGCTTGCCGTGCATGATTATGCAGAACTCTGCATGAATCGTCAATGTGAGAGAAGTTCAAGAGAAAAGCAAGAAGCCTTGAACACGCGAAACCGCTTTCCCGTACCTCTCCCCGAACGCAGGCGCCGCGTTAGATCACACCGACCACACCTGACCCGAGTGAGGCATCCGCATGTCCAGGGCTCTTCCGAAGTACAACAAGCGTCGCGTAGGGATCATCGGCGGCGCCGCCGCGGTCGTGCTCTCCGGAGCGGTCATCGCGGGTTCCGCTCTCGCCGGTGAGGGTGCCAACAAGGACGGGCAGGACGGCGCCGCGTCCCCCGGCACCATCGCGTGCCCGGCGGTCGAGGGCAGCCTGCCGGCGATCCCCGCGTCCGCCAAGGCCGAGGTCGACCGCAACCTCGCCCTGCTGCAGACCCAGATCCAGGAGGCCAACAAGCGCCTCGTCGACACGGTCGGCCAGGGTGGTCCGAACTTCGTCCAGAACGCCATCCTCGGCCCGCTGGAGGACAAGCGCGTCGCCGCGCTGAACCGCATCGAGACCGCCATCGGCCGCGCCGCCGCCAAGCCCGAGGGCCTGGAGAAGCTCGCCCCCTGCCAGCTCAACCAGGGCGGCGCCGCGGGCGCCGGCGACCAGGCGGGCGCCGGAGCCGGTGCCGGCGCGGACGCCGGGGCCGGAGCGGGCGACGCCGGTGCGGGGAACGACGCGGGTGCCCCGGGCACCATCTCCTGCCCGGCCGTCGAGGGCAGCCTCCCGGCGATCCCCGCCTCCGCCCAGGCCGAGGTCGACCGCAACCTCGCCCTCCTCGACACCCAGATCCAGGAAGCCAACAAGCGCCTCGTCGACACCGTCGGCCAGGGCGGCCCCAACTTCGTCAACAACGCCATCCTCGGCCCGCTGGAGGACAAGCGCGTCGCCGCGCTGAACCGCATCGAGACCGCCATCGGCCGCGCCGCCGCCAAGCCCGAGGGCCTGGAGAAGCTCGCCCCCTGCCAGCTCAACCAGTAGTCCTCCGGCTCGGCCGGAGTGACCTCCTGCGCTCCTGATCGGGGGCGACAGGGGCTCCGGCCGCCCCGCGCGCCGGCCGGAGCGGCCACGGAAGACCCGGTTCCGGGTGGATCCCCGCAAGGGGACCCACCCGGAATTCGCGTTCTCGCACCTGATCCGCATCCCCGACTCCGTGCCCGCTTCCTCGAGGGATTCCTTAGACAGGCGAAGTTTTTCCGTCAATAATCGTTAGACATGGGAAAGACTTACGAGCGCATCGACGGCCGCCTCCGTACGTTCATCGAGGCCCAGCCCCTCTTCTTCACCGCCTCGGCGCCCCTGTCGGCCGACGGCACGGTCAACCTCTCCCCCAAGGGCCTGCGGGGCTCGTTCGTGGTCCTCGACGAACTCACCGTCGCCTATCTGGACTTCGCGGGGTCCAACGCGGAGACCATCGCGCATCTGCGGGAGAACGGCCGGATCACCCTCATGTGGTGCGCCTTCCAGGGCCCGCCCACCATCGTGCGCGTCCACGGCAAGGGCGAGGCCGTCTTCCGTGACGACCCGCGCTTCCCGGAGCTCCTGGCGCGCTTCCCCGACATCGACCCCACCCCGCACGGTCTGCGCGCTGTCATCGTCGTGCGGGCCGAACTCGTCCGCGACAGCTGCGGCTACTCGGTGCCCTTCATGGCGTACGAGGAGGACCGCGATCTGCACGGGCGCCGCTTCGCGCGCGAGGACGACGACTCGCTCACCGCGTACTTCCGCTCCAAGGAGCACATCGAGACCAGCCTGGACGGACTGCCCGGGCTGCCGTTGCCGCTGCCGCCCTCGGCCGGCTGAAAACGGAACATCCCGTTCGACGAGCGGTTTCCCCACCACGTTGAACACACGGCACTCCCTGCACGTACGTGTGGGCCAAGGGTCCAGCCCACCACGGAGGAACCGTGTCCACGATCGCCGGAGGTCGCGCCGCGCGCCGCCAGACGATGCGCCGCATCCGACCTCGCCGCTCCCCCGCCGTCCCGCTGCTGATCGCCTTCTGGGCGGGCGCGGCGGCGGTGGTGTGGCTGTGGTGGGACAACACGCCCTCCATCGCGGACCAGGGCAGCCAGATGGTCAACGCCGGCCGGATCACGGGCCTGCTCGGCGGATACCTGATGGCGCTGGTGGTCCTCCAGATGGCGCGGGTGCCCGCGCTGGAACGTCGGGTGGGCTCCGACCGGGTCGCCCGCTGGCACGCGATGACCGGCCGCTACACGCTCTGCCTGGTCGTGGCGCACGTCGTCCTCACGATGTACGGGTACGCCCTCCAGGCCGGTCTGACCCACACCGCGATCCTCCAGCAGACCATCGACTCCATCAACCAGCTGCCGGACATGGGCAAGGCCGCCATCGGCACCGGTCTGCTGGTGTTCATCGGGCTGATCTCGATCGGCCCGGTCCGCAAGCGGATCCCGTACGACCTCTGGTACCACACCCACCTGCTGACGTACGCGGCGACGTTCCTGACGTTCTGGCACCAGATCACCACCGGCAACGAGTTCGCCGCCACCCCCGAGGCGAAGACGGGCTGGTACGCCCTGTACGGGTCGGTGACCGCGCTGGTCGTCTGGTACCGGATCCTCACCCCGATCCGGCTGAACATGCGGCACCGGCTGCGCGTCGAGGCCGTCATCGAGGAGTCGCCCGGCATCGTCTCGGTGCTGATGAGCGGGCGCAAGCTGCACCGGATGGGCGCGGAGGCCGGACAGTTCTTCCGCTGGCGGTTCCTGGCCCCCGGAATGCGGTTCAGCTCGCACCCGTACTCGCTGTCGGCGGCGCCGCGCCCCAACATGCTGCGCATCACCGTCAAGGCGATCGGCGACCACAGCTCCGCCCTGCGCGACCTGGAGCCCGGCACCCGGGTGTGGGCCGAGGGCCCGTACGGGGCGCTCACGGCCGCCAAGCGCAGCCGGGGCAAGGTGCTGCTGGTGGCCGGCGGCGTGGGCATCACGCCGATGCGGGCCCTGTTCGAGACGCTGCCCGGCGCGGCCGGTGACCTGACCCTGCTCTACCGGGCCAACAGCACCCAGGACCTGGCGCTGTGGGACGAGCTCGCGCAGATCGCGGAGGAGCGCGGGGCGCGGCTGATGTACGCGGTGAACAGCCCGGACGGCGAGCGCCCCGACATCTCGGCGGACTCCCTGCGCCGGAAGATCCCGGACATCGAGCGCCACGACGTCTTCCTGTGCGGTCCGCCCGGGTTCGCCCAGGGCGTGTACGAGGCACTGCGCGGGGCGGGCGTCCCCACCCGCCGTATCCACCACGAGTCGTTCGAGATGTGAGCGACGGGCCCGCGGGCCGTCGCGCACTCACCACGGGGCCGTCCCCCATCGACCCCTGCCCATGGGACTGCCCACGGGGCTTCCCCCTACCTGCCTTCTCACTTCAGGAGCTGAAGGAGCGATGAAGAAGAGCCACCCCATCCGGCGGACCCTGCTCGCCACCGCCGCCACCGTGTCCGGCATCGTGCTGCTGCTGTCGCTGAAGCCCGCCTCGGACCCGGCCGGATCGGTACAGGCCGGAGCGGCCGGGGGCGCTCCGTCGGCCCAGGGCGGGGTGGTGGCGGGCGCGCAGACCCTCACGGGCACCGCCGTGCAGACCGAGTACGGGCCGGTCCAGGTCCGTATCACCGTCGACGGCGGCAAGATCACCCAGGCCGATGCCGTCCAGAAGCCCAGCGGCGGCCGCTCCACGCAGATCAGCGGCACCGCCATCCCCAAGCTCAACCAGGCGGCCGTCGCCGCGGGCAACGCCGACATCGACGCGGTGTCGGGCGCCACCTACACCAGCGACGGCTACAAGCAGTCCCTCCAGTCCGCCCTCGACCAGGCCGGCAGCGCGCAGGGCTCGGGCGGGCAGGGCTCGGGGGCGCAGACGCTCACGGGTACGACCGTGCAGACCGACTACGGCCCGGTCCAGGTCCGTATCACC
>NZ_LIRK01000260.1 GCF_001419765.1 Streptomyces torulosus
CCTCGGCGGAGGGGGCGGCCACGGTGAGCCCGCCGAGGCCGCCGCGGCCGCCGACTCCGGCACCTTCAACGTCCTCAGCTACAACGTCGCGGGCCTGCCCGAGGCGATATCCAGCGCACCGACGCCCCGCGAGTCCAGCACCACGACGATCGGTCAGCGGATCGCGTCGTACGACGTGGTCCACGCCCAGGAGGACTTCAACTACCACGCCCTCCTCTACGCCGCCGACACCGCGCACCCGTACCGCACTCCCACCAGCGGCGGCGCCGGCGTCGGCAGCGGTCTCAACTCGCTCTCGAAACTCCCCTACGACGAGGACGACTTCGAGCGGGTGCGCTGGAACAACTGCACCTTGGGCTCGGGCGACTGCCTGACCCCCAAGGGCTTCACCTTCATGCGCGAGCGTCTCGCCGAGGGCGTCTACGTCGACTTCTACAACCTGCACACCAACGCCGGCACCAACGACGACGACCTCGCCGCCCGCAGGGCCAACCTCAGCCAGCTCACCGACTTCATCGCCTCGCACTCCGCGGGCAACGCCGTCGTGGTCATGGGTGACACCAACACCCGGTACACCCGCTCCGGCGACACCATCGCCGAGTTCGCCGCCGCCAACGGCCTCACCGACCCGTGGGTCAAGCTGATCCGCGGTGGCGTGGCCCCCGCGAAGGGCAGTGACGCCCTGGTCTGCGACCAGACGGGGACGACCGTGCCCAACACCTGCGAGGTCGTCGACAAGATCCTCTACCGGGGCAGCAAGCTCGTCTCGCTGAACGCGACGCGCTACAACAACGAGCACGCCAAGTTCCTCACCGACGGCGGTCTGATGCTCTCCGACCACGACCCGCTCACGGTGGACTTCTCCTGGTCGCGCAACGCCGCCTTCCAGCTCAGCGACCAGTTCGGCGGGCCGCACGGGGACTACTTCAACGACATCGGCAGCGTGCCGGCCGGGGCCCGTGCCACCACCGTCGCCCTGCGCGCCGGTTCCCGCGTGGACCAGCTGAGCCTCACCCTCGCGAACGGCACCACGCTCACCCACGGCGGCACCGGGGGCACCGCGTCCTCCCTCACGCTGGGCAGCGGCGAGTACCTCGCCTCGGCCACCCTGTGTCAGGGCCAGAAGGACGGCCGCACCCGGATCTTCTCCGCCAAGTTCACCACCAACCAGGGCCGCACCCTGACCGGGGGCACCACCACCTCGACATGTGTGACGCGCACGGCACCGTCGGGCTGGCAGATCGCCGGCTTCCACGGCCGCGCGGGCGACGAGGCCGACAAGATCGGCTTCATCTACACCCAGCGCTGACCCGGACGACCGGCGGCACACCTCGTCCCGGGCGGGTCGACCCGACCCGCCCGGGGCACCCTGCGGCCCACCGCGCCCGGCCCGGTCACGCCAGCGGGTCGAGGAACGTGAGCACGGAGGCGTCCTCCTCGATCAGCGGCGCGAGCGCGGCGTTGAACGGGCCGCCGTAGGGGGCGTTCAGATGGGCCTGGAAGGCGTCCTCGTCCCGGTACACCTCGAAGATCCAGAAGGCGCGCGGTGCGGCCGCCTTGGTGTAGACGTCGAAGGCAAGGTTGCCTTCCTCCTCGCGCACCTTCAGGGCGTACTCCCCGATCATGCGGGCCACCTCGTCCCGCGCGCCCTCACGGGCGGTGAACTCGGCGAGCAGGGTCTTCTTCACGATGGCGTGTCCTTGTCGTTCCAGGGGTGAGTGTCGCGTACGAGGCCCGCGCCCACGGCCCCAACCAGGGGCCGGAACCGCACACTTATGGCGTTTCGTCCACGGCGCGAGCCTGTCGTCGCCGGACCCGGGCAGGGGCCGTCGCCACCGCCCCGGCCAGGGTGTTCATCCCGACCGGGCGCACCCGTCGGCCGATGTCATCGATGACATCGAGTGGCCCGATGATGGGCGAGATCCGGTGGGCACGTCAACGGCCCGCGGGGAATCGCCCGCACGGCCCGCTCCGCGGCTCAGGCGCCCGCGGCGGGCGCGAGCTGCTCCAACCGCTCCCGCCACGGCGGATTGGGGCCCGCGACCGAGCAGGTCAGGGCCGCCACCCGGGCGCCGAACCGGCACGCCTCGGCGACCTCGTCGAGACCGACCCCGTCCAGTCGGCCACCGAGCAGGCCGAGGGTGCCGAGGTGGTGCAGGAGGCCGGCCGTGAAGGAGTCGCCCGCACCGACCGTGTCGACGACGCGGGTGGCCACCGCGGGCACCCGCACCCGTTCGCCGTCGAGCGAGGCCAGGGCTCCGTCGGCGCCGAGGGTGATCACGACGAGCCGTACCCCCGCGGCATGCCAGGTGTCGCAGACCCCCTCGGGCGAGATGCCCGGCAGCAGCAGTTCCAGGTCGTCCGAGCTCAGCCGCAGGATGTCGGTGAGTGCGCACCAGCGCGCCAGCCGGGCGCGGTAGACCTCGGGGTCCACCAGCAGCGGCCGGACGTTGGGGTCGATGCTGACGGTGGCCTGCGCGGCCGTCGCCTCCAGGAACCGTTCCACCACCGCCCCGCCGGGCTCGCGGACCAGGGCCAGCGAGCCGGTGTGCACACAGGCCGTCCCGGACAGGTCCACCCGGGCCAGTTCCGCCGAGGTCCACTGCCAGTCGGCGGTGTTCTGGGCGTGGAACGAGAACGCGGCCTGCCCGGTGGCGTCCAGTTCCGCCACCGCCAGCGTGCTGGGCTCCGGGGCGGCGACGGCGTACGAGAGGTCGACGCCGGACGCCTCCAGGTGCCCCCGGAACAGCCGGCCGAACACGTCCCCCGACAGGCGGGCGAGGAAGCGGGCCGGGGTCCCGAGCCGGGCCAGGGCCACGGCCGTGTTCGCGGGTCCGCCGCCGGGCAGCACCCGCAGAGCGAGTTCATCGGGAGCGTGGGCCGGCTCGGTGAAGGCGTCCGCGACGCACTCTCCCAGCACAGTGATCCGACTCGGGCTCATGGGCTGCTCTCTCTCGAAGAAGGCTCGGAAGGACCGGGCGAAACCACCGGCGCGGCGACAGGGGGCTCACCGGCCGTACGGAGACGACGGCTTCGGACGTTGCCGATTTGTGACGGGTGGAAGGCATTGACGTTGCCCGGATCCGGAGTCCATCATCCTCGCCATGCAGTGTCAACGATGACATAAGTCAACGATGACACCCGGGGCGGCATGCTCCGATCACCCAGCCCCGTGCCGCTCGCTATCCCACAGGAGTCGATCATGTCTCGCACCACTCGTCTGTCCTCCTCCCTCCTCAGGGCGGCCGCGGTCACGGGCGTCGCGGCCCTCACGCTGACGGCCTGCGGCTCCGGCTCCGGTTCGGACTCCTCCTCCTCGGGTTCCGGCTCCGGAACCGTCAAGGTCGGCCTGATCACCAAGACCGACACCAACCCGTTCTTCGTGAAGATGAAGGAGGGCGCGGAGAAGGCCGCCAAGGAAAACGGCGCCGAACTGTCCACCGCGGCAGGCAAGTTCGACGGGGACAACGCCGGTCAGGTCACCGCTCTGGAGAACATGGTCGCCGCCGGTGTGAAGGGCATCCTGATCACGCCGAGCGACTCCAAGGCGATCGTCCCCGCGATCGAGAAGGCCCGCGCCAAGGGCGTCCTGGTCATCGCGCTGGACACCCCGACCGACCCGGAGAGCGCCGTCGACGCCCTCTTCGCCACCGACAACCTCAAGGCCGGCGAGCTGATCGGCGAGTACGCCAAGGCCGCGATGAAGGGCAAGAAGGCGAAGATAGCCACCCTCGACCTGGCGCCGGGCGTCTCGGTCGGCGTCCAGCGGCACGACGGGTTCCTGAAGGGCTTCGGCGCCTCGGACAAGGACGTCGTCTGCGCCCAGGACACGGGCGGCGACCAGGCCAAGGGCCAGACCGCGATGGAGAACTGCCTGCAGAAGGCCCCCGACATCAACGTCGTCTACACCATCAACGAGCCGGCTGCCCTCGGCGCCTACACCGCGCTGAAGGCCAAGGGCCGCGAGAAGGACGTGCTGATCGTCTCCGTCGACGGCGGCTGCACCGGCACCCAGGCGGTCAAGGACGGCAAGATCGCCGCGACGTCGCAGCAGTACCCGCTGAAGATGGCCGCCGAGGGCGTGAAGGCCGTCGTGACGTTCGCCAAGGACGGCAAGAAGGCGTCCGGTTACACCGACACCGGCGTCACGCTGATCACCGACAAGGCGCAGGACGGGGTCGCGTCGAAGGACACCGGCTACGGCCTGGAGAACTGCTGGGGCTGAGCCCCGCCCCCGGGACCGTATGACCC
>NZ_LIRK01000261.1 GCF_001419765.1 Streptomyces torulosus
AGATTTGTATAACAGACAGCCCCCGCCCCCGTCGAGGAACGGCGCGACGACTTCGACCTCGCCGAACTCCGGCCGTGCTGGATCTCCCCACGGGACCGGCCCGCCGAGCACTACGGCACCAAGGAGCGCCCCGGCTGGCTGACGCTCCGGGCGCGCGGCGGCTCCCTGGACGAGCCCGACGTGGTGTTCGCCGGCCGCCGCCAGCAGCATCCGCGGTGCCGGGCGCGCGCGGTGGTCGACGCCGCCTCGGGGCGTGGTGGCCTCGCCGTACGCCTCGACGAGCGGCACCACTACGAGATCGAGGCGTCCGCCACGGACGTCCGGGTGATCGCGCGCGTCGGCTCGCTGCGCACCGTCGTGGCCTCCCGGCCCCTGCCCGACGGGCCGGTCACCGTCCTCCGCGTGGACGTCGGTGAACCGTCGGCCCCGCACGACGCGCGCACCGGGCCCGACGCGCTCACCTTCGGCGTCGAGGCACCGGACGGCACGTTCACCGCGCTGGCGACCCTCGACGGCCGCTATCTGTCGACCGAGGTGGCCGGCGGTTTCACCGGCCGGGTCCTCGGCCTGTACGCCGCCGAAGGCACCGTCCGCTTCGACTGGTTCGACTACGAGCCGCTCGCCCCCTGAAGCGGACGCCGCCCCCCCTTCCGCCACCCCAGCCCGCACGACCGACCGAGAGAGGAACAGCACGTGCACACCTCGCAGTTCAGACGCCGCCGAGGACGCGGCCCAGGACGACTGACCGGACTCCTGATGACGCTGGTCGTCATCCTCGGACTGTCCTCCGCCACGGTGTCCGCCGCCCCGGACGACAGGACGGCTCCGACCAGGTCGGCGGTCCGGGTCCCGGCCCGCGCGATGGACGTCGTCGCCGCGATGCAGCCCAGCTGGAACCTGGGCAACACCCTGGACGCCATTCCGGACGAGACGAACTGGGGCAACCCGAAGGCCACACGGGACCTGTTCGCCGCTCTCCGCCAGGAGGGTTTCCGCAGCGTCCGGATCCCGGTGACCTGGAGCGACCACCAGTGGGCCACCGCCCCCTACACCGTCGACGCCGCGTACCTGAGCCGTGTGAAGGAGGTCGTCGACTGGGCGCTCGACGAGGGCCTGTACGTCGTGCTCAACGTGCACCACGACTCGTGGCAGTGGATCGACGACATGCCCACCGACCACGACCGGGTGCTGGCCCGCTTCGACGCCACCTGGTCACAGATCGCCAGGACGTTCCGCGGCGCGCCGCGCGCCCTGATCTTCGAGAGCGTCAACGAACCGGTCTTCGACAAGGCCACCGCCGAGGAGAAGACCAGGCTGCTGCGCGAACTGAACACCTCCTTCCACAGAAACGTCCGCTCCTCGGGCGGCGGGAACACCGACCGGCTGCTCATGCTGCCCACGGAGGGGTGCACACCCTCCCAGAGCCTCATGGACGACCTTTACACCACGATCAAGTCGCTGAAGGACCGGCACCTGATCGCGACGGTGCACTACTACAGCTGGTACCCGTTCAGCGTGAACATCGCGGGCGGCACCCACTACGACGCCGCCGCCCGGAACGACCTCGACGACGCCTTCGCCCGGATGCGCGACACCTTCGTCGCCAGGGGCATCCCCGTCTACCTCGGTGAGTACGGCCTGCTCGGCTGGCCCGACCACAACCATCCCTCCCGTGTCGAGCGGGGCGAGGCGCTGAAGTACTACGAGCACCTCGGGCACGCGGCCCGCCTCGCCGGGGTCACCACCGCGCTGTGGGACCCCGGGACCTGGGCCTATCTGAACCGGGAGACCCTGAAGTGGACGGACCCCGCCCTGTTCGCCTGGATCAGGTCCAGCTGGACCACCCGTTCGGGCACGGCCTCCTTCGACAAGGTGTTCGTGCCGAAGTCGGAGCCGATCACGGCCAAGGGGCTCACCCTGCACCTCAACGGCACCACGTTCCGGGGCCTGTGGCACGGGAAGAAGCGGCTCGTCGAGGGACGGGACTACACCCTCTTCGACAGGACGCGGCTCGTCCTCACCGCCGGCGCGCTGACCCGGCTGACGGGCGACCGCGCGTACGGGGTCAACGCCACGCTCCAGGCCCGGTTCTCCCGAGGACTGCCCTGGCGGATCGAGGTGGTCACCTCCGACGACCCGGTGCTGTCCGACGCCACGGGCACGACCGACGCGTTCGCCGTCCCGACCCAGTACAGGGGTGACTCGCTGGCCACGATGGAGGCCCGGTACGGTGACGGCGGCAACGCCGGACAGACCGGCTGGACCCCGTTCCAGGAGTTCAACAAGGCGTTCTCGCCGGACTATCCGAACGACAGGATCGTCCTGCGGCCCGAGTTCCTGGACGCGCTGCGCGACGGCGACCTGGTGACCCTGACCTTCCACTTCTACAGCGGCGAGAAGGTCCTGTACCACGTCAAGCGGTCCGGCGACTCGATCACCGGCACACGCGTCACGCCCGCCTCCTGACCCGACCGTCCCCGCGCCCGAACCCCTCCCCGAATCCCGTCGCCGGGGTCCGCCCGCCGGATCCCGGCGACGGCACGCCGCAGCACCGAGGCACCGCAGTGCTGCCTCGCACCCGCACCCCGACCCAACGGCTGGGGCGACCTCCCCGCCTCCGTCACCGTCGCCGCCTCCCCACCGGCCCCGACGGGCGCCGCGTGCACGTGGTCCGCAACTGGAGCTGGACGCCGAGCGGGGTACGGGCGCCCGTGGACCTCGTCGACGCCCTGGGGAACCACTCGGTCCCGGCCGGCACGGTGGTCGATCTCGGCGCGTGGGACGTCCGTGTGTTCACCACCGTGCCGGGTGAACTCCGGCCGGTCCTGGAGGCGGTCCCGACCGTCACCGGACGTGGCGTGCGACGCCGGTCGCCTTCGCCATCAGCCACTCCAGCGGGCCGCGGGAGGCATACCGCGACCAGACGGTCGCGAAGACCATCACCGCCGCGATGAAGCCGAGGAGGACGTGCAGCGGGGAGCCCGGCAGTTCCTCGATGCCCAGGAGCTGGATGCCGACGATGTGGAAAACGTAGGCCGTCAGCGACATCGAGCCGACCGCGACGACCGGCCGCGCCAGACGGCCCAGACGGGGGAAGGCGTCCATCGCGGACAGGCAGCCGGCCACGACGGCGATCGCCACACCGGTGTTGGCGACGATCGACAGGGTCGTCTCACTGTGCGGGGAGGCGACCAGCAGCGCATGGGCGCTGCCCCAGGGGTAGCCGCCCGTGTCGGACCACCACAGGTCACCGGGGTCACCGCCCCAGGTGGACGCGCCGAGCGCCGCGTACGCGCCGGGCACGAGATGGATCGCCAGCCACGAGCCCCCGTAGCCGGCGACCGCCAGCGCGGCACCCGTCAGCGCGAGCCGTGCGCGGACGGCGGTGGCGGTGAGGTCGAGGCGGACGACGGCCATCCCGGCGATGACGAACGGGATCCAGGTCAGCGCGGGGTAGCTTCCGGTGAAAAGCAGTGAGACGGGCCCGTCGTAGCCGCCCTCCGGTCCGAGCCCGCTGTCCAGGACCGTCTGCCGCAGCACGTACAGGATCTGCGGCAGCACCAGCGCCGTGCCCGCCGCGATCATCGCGAGCGGACCCGCGCCGAGCCGGTACAGCGGCAGGACGAGGAGGAAGTACACGCCGTAGAAGGCGAGGATCACCTCGACCGGGGTGCCGGACATCGTCAGCGCCGTGCCCACGGCCAACAGGATCACCGCCCGGATGACCACCTTGGCGACGGCCTGGCGGCCCGCCCGGCCCGTCTTCGGCACGCTGCGCCCGGTGATGAGCACGACGGCGAACCCGGCCAGGAACGCGAACAGGGCGGAGGAGCGGCCGTGGGCCAGCTCCATCAGGAAGCCGGTCACCCCGCCCTCGCTGGGGTCGGGGCCGACATGGGCCGCGTACATGCCGAAGACGGCGAGACCACGGGCCAGGTCCAGGCCGATCAGCCGGCCCACGCCGGGCGCGCCGGGCGAGGGATCGGCCGAGCGGGGTACCGGTGACGTCCCGTCGGCCGGGGGCGGCGCGATGCCCGGGGGCAGCGTGGTGGCCGAGTGCTGTGTCATGGCGTTCAGCCTGGAAAGAACGCGCCCCGCGGAGTATCCGGCGACCGGCTGCACCACCCCTGCCGACCGGAGGGCGCATCCCCACCAGGCGGCGGGAGGCGTCCTTCGTGAGGGCGACGAGGACATGACTCAGGACGGCATGGAGCGACCGCCCTGCGCACCGCTCCGCACCACGTGACCGCCGTCCGGCGGCCCGGCTCACTGCTCCTTCGGCGGGGCCGTGCTCTCCCGAAGGGTCAGGGTGGTCGCGATCTCCAGTCCGACCTGCGGCACTTCGTCACCGCGGCCGAGGGCGAGCGCCAGTTCCGTGGCAGCCGTCGCCATCTCGGCGAGGGGCTGGTGGACGGTGGTCAGGGGCGGATCCATCCAGGCCACGGCCGGAACGTCGTCGAAGCCCACCACGCTGAGATCGTCCGGGACGCGCAACCCGAGTTCACGGGCGGCCTGGTAGACGCCGACCGCCTGCATGTCGTTCGCGGTGAACACGGCGGTGGGCCGGTCGGGCCGGGACAGCAACTCCCGTGCGGCCGCGTACCCGTGCTCGCGGGTGAGCTGGGTCCTGACCACCAGGCGGGGTTCCGACGGCAGGCCGGCCTCCGCGAGAGCGGACGTGTAGCCGGACAGCCGGGCGAGGCAGAAGGCGTGGTCGGGCCCGCTGATCATCGCGATGCGCCGGTGCCCGAGTCCGATGAGGTGCCGGGTCGCCGCCTGACCGCCCCTCCAGTTGGTGGCGCCCACGAACGGCACATCGTCGGGCAGCTCGTCGATCGGGTCGAAGACGACGAACGGAATGCCCCGCGCCCTCAGTTGCTCGCGCTCCGCCTCGGAGAGCTGCGCCACCGACAGGACGCACCGGGGACGTCGGCCGACGGTGTCGTCGATGGTCATGCCGGAGGTGTCATGGAGCCCGAACTCCGACACCAGCACACCGATCCGGTTCTTCCGGGCCACCCGTTCGACCCCGCGGATGATCTCCACGGCCCACATGCTCTCCAGTTCGCGGAAGACCAGCTCCACGAGGTTGCTGCGGTTCTTGGGAGGCTTGCGGTAGCCGTGCTGGTGGATCAGCTGCTCCACGCGGGCCCGTGTCTCGTCCGACACCCCGGACCGGCCGTTGAGCACCTTCGACACGGTGGGTACGGAGACGCCCGCGGACTCGGCGATGTACGCGATCGTCACCGATACGGGTCCCTCGCCGCGCTCCCCGTGGTCCTCCGTCGAAGGTTGTCCCGCTCGGTTGTCCGGCACGGTCGCCCTCTCCCCTCCCCTGGCCTGCTGCCCCGCCATTCTGGCACCTCGCGCCGGGGAACCGGTGATCGTCCGTCGCGCAGCGACGGCGCCCCGTCGGCGGCCGGCGGCCGACGGCCGGCGGTCAGCGGTCGAGGTGGAAGCGGACGGTGGTGCCCTCGGACGCGGTGTGGAGGCGGACCAGGTCGGTGATGTGGTGGACCAGCAGCAGGCCGCGTCCGCCCAGTTGGTCGCGTGCCGGGGGCCTGCGGCCGACCAGGGGGTCGGTCAGCTGCCCGAGGTCGTGGACCTCGCAGACGATCTGCTCGCCCTCGGCCCAGATCCGCAGCGTCCCCGATCCACCGCCGTGCACCACGGAGTTGGTGGTCAGCTCCGCGACCGCCAGCGTCAGATCCTGCATCCGCGCCTCCGCCAGGCCGAGCCGGCGGGCCTCCCGCACCGCGAACGCGCGGGCCCACGGCAGCGCTTCCGCGTCGAACGGCAGGGCCGCCGCTCCGGGCGGGCCGGCGAGGGGCTCGTTGTAGCGGGCGACGACCTGCTCGGGAGCGTAGGTGGCGCTGGGCCGTTCGACACCGGAGTCGATGACGACGGGATGCGTGGCGCGGGCGTCGTCGAGCACCGCCGGGGTCAGGGCGTCCGCGTCGTACGGGCAGAGGATCGTCACCGCACGGCCCTGGAAGGCCGCGTTGATGAGGGCCTCGTGCTGGACGCACGCCGGGTACTCCGCCGCCGAGCGGCCGGCCCAGATCGGCTCCCCGATGATCCTCACCCGGCCGCCCGGGTGGGCGTCGGCGAAGGCGCGCAGGACGCCGGGGATGATCCGCCCGGGGTTGCGGCCCGCCCGCGTCATGTCGAGGAACTCGACCCCGGCGGCGTCGGCGCCCAGCCCTGCCTCGATGAGGGCGAGGCGGGGGCCCGGTACGGCGACGGCGACGGCCTCCCCGGCGGCCAGACCGTCCCGGAGGAACGGCACGGTGCCCGCCAGGTACTGCTCCTCACCGCGGTAGAACAGCGCCGGGTGCACGAAAGGTCCAATGTCGGCGGCCGTGGTCATCGCTCCGCCACCTCGATCGCCGCGAGGCCGGGCCAGAACAGGTCGAGGATGCGCGTCAGCTCCGGCGGCGGACGGTGCACGACGATACGGCCGGTGGTCAGTCGCTGCGCGGTGACCGCCAGCACCGCCGCCCCGCCCACGTCGATGGACATCAGCCCCGACAACTCCACGTGGGAGACGCCCCCATGGGTGCTCGCCACCTTCTTCAGGGCCTGTTCCCAGGATGAACGGGTGATCACGTTGATCTCTCCAGCGGCACGGATACCAGGACGGCCGGACAGCGAACGGATCTCCAGCGCGGCGCCCCCGGGCCGCGGTGCCGGGACCCTCGCGTCCTCGTCGTCGGCGGCATCCACGTTCCCTCCCTGTGTCGGGTACCGGGGGGCGACGCTCCCCCGTGTCGCCGCTCACCGCATCCCCGGAAACGACGGACCTAAAGACACGTCATCGTATAACCCACCGGTCGACCGGACCTGATTGCGTGTCCGGTGTTTACGGATGGGCTTTCGGGACAGTCCAGTGCCTGTCATGGACACAGGCGTTCGAGCGCCCGGTGGGGCGATCGACCGACGGAGGGGGAACAACGTGCTCACCCACACAAGACGGTGGCGCCGCTTACTCGGCGCCCTGACGGGCGTGACCGTCGCGCTCGGACTCACGGCGGGGGCGGCGCAGCCCGCCGCGGCGGCCGGCGGTACGCCCCGGGCCGTGACCGCCTACCGCCACACCAGCGAGGCCGGCGACTGGATCGGGCAGGGCTCCGCCGTCGCGTACACCCCGTCCACGGCGAGCATCACCGTCGAGGGCGCTCTGGAAGTCGTACGGTTCCGGGTCGAGAACGACACCGCGTGGTGGGACGTGGTGCTCGCCGCCCCGCACGGCGAGAAGCTGCACCCCGGCGTCTACCGCGACGCGGAGCGGGCGCACTCCGCGACGGGCCGGGCCCCCGGCCTCGACGTGAGCGGACAGCACCGCGGCTGCAACGTGGTGTACGGGCAGTTCGCCATCCACCAGATCGAGGCCGACGCCTCCGGGGACATCACCCTGCTGGACGCCACCTACACCCAGCGCTGCGAGGCTCCGGACGCCCCCGCGCTCAAGGGTGTCGTCAAGTACCGCGCGTATCCGCTGTCGTTCACCTACGCCAGCGACCCGGGCGACTACCCCGGACAGGGCCGCTCGGGCACCCACACGGGGGCCACGAGCATCTTCGCGCTGCGGGAGTGGGGCGTCGGCGGCCTGTCCTGGGACGCGTCCGGCAAACGGGAGTCCTGGTCGGCTCTGCTCGTCCCGCCCACCGGCGAACGCTTCGAGGCGGGGCGCACCTACCGGACCGAACGCGGCAGCGGCCCCGGCATCGCCGGCCTCGACGTGTCCGGCTTCGGCGGCTGCAACCGCAGCCACGGCACCCTGACCCTCACCAAGCTGGCCCGGGACGCCGACGGTACGGTCACCGCCTTCGCCGCCACGTTCGAACAGCACTGCGAGGGAGCCGAGCCCGCACTGCGCGGGACGATCCACTACTACGCCTGACCGCACGGAACGGCGCGGACCCGCGGGGCACACCCCGGGTCCGCGCCGCACGCGACCCGTCTCCGGGAGCCGGCGTCGGACGTCTAGTCGACCCGGACGCCCACGATGCAGGTGTCGTCGTCCGTGTCGGACTTGCTGTAGGTGAGCAGGCGGTCCAGTTGCTGGTCGAGCGTGGGCGGGACCGTGCTCGCGGCCGTCAGCAGCTGGGCCAGCGACTCCTCCACGGAACGGTCACGGCGTTCGATCAGACCGTCCGTGTACATCAACAAGGTGTCGTCGACGGCCAGTTGGAGTTCGTGCTCCTCGTACGTCGCCTCCGGCACGGCGCCGAGCAGCAGGCCCTTGACCAGGGGCAGCGGTGCCGCCTCGCCGTCGCGCACCAGGACGGGCGGCAGATGGCCTGCCCTCGCCCAGCGCAGGGTGCGGACCTCGGGGTCGTACAGGCCGCAGACCGCCGTGGCGGTGACGGCGCCGTTCAGATGGTGGGCCACCATGTTGAGCCAGGACAGCAGTTGGGCCGGTCCCGCTCCCGTCACGGCGAGGCCTCGCAGCGCGTTGCGCAGGACCACCATGCTGGTGGCCGCCTCGATGCCGTGTCCGGCGACGTCCCCCACGCACAGCAGCACCAGCCGGGACGGCAGCACGACCGCGTCGTACCAGTCGCCGCCGACCAGGTTCTGCGTCTCCGCGGGCCGGTAGCGGACGGCCACCCGTAGTCCGGGGGCCTCCAGGGGGGCCTGCGCGGGGGGCATGATCGCGTGCTGGAGCTGGAGGGTCAGCCGGTTGCGTTCGCTCGCCTGCTGCTCGGTGTGGGCGAGCTGGTCGCGGGTCGCGGCAAGGGCGACCTCCGTCCAGTGGTGGGCGGAGATGTCCTGGTAGGCGCCCCGTACGACGAACAGCCGGCCGTCGGAGTCGAGGACCGGTTCGGCCACCACGCGGATGTGCCGGGTCACGCCGTCGGGCCGCTGGAGCCGGAACGCCGTGGACGCCGGGCGGCGGTGGTGCAGCAGGGTGCGCAGGAACCTCCCGATCGCGACGGCGTCGTCGGGGTGGGCGTGGGCGGGCAGTTGCTCCAGCGGGACCGGGCCGCCGACGGCGGGCTTGCCGTAGAGGCTGTAGAGCTGCCCGTTCCAGGTGATCTCGCCGGTGAGGAGGTTCTCCTCGAAGCCGCCGATACGGCCGAGGCGCTGGGCGTGCTGGAGCAGACTCGCCAGGCGCGCCGTCTCGTCCTCTATCCGCCAGATGAGCAGGACGCTGCCCCCGTGGCGGCTGATGTTGACGTCGGCGACCGCGGCCAGCGGGACGTCGTCCACGAGGGCGGTGAGCCGCATGCGGTGGGCGCGGAACGGCTCGCCCGTGGCGTAGACCCGTTCGACCTGGCCGAAGAGTTCGCTGTCGCCGGCGGCCATCGGGTAGGCCTCCAGCAACAGCGCCCCGTTGACGACGCCGCGGGGCCGGCCCGCCGGGTCGAGGAAGCGCCGGTTGACGTGGTGGATGCGGAAGTCGACCAGTTCCCCGTCGGCGTCCAGGTGCGGGACGAGCACCAGCGCGGGGTCGTGGAGGCCGTCGGCCAGGTCCATCAGCTCGGCGACGGCCGGCAGGACTCCGGGCCGGGTGTCGCCGTCGGGCCGGCGCGGGACGTATGTCTCCAGCGTGTGCGCGCACAGCTCCGCCAGGGCCTCCACCTGACGGACGATCTGCGGGGGCTGGGGCTCCAGCGGTGTGGGCCAGACGATCTCCAGCACGCCGTGGATGCGGCCGCCGGTGCCCGCGGGGAGGGCGACGCGGCCTCCGTCGGGGTGGTGGTGCTGGCCGATGGACGGCAGCCCCGTCTTCGACAGACAGCCGATCCACTGGCCCGTCCGCTCGCCCAGTCCGCGGCGTGCCACGGTCGCCACGCCCGGCGGCACATACCGCCAGCGGCCGGCCTCCGCCGTCGAGAACCCGGCGCTGCCCGCCAGGGTGAGGGAGCCGTCGGCGTCCAGCGCCCAGATGGCGACGGCCTCCGCGCCGAGCGGTGTCAGGGCGTGTTCGAGCAGGGAGTCGGCCACGGCCTGCGCGTCGTCCGCGGCCAGCGCCCCGCTCTCGGCGGTCCGCAGCCGTACGGCGAAGGAGTCGCGCCCCGCCTCGGTGGTGTCGCCGCGGTGCGCGGTGGTCGCGAGGAACGCGGTCGTGACCTCCGAGAGCCGGTCGCGCGAGGCCTGGTTGATGACCTCGACGGCGAACTCCAGGGGGGTCACGCCCGCCTGCTCGGTCAGCTCGGCGAGCTGCCGTGCCGCCTGGGCCGGCCCGCAGTGGAGGCGTTCGACGAGGATGCCCTTGGCCAGCTCGACCAGGGCGCGGCCGTCGGCTTCCGCCTGGGCGGCCTGCACCTCGCGGCGCAGGCGCTCGACGGTCGCGGCGAGCCGTCCGACCGGGGAGGACTGCCCTGTGCCGTCCTTGTCGTCCGGGCCGGTGACGGCCACCGCGTCATCGTCCGGGGCCCGGTCGGCGGGGGGCGGGGCGACGGTCGTCCCGGCGGTTCGGCCGCTGGCGAGCAGATCGGTGCCCGCCGCCGGGTCGGCGGCGGACGGCTCGCCCGTCGGGGCGCCGGGGCCCGGCGGGTCGGTGGGCTGGTGGAGGTTGCTCACGGTTGGCCTGTTCCTGGGCTCGGGCGTCCGGGGACGCCAGGCGGTCGGCTGCTGTGCGTGGCGGGGCGGCTCCCCGTCACGTGGACAGCCAGCGTCGGACGCGGCCGATGAGGTCGTTGGTGTCGACGGGCTTGGTGACGTAGTCGTTGGCGCCCGACGCGAGACTCTTCTCCTGGTCGCCGGGCATGGCCTTCGCGGTGACGGCGATGATGGGCAGCTCGGCGTACTGGGCCATCGCGCGGATCTCCGCGGTCGCGGTGTACCCGTCCATCTCCGGCATCATCACGTCCATCAGGACGAGCGAGATGTCGGGGTGGGCGAGCAGCATCTCGATGCCCTTGCGGCCGTTGTCGGCGTGCAGGACCTGGAAGCCGTGCAGTTCGAGGACCCCGCTGAGGGCGAAGAGGTTGCGCGCGTCGTCGTCGACCACGAGCACGGTACGGCCGAGGAAGGCGTCGTCGACGACCTCGGCGGCCGGGCGCTGCAGGTCGTCGCCCCGGACCAGGGACAGCACGTCGCCCGGCTCCTCGGCGGACAGGTGCAGGGTGATCCGTTCGCGCAGTTCGTCCAGGCTGGACAGGAAGTCCAGCGGGCGGCTCTCCGCGCGGGAGCGCAGCGTCTGCTCCTGCGCCAGGTCCACGCGGTGTCCGGTGTGCACGAGGACGGGCACGCTGGCGAGCGCCGAGTCGCCCTCCATGGCCTCCAGCAGCCGGGCGCCCTCGCCGTCGGGCATGCCGAGTTCCAGGACGACGCAGTGGCAGGGGTCGGCGGCCAGGGTGCTGGCCGCTTCCTGCGCCCCGACTGCCGTGATGATGTCGATGGCGCCGAGCGGGTCGTCGGGGTCGGGCGCGATGTCCGCGACGGCGCGTTCGGCGACGAGGGTCAGCAGCCCGCGGGGCCGTTCCTCGACGACGAGGAGGCGCCGCCTGCGCCGTTCCGCCGACACGGTGGGAGCGGTGTCCGGCCGGGTGGCCGGAGGGAGTTCGGCGGTGTCCGACTGCTCCACGGGCCGGGCGCCGCCGACGAGCCCGTCCTCGAAGTCGGCGCGCGCCACGGGCAGGTAGAGCGTGAAGGTGCTGCCCTGACCGGGTGTGCTGTCGACCGTGACGGCGCCGCCCAGCAGATGGGCGATCTCCCGGGTGATCGACAGACCGAGGCCGGTGCCGCCGTACTTGCGGCTGGTGGTGCCGTCCGCCTGCTGGAACGCGCCGAAGATCGCCTCCAGCTGCTGCTGGGGGATACCGATGCCGGTGTCCTTCACCCGGAAGGCCACCACGGGGCCGCCGCGGAGGACGCCGAGGGGCACCTCCCGGTCGGCAGCGGGTTCGATGCGCAGTTCGACACCGCCCTGCTCGGTGAACTTCACCGCGTTGGAGAGCAGGTTGCGCAGGATCTGCCGCAGCCGGGAGTCGTCGGTGAGCAGGTCGGCCGGTGTGCCGGGGGCGGTGGCCACCGTGAATTTGAGGCTCTTCTGCGTCGTCATCGGCCGGAACGTCGCCTCGACGTACTCCAGCAGCTTGCGCAGCGGGACCCGTTCGGGGGTGACGTCCATCTTGCCGGCCTCGACCTTCGACAGGTCGAGGATGTCGTTGATCAGCTGGAGCAGGTCCGAGCCGGCCGAGTGGATGATGCCCGCGTACTCGACCTGCTTGGGGGTGAGGTTGCGGGAGGGGTTCTGTGCGAGCAACTGGGCGAGGATCAGCAGGCTGTTGAGCGGGGTGCGCAGTTCGTGGCTCATGTTGGCCAGGAACTCCGACTTGTACTTGGACGCGAGCGCCAGTTCCTGGGCGCGGGTCTCCAGTTCCTGCCGGGCCTGTTCGATCTCCAGGTTCTTGGCCTCGATGTCGCGGTTCTGCGAGGCGAGCAGCGACGCCTTCTCCTCCAGTTCGGCGTTGGAGCGCTGGAGTTCGTCCTGCTGCACCTGCAACTCGGCGGAGCGGGCCTGGAGTTCGGCGGTGAGCCGCTGGGACTCGTCCAGCAGTTCGTCGGTGCGGGCGTTGGCCACGATGGTGTTGAGATTGACGCCGATGGTGGGCATCAGCTGGGCGAGGAAGTCCTGGTGGATCTGGGTGAAGCGGGTGACGGAGCCCAGTTCGATGACGCCGAGGACCTGGTCCTCGACCACGATGGGCAGCACCACCAGGGCGCTGGGCACGGCCTGTCCGAGGCCGGAGGAGATGGTGACGTAGCCCGGCGGCAGTTCCTCGACGCTGATGGGTCGGCGGTTGCGGGCGGCCTGCCCGACGAGGGAGCGCCCCACGGGGATGCGGTCGGGCCGGTCGGTGTCGTCGGGGTAGCCGTACGAGCCGACGAGCCGCAGCTCGGGGCCGCGGGTGGTGTCCTCGGCGAGGTAGAAGGCGCCGTACTGCGCCGAGACCAGCGGCGCGAGTTCGTCCATGACGAGTTCGGCGACGACGGGCAGCTCGCGGTGGCCCTGCATGAGGCCGGAGATCCGGGCGAGGTTGGTCTTCAGCCAGTCCTGCTCCTGGTTGGCCCGCGTGGTCTCGCGCAGGGACTCCACCATGGAGTTGATGTTGTCCTTCAGTTCGGCGACCTCACCGGACGCCTCCACGGTGATCGAGCGGGTCAGGTCGCCCTCGGCGACGGCGCTCGCGACCTCGGCGATCGCGCGGACCTGGCGGGTGAGGTTCCCGGCGAGTTCGTTGACGTTCTCCGTCAGCCGCTTCCAGGTGCCCTCGACGCCCTCGACCTCGGCCTGGCCGCCGAGCCGGCCCTCGCTGCCGACCTCGCGGGCGACGCGGGTGACCTCGGCGGCGAACGACGACAGCTGGTCGACCATCGTGTTGATGGTGGTCTTCAGCTCCAGGATCTCGCCGCGCGCGTCGACGTCGATCTTCTTCGACAGGTCGCCGTTGGCGACGGCGGTGGTCACCAGGGCGATGTTGCGGACCTGGCCGGTGAGGTTGTTGGCCATCGAGTTGACGTTGTCGGTGAGGTCCTTCCAGGTGCCGGCGACGTTCGGCACGTGCGCCTGGCCCCCGAGGCGTCCCTCGGTGCCGACCTCGCGGGCGACGCGGGTGACCTCGTCGGCGAAGGCGGAGAGGGTGTCGACCATCGTGTTGATGACGTCGGCGAGGGCGGCGACCTCGCCCTTGGCCTCGACCGTGATCTTCTGCGAGAGGTCGCCGCGTGCGACGGCGGTGGCGACCTGGGCGATGGAGCGGACCTGACCGGTCAGGTTGGACGCCATCACGTTGACGTTGTCCGTGAGGTCCTTCCAGGTCCCCGAGACGCCCCGGACGATCGCCTGTCCGCCCAGGTTGCCCTCGGTGCCGACCTCGCGGGCGACACGGGTCACCTCGTCGGCGAACGCGGAGAGCTGGTCGACCATCGTGTTGATGGTGTTCTTCAGCTCCAGGATCTCCCCACGCGCGTCCACGGTGATCTTCTGCGACAGATCGCCCTGGGCCACCGCGGTGGCGACCTGGGCGACGTTGCGGACCTGTGCGGTGAGGTTGCCCGCCATGAAGTTCACGGAGTCCGTGAGGTCGCGCCAGGTGCCCTTGACGCCCTTGACGTCGGCCTGCCCGCCGAGGCGCCCCTCGGTTCCGACCTCACGGGCGACACGGGTCACCTCGTCGGCGAAGCCGGAGAGCTGGTCGACCATCGTGTTGATGGTGTTCTTCAGCTCCAGGATCTCCCCACGCGCGTCCACGGTGATCTTCTGCGACAGATCGCCCTGGGCCACCGCCGTGGTCACCTGGGCGACATTGCGGACCTGCGAGGTCAGGTTGCCCGCCATGAAGTTGACCGAGTCGGTCAGGTCGCGCCAGACGCCGGCGACACCGGGCACCTGGGCCTGGCCGCCGAGGCGGCCCTCGCTGCCGACCTCGCGGGCGACCCGGGTGACCTCGTCGGCGAACGACGACAGCTGGTCGACCATCGTGTTGACGGTCTCCTTCAGCTGGAGGATCTCGCCACGCGCGGGGACGTCGATCTTCTGGGACAGGTCGCCCTTGGCGACCGCCGTCGCCACCTGCGCGATGTCGCGGACCTGGGTGGTCAGATTGCCCGCCATGGCGTTGACCGAGTCGGTCAGGTCCGCCCAGGTGCCCGAGACCCCCGGCACCTCGGCCTGACCGCCGAGCGTGCCCTCGGTGCCCACCTCGCGCGCGACGCGGGTGACCTCCGAGGTGAACACCGACAGCTGGTCCACCATGCCGTTGAAGACCGTGGCGATGTCCCCGAGCAGACCGTCGCCGTCGGACGGCAGCCGGGTGCCGAAGTCGCCGTCCCGTACGGCGGTCAGTCCGGCCAGCAACTGCCGCAGTTCCTGCTCGCCCGGGGCCCGCTCGGGAGCCTCGATCGTCTTGCCGCTCATGCGCACCCTCGTTCCGCTCCCCTAGAGCCCTCACCCCGAGGACTCGGAACCCGCGCCGGGCCCCTGGCGAGGCCCGCTCCTCCTCCGCATTTCCGCAGTTCACGGAAGAGCCGGATGAGAAAATCCGGTGAAGGTTAACTCAGTTGTCGCGCCACGACCAAAGCCTCGTACGGACATCTCGGCCGCCACGAAAAGACCCTGCACCGAGCGGCATACATCGGTGAACGGGGGGCACTCGGCGTGGTTCGGCCCGGCCGTCCGGCCGGCGCCGGAGCTGCGCCGCCGGCGGCCTCGGGGCGCTATTTGACCGACCCTGCCATGACCCCCTGCACGAAGTGCCGCTGGAAGGCGAAGAACACGACCACCGGCACGATCAGCGACAGGAACGCGCCCGGCGCCAGCACGTCGATGTTGCTGCCGAACTGGCGGATCTGCGACTGGAGCTCCACCGTCAGCGGCTGGGAGGAGCTGTCGGCGAACAGCAGCGCCACCAGCATGTCGTTCCACACCCACAGGAACTGGAAGATGGCGAGGCTCGCGATCGCCGGCCGTCCCACCGGCAGGACGAGCCGGGTGAAGATGCGCCATTCGGTTCCCCCGTCCATCCGGGCCGCCTCCAGCATCTCCTTGGGGATCTCGGCGAAGTAGTTGCGCAGCAGGAAGACGGCGAACGGCAGGCCGTAGGAGACGTGGAAGAGGACGACACCCGGGATCGTGCCGAACAGCCCGAGCTGGCCGAAGAGTTTCGCCACCGGCAGCAGACCGATCTGCACCGGCACCACCAGCAGGGCGACCACCAGCAGGAACAGCGTGTCGCGGCCGGGGAAGTCCAGCCAGGCGAAGGCGTACCCGGCGAGCGCGGCGATCACCACCACGAGCACCGTCGTGGGTACGGAGATCAGCACCGTGTTCCAGAACGCGCGGGTGATTCCCGCGTTCTCCAGCAGCGCCGTGTAGTTGTCGAAGGACAGCTGCCCGGGGCTGGTGAACGTCGTCCACCATCCGCCCCTGGCGGTGTCCTCGGCGGACCGCAGGGACGACAGGAGCAGTCCGGCCAGCGGGGTGAGCCAGATCAGCCCGATGACCACCAGGAAGGCCTGAACCAGGCTGTTGCCCAGTCCGCGCCGGAGCGCACCGAGATTCATCGCTGACTCCCTCGGAATCGACGGACGTTGAAGACCATGGCCGGGATCACCAGCAGCAGGAGCAGGACCCCGAGGGCGCTGCCCAGGCCCTGGTTGTTGCCGCCGCCGAAGGACACCAGCCACATCTGGGTGGCCAGCACGGTCGCGTCCTCCTGCACGGGTCCGGGCGCGATGATGTAGACGAGGTCGAACACCTTCATCACGTTGATGACGAGGGTCACGAAGACCACGGTCAGCACGGGCGCCAGCAGGGGCACGGTGATCCGGCGGAACACCTGCCACTCGTTGGCGCCGTCCATCCGCGCCGCCTCCAGCGTGTCCCGCGGCAGCGTGGACAGGCCCGCCCCGATGAGCACCATGGCGAAACCGGTCCAGATCCACAGGTAGGCGCCGATGATCGCGGGCGTGACGAGCGCCGGGCCGAGCCAGGAGACGCCGTCGTAGGGCGGGGCGAAGTTCGAGCCGGGGAGCGCGACGGTGTACGTGCCGTCGGCGAGGCCCGCGAAACGGAAGGAGCCGTCGGCCCCGGTGGTCGTGCTCGCGACCGCCTTCCCGTCGCGCACCGCCTCGACGGTCATCCGGGGCAGCCCGCTCTCCTCGGGGTCGACCCGGCCGGGCTCTCCGCCCCCGCCACGCGTGAAGTCGAGGTAGACGACGCCGCGCAGCTCGTCGGGGGCCGCCTCGCGGGCGGCCGCCGTACGGGCCGGTCGGGCACCCTCGGGCAGGTCCTTGGGCGCGACGCCGACCAGGCCGAGGGCGACCGTGTCGCCGGGCGAGACCGTCGTGCTGGTGCGGTAGGAGCCGTCGGCGCCCTCGCTGAGGCCCTGGCCGTCACGGGCGCGGGCCGTCGGGTACGACGAGGAGCCCTGGAATGCGTCGTGGACGCCGACCACCGCCGCGTTCAGGACGCCCTTGTCGGGGTCCTCGTCGTAGGCGAGCCGGAAGATGATGCCGGCGGCGAGGAAGGAGACGGCCATGGGCATGAAGAGGAGCAGCTTGAACGCGGTGGCCCAGCGGACCTTCTCGACGAGCACCGCGAGGATCAGCCCGAGCCCGGTCAGCAGGGCCGGCGCCACCACGACCCAGATCGCGGTGTTGCGGACCGCCTTGAGGGTGGCCGGGTCGCGGAACATCTCGGTGTAGTTCTCGCCGCCGACGAACCGGGTGCCGGTGGCGTCGAAGAGGCTGCGGCCCACGGAGAACAGCACGGGGTAGACGACGAGCGCGCCGAGCAGGAGCAGGGCGGGGAAGACGAAGAGGAGGGCGACGATCCGGCCCCGCCGCCGGGCGCGCCGTTGACGCACGGCGGGTTCGGCGGCGGGGGGAACGGCCACCTTCGTGGCAGTGGCGGTCATCGCGGTCAGCCCTTGTACGCCTTGGCCGCGGCGGCCTCCAGCTGTGCGGCGGTCCCCTTCGGGTCGGACGGGTCGCGCAGGAAGTCCTGGAGGATCTTCCACTCGCCGGCGCCCTTGGTCCCGCCGAAGGCGGCCGGGGCCTGGTCGGACATGTCGAAGCGGACGGAGTCGCCGGCGGCTATGAGGGATTCGGCGGTGGTGCGGGTGACGTCGTCGCCGTAGGCGGCGGGGTCGACCTTCTTGTTCGGGGAGAGGAAACCGCCCGCCTCGGCCCACACGGCGGCGGCCTCCGGGGTGGCCAGGTACTCCAGCAGGGCCATGCCGGCCTCGGTGTTCTTGCCGTCCTTGAGGACGACGGCCGCGTCACCGCCGCTGACCACGGGTGCCTTGCCGCCGTCGACCGGCGGGAACGGGAAGAAGTTCGCGTCCTCGCCGATCTTCCGGCCGAACTGGTCCTTGGCGACGCCGGCGACGAAGTCGCCCTCGTAGACCATGCCGGCCTCGGGCTCGGGGCCGAAGACCTTCTCGACGGAGCCGGGGAAGTCGGTGTTGAGGGCGCCCTTCTGCCCGCCCTCCAGCAGCTGCTTGTCGCCGAACAGCTCGCCGAGCGTGGTGAGCGCGTCGACCACGCTGTCGTCCGTCCACTTCAGCTTGTGGGCGGCGAGGGCGTCGTACTTCTCGGGGCCCGCCTGGGAGAGGTAGACGTTCTCGAACCAGTCGGTGAGCGTCCAGCCGTCCTGCCCGGCGACGGAGAAGGCGGCGAGACCCGAGTCGGAGACGGTCCGCCCGGCCTTCAGCATCTCGTCGTACGACTTCGGCGGCTTGACGCCGGCGGTGTCGAGGGCGTCGGGGCTGTACCAGACGGTCGACTTGTGGGCGGCCTTGAAGTACAGGCCGTAGAGGGTGCCGTCGACGCTGCCGTAGTCCTTCCACACGGTCGCGTAGTTGGCGTCGACGGACTTCCGCGTGGTGCCGGACAACGGCTTGAGCCAGCCGTTCCCGGCGAACTGCTGGAGCACGCCGACCTGCGGGACCATCACCACGTCGGGGGCGTTGCCGCCCTCGATCTTGCTGCCGACGACGGTGGAGACGTTGTCACCGGTGGAGACGAACTGGGTCTTGGCGCCGGTCTTCTCGGTGAAGGCGTCCAGCACCTTCTGGAAGTTCTTCTGCTCGCTGCCGGACCAGACGCCGGCGACGGTGACCGTCTGGCCGTTCAGCGCCTTGTCGCCGCCGCCCGCGGCGACGGGTCCGCCGCCTCCGCAGGCGGTGGCGCCGAGCGCCAGGGCGAGGGCGGTGCAGCCGGTGAGCAGGGTGGTACGTCGTCGCATCATCGTTGATGTCCCTTCGGAGCGGGGGGAATGGACGGTGTGAGGGGTGTGGGGGCTCAGGAACCGGCGTCGTCGCCGATCCACCAGGCGGCCGTGGAGCCGGGGAGGACCCCGGCCGGGCAGGGGCCGCTGGACAGCAGGGGGGTGCCGGCGACGGGCGCGGGCGAGGGGGCGGTGCCGAAGTTGACGGCGCAGACCAGGCCGTCACCGCGGACGAAGCCGAGGACGCCGGGCTGGGTGTCCAGCCAGCGCATCTCGCCCTCGCCGAGCTGGGGCAGGGCGGCGCGCAGTTGGAGACCGTCGCGGTAGAGGTGCCAGAAGGAGCGGGTGTCGGCGAGCGCGCGGTCGGTGGCGTACTCGGCGAAGTACTCGGGCTGCGGCAGCCACGGCTTGGCGCCCTCGACCCCGGAGGTGAAGCCGAACGGGGAGGCCTGCCCGGACCACGGCAGCGGCACCCGGCAGCCGTCGCGGATCCGGGCGCGGCTGCCGGTGCGGCGGAAGATCGGGTCGGTGAGCACGTCGTCGGGCAGGTCGACGACCTCGGGCAGGCCCAGTTCCTCGCCCTGGTAGATGTAGGCGGCTCCGGGCAGCGCCAGCATCAGCAGGGCGGCGGCGCGGGCGCGGGCGGCGCCGAGGCCGCTGCCCTCGACGGCGGGCTCGCCGTAGCGGGTGACCGTGCGGACCTGGTCGTGGTTGTTGAGGACCCAGGTGACGGTCGATCCCGTGCCCGCGATGTCCTGCATGGCCTCGGTGATCACCTTGCGGAAGGCGTCGGCGTCCCAGGAGGCGCTCAGCAGGTCGAAGAAGAACGCCTGGTGGAGTTCGTCGGGGCGCACGTACAGGGCGTGCTCACGTGCCGTGGGGACCGAGACCTCCCCGACGAGGAGCCGCTCGCGGCCGTCCCGCTCGGTGTACTCCTCGCACACCGCCCGCCAGTGCCGCCACACGTCGTGGACCTCGGGCTGGTTCCAGGCGAGCGGGTTGACCGAGTCGCGGGTGCGGGCGTCGGCCTCGGGGTCCGGCGAGTCGGGCAGCTCGGGGTGCTTGAAGAGGCCGGCGGCGACGTCGATGCGGAAGCCGTCGACGCCCCGGTCGAGCCAGAAGCGCAGGACGCGGTCGAAGTGGGCGCCGACCTCGGCGTCACGCCAGTTCCAGTCGGGCTGCTCGGGCGTGAACATGTGCAGGTACCACTGGCCGGGCCGGCCGTCGGCCTCGGTGACGCGGGACCAGGCGGGGCCGCCGAACATGGCGTGCCAGTTGTTGGGCGGCTCGGCTCCGTCCGCTCCCCGCCCGTCGGCGAAGTGGAAGCGGGCGCGGGCCTCGCTGCCCGGCGCGGAGGCCAGGGCCTCGCGGAACCACGGGTGATCGCTGGAGCAGTGGTTCGGCACGATGTCGAGGAGCACCTTGACGCCGAGCCGCCGGGCGGCCGCCACCAGCAGGTCGAACTCGGCGAGGTCGCCGAAGAGCGGGTCGACGTCGCAGTAGTCGGCGACGTCGTAGCCGTGGTCGTGCTGCGGGGAGGGATAGAAGGGGCTCAGCCAGATGCCGTCGACGCCCAGCTTCTTGAGGTACGGCAGTCCGGCCCGGACCCCGGCGAGATCGCCGACGCCGTCGCCGGTGCTGTCCAGGAAGCTGCGGACGTACACCTGGTAGATCACTGCGTCACGCCACCAGTGACGCGATTCGATGCGCTTGGAGCTCACCCCGTTGGCCTGTCTGTGCGAGCTGACGGTTATGCATGCATGTTATGTAGGCGTTTCACGGGGGTGTCAACGAGTGAACAGCAGGTATCTGGAACCTGGCCCTTTATATGCGGATATTCCGCCCCAAGAGGAGGCAGGCCGATACGGGGGCGTTACCTAACATGTAAGTAGGCGGGGAGAGGCGACGGTGAAGGGGTCAGCCGCGGCTGGAGATGTCGGCCAGCTCCCGGGTGAGCCGCCGCACCGCTGCCTCGGGCGTCGAGTGGCCCGTCATCGCGTCCTGGACGACCGCCTGCACGACCATGCTGACCTGGTCGTAGCGCGGGCTCTTGGGGCGCGGCGCGGCCGCGAGGACGCTCCGGCGCAGCGTCGGCAGATAGGGGAACTCCCGGATCAGCTCCGGATCCCGGTAGAGGTCCGCGCGCACGGGGGGCAGCGCGCCCCGGGTGAGGACCTGCCGCTGGACGCGCTCACTGGTGAGGTACGTGATCAGGCGTGCGGCGGTGTCGGGGTGTTCGGCGTGCGCGTTGACGGCGAGGTTGGAGCCGCCGAGCACACTCGTGCCGGGCCCGTCGGGGCCGGGCAGCGGTGCGGCGCCGATCTTCCCGGCGACCGCGGAGCCAGGGGCGGAGGCGCCGACGTAGGCGTAGGGCCAGTTGCGCAGGAAGAGCAGCCGGCCGTCCTGGAAGGCCCGCTTGGACTCCTCCTCCTTGTACTCCAGCGCCTCCCGGGGTATCCACCCGTCGCGTACGCCGCGGGCGAGGAACCCGATGCCCTCGCGGGCCGCCGAGCCCACGGTGACGCGTTCGCCCTCGTCGCCGAGGATCGTGCCGCCCGCCGAGTAGACGGCCTCGGCGGCGTTGACGGTGAGGCCCTCGTAGGGCAGGAACTGGCCGGCGTAGCCGTCGAGGCCGTGCTCGGGCGCGATGGTCCGCGCGTAGTGCTCCAGCTCGGCCCAGGTGCGAGGCGGCGGGACGCCCTCCTCGGCGAGGACGTCCTTGCGGTAGAGCAGAAGACCGGCGTTGGTGACGTAGGGGACGGCGTAGAGGCGTCCGTCGTACGTCGCCGTGTCCACGACCGGCCGGAGGAAGCTACCCAGCGGGAAACGGTTGCGCGGCAGCGGGCGGATCCACCCGGCGGCGGCGAACTCCGAGGTCCAGGTGACGTCGATGTTGAGCACGTCGAAACGGCCCCGGTCGCCGCCGCGCAGATCGGTGATCATCTGGGCGCGGGTCTCGTCCGCGGAGTCCGGCAGTTCGACGAGGGTGACCCGCTCTCCGGGGTGGGCGCGGTTCCAGCCCTCCAGGAGGGGGCCGAGGTAGCCGGTGAGGTCGCCCGCGGTGGCCAGGGTCAGCGGACCGCGGCCCCGGAGTCCGCCCTGGGCCTGCGCGCCGGAGGCGCCGTAACCGGCCAGGACGACCGCGAGAACGAGGAGGCCCCTACCGGCGGCGCGTATCCACCGCATAGGTTCCTCCTTGTGCACCCGGCGCCGGGCACCTTCGCCCGGAGTCAGAGGCTATGTATACCCGTTAGGTATGGGCGATACTAGGGCCTGGAACACAATACGAGGCTGCGAGGAGGACAGCTCGAGTGCGCCTGCCCCTCCTGGCCTTGCTGGCGCGCGGCCCGGCCCACGGCTACGAGCTCAAGCAGGACCTTGAGCAACTCCTGGGTGCCGCGTACCCTCAGCCGAACATCGGCCAGATCTATGTGACCCTCGGCCGCCTCGAGAAGTCGGGTCTGATCGAGGGCGAGGAGGTCGAGCAGTCGAGCCGGCCCAACAAGAAGATCTACCGCCTCACCGCTGCCGGGCAGGAGGCGCTGAGCGCCTGGTACGAGGAGACGTCGGACGAGCCGCGGGTACGGGACGAGTTCTTCATGAAGCTCGCGCTCGCCCCGCAGACCGGTCTCGCCGACCAGGTCGTCCTGATCAACCGACAACGGCGCCACTACTTGAACACCATGCGCAATCTGTCGAAACTCGCCACGGCCGACCACCGGGACAACCGCATCGCCCTGCTGCTCATCGAGGGCGCCATGCTGCATCTCCAGGCCGATCTCGACTGGCTGGAGCGCTGCCAGGAGGAACTGGAGAAGCCGGAATGAGCGACGCTCCCACTGCTGTGCTGCGGGCCGAGGGGCTCGTCAAGACCCACCACGGGGAGGGCGCGCCCGCCCATGCCGTGCGCGGGGTGGACCTGTGTGTGCGGCGGGGTGAGTTCGTGGCCGTCACCGGCCCGTCCGGCGCGGGCAAGTCGACGCTGCTGCATCTGCTCGGCGGGCTGCAGCGCCCGGACAGCGGCAGCATCTGGCTGGACGGCGAGCGCACGGACGCCTACAGCGAGGCCCGCTGGGCCGTGGAGCGCCGCCGCCGTATCGGCATCGTCTTCCAGTTCTTCAACCTGGTCTCCAATCTGTCGGTCGCGGACAACGTGGAACTCCCCGCGCTGCTGGCCGGGGTCTCCGCCAAGCGGGCCCGCGCCGAGCGGGCGGAGCTGCTGGCCGAGCTGGGGCTCGCCGGCAAGGAGCGCAGCATGCCGGGCGAGCTGTCGGGCGGCGAGCAGCAGCGGGTCGCGCTGGCCCGGGCCCTGGTCAACCGCCCTCCCTTGCTGCTGGCCGACGAGCCTGCGGGCAGCCTGGACAGCAAGGGCACCCGTGAGGTGATGCGGCTGCTGTCGCGTTTCCACCAGCGCGGCCAGACGATCCTCCTCGTCACCCATGACGCCCGGCTGGCGAGCGCCGCGGACCGGGTGATCAGCTTCTTCGACGGCCGGATAGCCGACGACGTAGAGCTGGACGGCGCCCCGTCGTCCGGCGCGGGGGTGCCCGCCGTGCTGGAGCTGAGGGACTGACGGATGCGAGCCATGTTGCGCTGGGCGCACTCGGACCTGCGCACCCACCGGGGCGAGGCGCTGTTCCTGGTGCTGGCCACCGTCGGCGTCGTGACGTCCCTGCTGCTGGCGACGGCGCTCTTCGGGTACGCGACGAACCCGTGGCAGCGTCTGTTCACGCAGTCCCGCGGCGCCCATGTGTGGATCCACACCGCCCCCTCCGCCGAGGTGTCCGAGCTGGCCCGGCTGGCGGGCGTCGAGTCCGCGGCCGGCCCCTACCGGACCGCCGACACCGCGGTCACCTCCCGCGGCACCCGCGCCTCCGTCGAGCTGCGCGGCACCTCCGAGCGGCCCGAGGTGGGCCGGCCGCTGCTCACCTCCGGCCGGTGGCTGGATCCCGGCCGGCCCGGCGGTGTGGTGCTGGAGAGCAGCCTCGCCCGGACCCTGCTCGCCGGCCCCGGTGACGTGCTGTCCCTGCCCGGCGGCGGGAAGCTGACCGTGCTGGGCGTCGCCGACAGCGCCGAGCCCCGCTACCGCAAGGGCGAGCGGCCGGGCCTGGTCTGGGTCCCGCCGGCCGCCCTGCCCCGCACCGCCGCCGAGCAGGGCCAGGTGATCGGGCTGCGTCTGACGGACCCCGACGACACCGACTACGCCGTCCAGCGGGCCGTCACCCTGCTCGGCGCGGGTGCCGTCAGCGAGGTCTCCGCCTGGCAGCAGGCGCGGGCCGAGGCGGAGGGCGACAACCGGCTGCTCGGTCTGGTGCTGGGGCTGTTCGGGCTGGGCGCGCTGGTCGCCGCCGGGCTGGCCGTGCACGGGGCGATCGGCACCCGTATCCGGGGGCATCTGCGGGACATCTCGATCCTGAAGGCGATCGGTTTCACTCCGGGCCAGGTGGTGCGGATCTTCCTGTTCCAGCATCTGGCGTACGCGCTGCTGGGTGCCGTGGCCGCGGCGGCGCTCACCCAGGCGCTGGGCCCGCTGCTGCCCGGACGCCTCGGGGACGCGGTCGACCTGTGGCAGGGCATGCCGGGGCACACCGCCGCCCTCGTCGCGGTGCCGGTGGGGGTGGTGCTGTTCATCGGGGCGACCACCGGGCTGGCGGCCTGGCGGGCGGGGCGCGTGCCCCCGGTCCCGGTGCCGCGGGCCGCCGTACCGGCCGGCGGGCGGCTGTCGGGGGCGGCGCGGCGGGCGCTCGGTCTCGGGCTGCCGCCCGCGCTGGTCCTCGGCTGGCACCGGGCCTTCACCCGCCGCGCGCGGTCTCTGGCCACCATCGCCCGCCTCGCGTTGCCGCTGACGCTGATCGTGGTGGCGATGAGCGCGTGGACGACCATCGACCGCTTCCACAGCGAGCCGGAGCGGATGGGGCTGGCGTCCGCGCTCACCGTCCGCGCCGGCGACGGCCTCGGCGACGCGGAGGCCCGGGCGCTCCTGGCGCGCAACCCGGAGGTCGCCGCGGCCCATCCGGGTGTCGAGGTGGCGGCCCTGGTGTCGGGCCAGACGGCCACGATCGCGTTGCGGGGCCTCGGCACGGAGGCGAAGCCGTACCCGTTCACGCTGGCCGAGGGCCGTCCCGCCCGCGGTCCCGACGAGGCGGTGGCCGGACAGGGCCTGCTCGACCTGCTGGACGTGGCGGTCGGCGACCGGGTGCGGCTGACCGTGGCCGGCCGGCCCCAGATCCTGCACATCGTGGGACGCAGCATCGAGCCGGAGAACGCGGGTCGGACCATCTCCACCTCGCTCGACACCCTGCGGGAGAACGACCCCGGGCTGCGGCCGACGCTCTACCAGGTACGGCTGCGCGACGGGGCGGATCCGCAGCGGGTCGCCGCCGAACTGACCGCCGCGGCCGGACCGGGCCGACTGGACGTGCACACGGTGACCAATCCCGCCGACGGTCTGTCGCCGCTGCGGGGTGTCGTCGTGGGCCTGCTGGGCGTCCTCGCGCTCATCGGGCTCGTCGAGCTGCTGACGGCCATCGGCGGCACGGTCCGCGAGAGCGAGCGGGATCTGCTGGCGCTGAAGGCGATCGGGCTGTCGCCGCGGCAGATCACCGGCATCACCGTCACGGCCACCGGGTGCACCGCCCTCGCCGCGACGGCGGGCGCCCTGGCGCTGGGGCTGCCGCTGGCCCACTGGCTGATCGACGCGCAGGGCAGCTCCAGCGGCATCGGGGCCGGGATCGCGCGGGGCCCCTCCCCCGTCGTGCTGTCGGTCTTCGCCGCGGCGGCGGTGCTGGGCGCCCTGGCGCTCGCGGTCCTGCCCGCGCTCCGCGCGGCCCGCCGCCGCCTCGCGGACACGCTGGGCGCGGTGGCGTAGCGCGTCGGCGCCCGGGCGGGGCTCACCCGCCCGCGCGGCCAGTGCGGCGCTGGAGCGGGCCGGCATCGACGCCCGTACGCCGGACCCCGTCGACGGCCGGATCGAACGCGACGGCGACGGCAAGCCGACCGGCATGCTCCAGGAGGGGGCCGTCCACCTCGTGGACCGGCTGGTGCCCGCCCCCACGGCCGAGGAGCAACTGACCGCGCTGCTGCGCGCCCAGAGCGTGCTGCACTCCCACGATGTCACCGCCTGGCAGGACGCGATCGTCGGCGCGTACGCCAACATGGCGGACCCGGCGCCTTCGTACCGGGCGGCCCTGGACCGGGGGCTCCTCACCGCCCGGGTGGTCGGCGCGCTGTGGTGGGGCCGGGAGCGGGGCGCCGAGCAGTTACCCGAACTCGTCGCGCGGCGAGAGGAGTTGAGCGGCGGCCGGTTCCGCGCCGGCACGGTGAAGATCATGCAGGACGGCATCGCCGAGAACCACACGGCGGCCATGCTCGACCCGTACCTCACCGGCTGCGGCTGCGCGTCGGGCACCAGCGGCATCAGCTTCGTCGAACCCGGCGAGCTGAAGAAGTACGTCACGGAACTCGACGCGCTCGGCTTCCAGGTCCACTTCCACGCGCTCGGCGACCGCGCGGTGCGTGAGGCGCTCGACGCGGTGGAGACCGCCCGGGCCGCCAACGGCAACCGGGACACCCGCCATCGTCTGGCGCACCTCCAGGTCGTCCGCCCCGACGACCTCCGGCGCTTCCGGGCGCTGGGCGCGGCCGCGAACCTGCAGATGCTGTGGGCCGCCCACGAACCGCAGATGGACGAACTCACGCTGCCGTTCCTGGGGCCCGAACGCGGCGCCCGCCAGTACCCGTTCGGGGATCTGCTGCGGGCAGGGGTGACCCTCGCCGCGGGCAGCGACTGGCCCGTCAGCAGCCCCGACCCGTTGCAGGCCATCCATGTCACCGTCAAGCGCGTCTCCCCCGACGCGCCCGACGGCACCCCCGAGTTCCTGCCCGGGCAGCGTCTCGACCTGGGCACCGCCCTCGCCGCCTGCACGGCGGGCAGCGCCCATGTGAACCACCTGGACACCCTCACCGGCAATATCACCGTCGGCAAGGCGGCCGACCTGGTCGTCCTCGACCGGGACCCGTTCGCCGGCCCGGCGGAGGAGATCGCGGCCACCCGGGTCCTGGAGACCTTCGTGGACGGCCGCCGGGTCCACGCGGCGCCCGACTCCTGACGGCGGCCGGCAGCCGTCGCGAGGGTCAGGGCATCGAACCGTCGGAGTTCCAGGCGACCATGAGGAAGACGGCGAGAGTTCAAGCGCGGCAGCTGACTCCCCGCCGCGGGTGTACCCCGCTGCGCCCCGTCAAGCGGAACGTTGCATCGGGACGGTCCGTCCGGTCCGGCCACCACGGCCCAACGGGACGGGCCGTTCGCTCCGTGCGGTCCGCGTACCCCGTGCGGTCCGTTCGCTCCGCGCGCTCCGTGTGGTTCTCGCGCTCCATGCCGTCCGTGTGCAGCGCGAGGATGCCCGCGCGCAGTGCCAGCGCGATGAGGTGGGTGCGGTTCCTGGCGCACAGCTTCTCCCGGATGCTGCGCATGTGGGAGGCCACCGTACGCGGGGAGATCGACAGCCGGCGGGACATGTCCGCGTCCGACATGCCATGGGCCGCCAGAAGGAGGATCTCCAGCTCCCGGTCGCTCAGTCGGCCAGAGGTGTCCACTGTCATGGTTCCTGCCTTGGTTCGAAGGGGTCGGGGACCAGCGACGTCGTCCGCCTGGTGCGGTGAGACTCTTTCGTGACTAGCTCCGTCCGGTCATCGACCGTTCGACCGATACCCGGCAGTAGTCATCGGCCGATCGACCTCGGCCCTTCCGCCCAGTCGACGCCCGTTCACCTGAGACACCCAACTTCCGTGCCCCTGGGGCGGGTTCGGTACTTCGACATTCAAAGACCGCCGGACCGGGACCGGTGATCCATGGCATGCTCGGCCGCGTGAGCAGCGCCTCGACCCGTGTGGTGATCGCCGACGACCAGGATCTGATCCGGGCCGGCTTCCGTCTCATCCTCGACGCCCAGGACGGCATCGAGGTGATCGGGGAGGCCTCGGACGGGCTCGCGTGCGTGGAGCTGGCGCGCGCGTTGCGGCCCGACGTCTGCCTCGTGGACGTCCGGATGCCGAAGCTGGACGGCCTGGAGGTGACCCGGCTGCTGGCCGGCCCCGGTGCCACGCATCCGACGCAGGTCGTGGTCGTCACCAGCTTCGACCAGGACGACTACCTCAATGTGGCGCTGCGCAACGGCGCTTGCGGATTCCTCCTCAAGGACGCGACGCCCGCGCTGCTCGTGGAGGCGGTGCGGGCGGCGGCCCGCGGTGACGCACTGGTCTCGCCCGCGGTGACGGTCCGGCTGCTGAGGCAGCTGGAGGAGCGGGCGGCGGCCCCGGCGAACGGAACGGGTGTACCGGAATCGGCGCTCAGCGCACGGGAGTTGGACGTGGCCCGGCTGGTCGCGGTGGGCCGCACCAACCAGGAGATCAGTGACGAGCTGTGTCTGTCCCTGTCCACGGTGAAGACGCATCTGGGCCACATCCATCACAAGCTGGGCGTACGCAACCGCGTCGAGGTGGCGGCGTGGGCATGGGCCAACGGGACCGTGCGGCCGGGGCGTTGAGGGGGATTCCGTGATCGCCCGTAGTAGATCTGTGTCTCTGCCCACAGATCCGACCACCATCTGCCCGGCGGGCATGTGCATGCCTAGCCTCCGGTGGTATGACCACATCGTCACTCGCGGCACTTTCGGCACGAGCGACCCAGCCGCACCTCGGTCCTCCCCGGTTACCCGTGCGGCGGTGGGACCACCGCACGCTGTACCCGGCGCTGGGCGTGCTGTGGCTGATCGACATGGGGATCATCGTGGCCCACCACCGGGGCCCCCTCGACTGGCTGCCGCTCGCCACCGGCCCCGTCGCGCTGGCGCTGCTCCTCGTACCGGAGTGGCGGCTGAGCATCGAATGGCGGGCCGGGCTCTGCGCGGGCCTGTCGACGGCGGTGACACTGGGCACGTGTCTCATGGGCTGGGCCATGCCCGAGTGGGGTCTGCTGGAGACGGCGTGCATGCTCGCGTTGCTCGCCCGCACCTGCCGCCATGTGACCCGGCCGGGCGCCACCCTCGGTCTGGCGGCCGCGATGGGCGCCAGCGTCATCGACGAGCCCCTGCGCACCGGGGGCACCGGCATCACCCTGACGTACCCCTTCCTGCTGACGTTCGCCGTCGGCGGGGCCATCGGAGCGGGCTGCCATCTGCGCACGCAGGACGCCAGGCGGCAGCGGACGATCGCCGCCGTACGGCTCGCCGAGCGGCTGCAACTCGCGCGGGAGCTGCACGACTTCGTCGCCCACCATGTGACGGGCATCATCGCGCAGGCGCACGCCGCCGGGGTGGTCCACGAGAGCGCGCCGCAGCAGATCGGCCCCATCCTCGACAACATCGCCGAGGCCGGGCAGCGGACCATGGACTCCATGCGCCGTCTGATCCGGGTCCTGCGGGAGGAGGGCGAGCAGACGGTCATCGAGCGTCCCGAGGAGCCGTACGAGGAACTCACCAAGCTGGTCTCGGCGTTCAGCGGGCAGGGCGACGGCTCGACCGCCCAGCTGGAGATCACCGGTGCCGCCCGGCAGAGCGGTCTGCTGCCCGAGGTGGGCTCCGCGGTCCACCGCGTGGTGCAGGAGGCGCTGACCAACGTACGGCGGCACGCGCCGGGCGCGCAGGCGACGGTACGGGTCCACCGCACCCGCGGTGACCTGCTCCGGGTCGACGTGTACAACACCGGCGCCCCGCACAGGGGCTCCCGGCCCACGGGGGGCCAGGGCGGCTACGGTCTGATCGGGCTGCGCGAGCGGGTGGAGGCGGTCGGCGGTTCCGTGACGGCGGGGCCCGCCGACGACGGGGGCTGGTGGCTCATCGCCCATTTGCCGGTGCTCGCGGAATCCGCCCTCCCGAGCGGCGGGGGATCCGCCGATCGGGTGCCGCCCACGCACGGGAGCCAGGGCCGCCATGGACGCCACGCGAAACGCAACGGCCCCACACCGAACATGAGTTGGGACGCGAGTTAGCGGAGTTTAGGCAATTCTGCGCACGCGGCGGGTCGATGGGTTCCTCTAAGGTCAAAGGCCCCAAGGCGCCGGGACGGACTTCTCCGTCCCGCAGAGTGGTGAAACGGCCCAGGACCGGACCCCTACGGGTCCGGTCCACCCCGTGCCCGCGCACCGCGTCGCGCATCGGCGGCACGGCGCCCGGCGTCGAGGAAGCGCAGGAGGCTCATGAGTACGGCTGTGGTGGTGGGCAGCGGGCCGAACGGTCTCGCCGCCGCCGTGTTCCTCGCCCGGGAGGGTGTCGAGGTCACCGTCCTGGAGGCCGCCGACACCATCGGGGGCGGCACCCGCACCAGCGAACTGACGCCGGGCCTGCTGCACGACCATTGCTCCGCCACCCACCCGATGGCCGTGGGCTCCCCGTTCCTGAGCGGCCTCGACCTCGGCAGGCACGGCCTCACCTGGCGTCTGCCGGAGGTCGACTGCGTGCACCCGCTGGACTCCGGCGCGGCCGGGGTGCTGCACCGCTCCGTGGAGGAGACGGCCGAGGGTCTCGGCGGTGCCGACGGACGCCGCTGGCGGACCCTCTTCCGGCCACTCGCGGACGGCTACGACGCGCTGGCCGAGGATCTGATGCGGCCGCTCCTGCATGTGCCCCGGCATCCGCTGCGCCTGGCCGGGTTCGGGCCGCGCGCCCTGCTGCCCGCGGCCGCGGTGGCCCGCCGGTGGCGGTCGGAGCCGGCCCGCGCCCTGTTCGCCGGGGTGGCGGCCCACGCGTTCCGCCCGTTCGGGCGGCCGGCGAGCGCCGCTGTCGGCCTGACCATCATCGCCGCGGGTCACCGGTACGGCTGGCCGGTGGCGGAGGGCGGGTCGCGCGCGATCAGCGACGCGCTCGCGGCGCGGCTCGGGGAGTTCGGCGGCCGTGTCGAGACCGGCATCCGGGTGCGCTCGCGGGCCGACCTCCCGCCGGCCGATCTGGTCCTCTTCGACGTCGCTCCGCGCGCGGTCGCCGACATCCTCGGGGATCTGCTGCCGGGGCGGGTGGCGCGGGCCTACCGCCGCTACCGTCACGGCCCGGCCGCCTTCAAGGTCGACTTCGCCGTCCAGGACGGGGTGCCGTGGACCTACGAGGCGGCCCGGCGGGCCGGAACGGTCCATCTCGGCGGGCCCTACGAGGAGGTCGCCGCCACCGAACGGGCGGTCCACGCCGGGCGGATGCCGGAGCGGCCGTTCGTCCTCGTCGGCCAGCAGTACCTGGCCGATCCAGGGCGCTCGAAGGGCGACGTGCATCCGCTGTGGACGTACGCGCACGTCCCGCACGGCTACGACGGCGACGCCACGGAGGCGATCGTCGCGCAGATCGAGCGGTTCGCCCCCGGCTTCCGTGAGCGGGTCCTCGACATGGCGGTGCGCTCACCGGGCGGCTTCGAGGAGTACAACCCCAACTATGTGGGCGGTGACATCATCGCCGGCGCCAACACCGCCTTCCAGCTCGTCCTGCGTCCCCGGGCCGCCCTGGACCCGTACTGGACCGGCGTGCCCGGCATGTACGTCTGCTCCGCGGCGACCCCGCCGGGGGCTGGGGCGCACGGTATGTGCGGGGCGAACGCGGCGGCGTCGGCGCTGCGCCGCCTTCGCCGGTGAACACCTCGCGAGGAGCGACGACCTGTATTCCATGAAAGGCCCGGACTTCACGGTCCGGGCCTTTTCTCACGCCTTTCGCGGCCTGTGAACCAGGTCACTTCGAGGGTCGGCATTTTTGTCGATGTGGCCATTCGGTGCGAGCCGTACTGTCTTTTCTCGAAGGGCACGGAGAAATAATTCTTCGAAGCCCTCGAGACGAAAGGAAAAAGCGCATGAGCAGCATCGCGAAGGCAATGGACCGTATGGACATTCCCGTCGAGGCGGTCATCCTCGCGTCCGCCCGTCCCACCCTCGGCACCCCGCGCATCGGCCGGGTCAGCGGGGCCAACGCCCTGAACGCGCTGGCCGGTCTGGCGGATCTGGCCCAGGCCGCCGGCGGTGTCGCGTCGGTGGTCGGCGCCGCCAGTGCGGTGGAGGCCAACAACGCCGCGGCGGAGGCCAACCAGGCCGTCGCGAACGCCGCGAACGCCCAGGCCGCGGCGGCGGGCGGCGTCCCCGCCTGATCCGTTCCGCACAGCCTCACTCCCCGCGGCTGAAAGAACAGAACGGGAAAGTGCAGAAAAACTGCCGGGCCAGAGGTGTGTTCTGGCCCGGCAGCGCGCTTCAACGCGACAAGGCGTCTGATCGAGGTTACCACGAAAGAGAGACCCGTGAAATTCAGCGGAAGAATTCCCGCCGTCATCCCGGAAAGGATCACCTCCGCGGTGTTCGGTCCGGCTCCGGTCGGCCGGGAACGCGCCATCGGCATGTCCGAGCGGCTGGCCGCCGTGTCCAGCCTGCAGTCCTCGCTGGAGTACTTGAGCCGGCGGAAGGACATCGAGAAGGGAGGCATGAACGACTGGGAGGTCGCCCGGCAGAACCTGGCCGCGGCCGGCCCGCTGACGCGCAGGCTGGTCGACGGGGTCAGCGGGGTGCGGACCACCACGGCCCTGCATCTCGCCCGCTCCGCCGTGTCCCTCGGCATGTTGCTGCCCGGGGACTCCCGCTGGCGGGGCGCCGGCAACGTCTTCCTCGGCGCGTCGTCGGCGCTGCTCTCCCCCCGCCACCACTACGGCGGCGACGGCTCCGACCAGGTCGCCACCCTGGTCCAACTGGCCACCGGCGCGGCCCGTCTGGTGCCCTCGCCCGCGGCCAAGGACGCGCTGCTGTGGTACGCCGCTCTCCAGGGCAACCTGGCGTACGCGGTCTCCGGCTGGGTGAAGCTGTTCGGCAGGCCCTGGCGGGACGCCTCCGCGCTCGGCGGGGTGATGCGCACCCGGACGTACGGGCACGACGGGATGTACCGGTGGACGCAGGAGCACCCGAGGACCACCAAGGTGCTCACGCACAGCGTGCTCGCACTGGAGTGCCTCTTCCCCCTGGTATACGCCCGCGGCGGCCGACTGACCCGCTCCATGATCACGAGTGCCGCCGCGTTCCATGTGGCCAACGGCTACTTCATGGGCCTCAGCCGGTTCGTGACCGCGTTCCCCGCGTTCCACCCCCTGGTCGCCTACACCACCACGCCCCGGTCCCACCCGGCCGTCGCCGGCCGTGACGACCGGGCCCTGGCTGTCGCGGCCACCGCCCTCGCCGGCGCCACGACGGCCGCCGCCGTCACCGCCGTACGGCGTCGGCTGCGCACCACGGAGGGCTGGCACACCTCCCGCACGCTGACCACCCGGTACGGCAACCGGCTCCAGTACGAGGAGTACTCGCCGGGCGCCCCCGACCAGCCGGTGTTCGTGCTGGCGAGCGGACTGCTGTCGACGAGCGAGCACTACGCGTGGATCGCCGAGCGACTGGCCCACGAGACCCGGTACGGGGTGGTCGTCTACGCCCGCGCCGGATACGCGGGCAGCCACCGCCGGGCGACCACCGGGTTCCGGCTGGCGGAGTCCGTGCACGACCTCGTCGACCTTGTGAACGGCGCCGTCGCCCCGCACCGCCGTGTGATCCTCGTCGGCCACTCGATCGGTGGCGAACTCGCCCGCCGCGCCGCCCGCCACCTGGGCGACCGTCTGGCGGGCATCGTCTACCTGGACTCCTCCCACCCCGGTCAGTTCACCAGTGGTCTGGGCACCATCGAGCGGGGCCTGGCCGGCAACTTCTCCGCCGTCAGCCGGGCGCTGCGGCTCGGCACGGGTCTCCTCCTCACCCGTCCGGCCTGGATCGATGAACTGCCGTACGCCTACCGGAAGAAGGTGTTCGCGCAAGTCGGGGACGCGCGGATGTGGGAGGCCGCGCGCCGCGAATGGAAGGCGATACGGGACGACTTCGGCTCCTTCACGGGTGCGCTCGCCCGGATCGAGGGCGTGCCGGCGCTGGTGGTCTCCGCCCAGCGGACCGTGGACCGCAACCCCGAACAGCTGCTGCTCCACCGGGAACTCGTCGAGGCCCATGTCGGGGCGCGCACCGAGAGCGTGGTCGTGGAGGGAGCCACCCACGAGAGCATGCTGATCAACGCCCGCCACGCGAACCAGGTGACGGACCGCGTCATCGCGTTCTTCGAGGGCGTCTCCCCCACCGCCGCGCCGGCCTCCGCCACTCCCTCCGCCGGCGCCGCGTCGTCCAGTTCCTCCGCTTCCTCCACCGTCGCGCGCCCTGCTCGGGCCGTCTCCCGGAAGGAGGCCGCCCGATGAGGTCCCTGCCCCGTCCGCGGTTGAGGGACGTCCTCACCGGAGAGGGCGCCCCCTGGCGGATCGCCGGTGCCGCCGTGCTGCTGCTCACCCTCGCCGGGCAGCACCCGCACCACGACTTCAGCAGGGTCCGGGCCCGCGACCACTTCTCGCTGCTGCCGAACTGGCGGTTCTTCGCCCCGAACCCCGCCATGTTCGACTACCACTTCCTGTACCGCACGGTGAGCGGCGACGGCTCGGCCTCCACCTGGCGCGACTCCAGCGGCATCGAGGACCGCAAGCCGCTGCACCTCGTCTGGTTCCCGACCCGCCGCGCCGACAAGTCCGTCTTCGACGCCTGCCAGGAGATCCTGCCCCGCCTCGAACTGGGTTTCGCGGCCGCCGCGCAGACCCCGGGCTACCGGCTGATCACCGAGCACGTCCGCTCCCGCATCGCCGCCGAGGAAGCGCCGGGGCACGACGTCAGGGGCTTCCAGTTCGCGCTGGCCTCCGGCACCGGCTACGACCTGCGCCAGGACCCCCGGCTGATGTTCGTCTCCCCGTTCGTCCCGCTCGACCCGCACGCCCCGAGCACTCCGCTCACCCCGACCAACACGGCGTCCACCAGGACCGAGACCGAAGTGAGGGCCTGACCATGAGCCTCGACAACCCCTTCTTCCTCAGCGGCCTCGTGCTGATCGGACTGGGCTTCATCCGGGCGGCGTTCCTGTACGCCCAGGTCGTCCGGGAGCGCAAGCAGGACGGGAGTGACGCCGAGTGAGCCCCGCCGGCCCGCGGCCCGCGGCCAGGCCGCGGGCCGTGCACCGGGCGGTTCCCCAGCTCCATCTGCATCTGCTGTGGGGCAAGGGCGCCAAGCCCTGGCAGGCCCTCGGCCGCCACCGCGGCCTGATCGGACTCGGCATCGTGCTGGGCCTGTTGGGCGCCGCGGCCTCCCTGGCCCAGCCCGCGGTGATCGGCGCCCTGGTCGCCTCCGTGGAGCAGGGGCGGCCGGTGACGGAGCCCATCATGATCGCCGCGGCGCTGTTCCTCGCCGACGCGGTGCTCGGCGCGCTCCACTCGTACGTCATCGGGCTGGCCGGGGAGAACATCGTCTACGACATCCGCAGCACCCTCGCCTCCCGGTTGCTGCGCTCCCGGTTCCGGGCGTACAGCGGCTGGAAGCAGGGCGACGTGTTCGCCCGGATGGTCAGCGACACCCTCCTGGCCCGCACCACCATGACGCACGCCGTCGACAGCATCATCCAGAACGGCTTCCTGGTCGTCGGCGGTATCGCGCTGATGGCGTGGGTCGACGAGATCCTGCTCCTCGCCACGCTCGGCTGTCTCGGTGTCACCAGCGTCATCTCGCTGTGGCTGGCGCGCGGGGTGCGGAAGGTGTCGATCACCAACCAGACCGACACCGGCAACTTCGGCTCGGCGCTGATGCGGGTACTGGGTGCGATGCCGACCGTGAAGGCGTCCCGCGCGGAGGCCCGTGAGGCCGAGGGCATCGCGGACATCGCCCGGCAGGCCCGCCGGTCCGGGATCAAGGTGACGGTGCTGTCGTCGCTGCTGGACCCCACGATGAGCATCGGCACCCAGCTCGCCCTCACCGTCGTCATCGCCCTGGGCGCGGCCCGTACGGCGACCGGCGACATGAGCGCCGCCGATCTGACGTCGTTCATCCTCTACCTGTTCTATCTGGTGGCCCCGCTGCTGACGCTGTTCACGTCCATCGCCCAGTTCCAGGTGGGTCGGGCGTCGATCGACCGGCTGGCGGAGCTGGGCCGGATCGAGGTGGAGGGCGACCGGCGGACGGATCGGCCGGCCGAGCGGAAGCGGGGCGGCCGCCCCACCCGGTCCGCGTACGACGGCGGCCTCGCCTTCGACCGGGTGACGTTCGCCTACCCCGGCAGCGACAAGGTCGTCCTGGACGACGTGTCCTTCGGGGTGCCCGCCACCGGACTCACCGCCGTCGTCGGCCCGTCCGGCGCCGGCAAGAGCACCGTCTTCCAGCTCATCGAGCGCCTCTTCGACCCGCTGGCCGGCGCGATCCGCATCGACGGCACGGACATCACCGAGCTGCCGCTGAACCAGCTGCGGTCCATCGTGGGCTACGTCGACCAGGACCACACCCTGCTGCGGGGCACCGTCCGGGAGAACCTCACCTACAGCGCGCCCGACGCGGGCGACAAGGACATCGCCGAGGCGCTGCGCATGGCCAACCTGACCGAGGTGATCGCCGCGCTGCCGCAGGGCCTGGACACCGAACTCGGCGACCGGGGCGCGGGGTTGTCGGGCGGTCAGCGCCAACGCCTCGCGATCGCCCGGACGTTGCTCCAGGCACCCCGGTTCCTGCTGCTGGACGAGGCCACCGCCAACCTGGACAGCGAGTCGGAGAACGCGCTGCGCGACAGCATCGCCATGATCTCCGACTTCTGCGCGGTCATCGCCATCGCCCACCGGCTGTCCACCGTCACCGAGGCCCGGCGGATCGTGGTGCTCGAACAGGGCCGCGTGCACGCCGTCGGCACCCATGAGGAACTCCACCGCCACAGCGACCTCTACCGCCGGCTCGCCCGGCTCCAGGAGCTCAGCGACGTGGCGCCCTGACCCGAACCCCCGGGAGACGTCATCCCGACAGGAGAAGCCCGTGAACGACTTTCTGCTCATCCCGTCCGTGGTGGCCCTCGGCATCGTCGGCTTCCTCATCGCCACCCGGGCCGTCAGCGCCCCCGCCGTCATCGGGGTCGCGCTCGTGGTGCTGTGGGGCGCCTGCTCCCAGGCCAGAGGCAACGCGCACGCCAGGAACACCCCGTCCAAGAAGCGGAGGCACCACCCATGAGCACGACATCAACCACGACCAGGACATCGACCACGGCATCCCGGGCGTCCGCCGCCGGCCCGTCCCCCGCGCCGGCTCCCGCGGTGTCCGGACCGTCCGCCGCCGGCTCGGCCGGCATCGTCGCCGACATCGGCTACGGCCGGCAGTTCGACGGCTGGTACCACCGGCTGTTCCCCGACGACGCCTCCGTCCTCACCGAGGTGGAGCGCCTGGTCGCCCTCCACCCCGACCCGGCCTCGGGGACCGTCGAGTTCGGGGTCGGCACCGGGCGGATCGCGCTCCCCCTGTCCCGCCGGGTCGGCCGGGTCACCGGCGTCGACTCCTCCCCCGAGATGCTCGACGTGCTGCGCCGGGCCCGCACCGACGACACCCCCGTGGAGCCCGTGCACGCCGACATCTGCGTCTACACCGACGACCGCACGGTGGGGCTCGTCTACTGCGTGTGCGCCACCCTGTCGATGCTGCTCACACCCGAGGAGCAGCAGCAGGCGGTGCGCCGGGCCGCCGAGCTGCTGGCCCCCGGCGGCAGGCTCGTCATCGAGACCCACAACAAGCCGGCCGTGGTCGAGCTGCACGAGGGGCGCAGCCGTGCCACGTACTTCACGCCCTACCCGGAGCCCAACACCGGGCTCCAGAGCCACTCCCAGCTGCTGCCCGAGTCGCTGTGGCACCTCGCCCACGTCTGGTACGAGTCCGACGGCACGACCCGGGTCGGCACCGAGGTCTCACGGCTGACCTCGCCGGAGGAGATGGACGCCTACGCCCGCGCCGCCGGTCTGGAGCCGGAGTCCCGCTTCGGGGACTGGCCCGCCGACGCGGAGCCGTACGGGCCGCGATCACCGCTGGCGATCTGCACGTACGTCAAGCGGCGGTGAGGGTCGAGGGCCCTGGTGAGGGCCCTCCGGGCGCCGGTCCGGCACGCCTCCCCCGTGCCGGGACCGGCGCCCGTTCCGCTGCCCCCGTGTGTGACGCATGTGTTCCGAACATCGTCGGCCGGTACTCCGGCCACCCGGCCGTCATCGGCTTCCAGGTGTGGGTCGACAACAGCCCCACGGGCAGCTGGAACCTGGTGAAGACCTCCGACGGGTCCTACCGGCTCCAGTCGGTCAAGAGCACCGGTCTGTACCTGACCGGCGCGTCCGCGGGGGCACCGCTCACCTCCAGACCTCCACCGGGGACGGCTCGCAGGAGTGGGAGCTGGTCGAGTGGCCCGCGGGGAGACTGCCTGCGAGGCGGGGCGCCGGTGCGGGCCTCAGTCGTCCGGGCCCGGGAGGCGGTCGTCGGGCACGATGTGCACGGCGGCCTCCTCCGCGCCCGCCGCTCCGCCGTCGATGCCCTCGTCCTCGGCGACGAGTTCCTTCGTGGTGTCGGGGTGCGCGCCCTCGTCCGGTGCCACGAGGCGACCGGCACGATCGGCGCCGGCCTCCGGGTCGACGGGCTCGCCCTCACCGCCGGGAAGGTCGCCGACGCCGTCGCCGGGCGGGACCGTCACATCGGGGACCTCCTGACGCAGTCGTTCGTCGAGGGACTCGCCCTCGTGCTGCTCGGCGGCCGTGGTGCCGGTCCTGGAGACGCCCAGTGGCCTCTCGGGCGGGGAGTAGCCCTCGTCCAGCATGTCGTCGTAGGTGCGCTCGTCGACCGCGTCCTGGAGATCCAGCGGGGCGGCGTCCTCCTGCTCCTCGTTGCCGCCGGTGGGCTGGTAGGCGTCGGTCGCCGGGGTCTCTTCGCTCATGGTCGCCTCCCGCTGACGGTGACTGGTTCCTGTCCCCGTGCGGAGTACCGAGGAGCGGCGGTGTGACACCCCTGTCGCAGCTGTTTCGCCGGGTGCACCGGGGAAACCCGGACCTCGTCCTCCCCACCCCTCACGAGGATGAGGACCGTGGGTGAGGGAAGTGACAGGGCGAGCGGGAGGAGGGTCTGCCATGACGAGCCCTGACCCCGAGCCGAACCGGACCACCGGCCTGGAACCGGGTGGCGGAGTGCCCCCGGGTGAGACGCCGCCCGCCGAGGGCGGGACCTCCGGCGTCGCCCGTCCCGACCCGCCCGCTGTGCGGCGCAAGGGATGGGGTGCCCTGCCTCTCGTCCTTATCATCCTGCTCGCGGCGGTGATCGCGATCGGGCTGATCGGCATGGCGGTGGTACTGATCGTCCAGTGAGGCGCGGCCCGTTCCCGGCGTCGGTCTGCCGCGTTTCCACGGGCCGCGGCCGGGGACCCGGACGCTGTGGTGGCCTATGGAGCAGAGGAACGGGTGCGGATGCCCGTTCTGCGGGCCGGATGGTCGACGCAGGCATTCGTGCACTGGCCGTTCCGTCCCGACCAGGTACAGGCCCTCCTGCCGGAGGGCCTGGAGGTGGACACGTACGAGGACACGGCGTGGGTGAGTCTCACGCCGTTCGTCATGGCCGACGTCCGCACGCCCGGCCTGCCCGCGTCGGCACGGGGGCTCCCGACGTTCGCGGAGACCAATCTGCGGACGTATGTGCGGACGCCGGACGGGCGGGACGGGCTGTGGTTCCTCTCCATCGAGGTGGGCTGCCCGCTGATGCTGGCGGCCCGTGCCTTCGGCGCCCCGTACCGGCTGGGCCGGCTGCGGACCTCGCGGGACCTGACGGCCGTGTCGTACGCCGGTGCCCGGTGGAGCGGCGGGGCGTCGTACCGTCTGGTGGTCCGTCCCGGTGAGCCGATCAGACCGGCCGAGCGGGACGTGTGGCTGACCTCGCGCTGGCGGGCGTACACCAGCCGGTTCGGCCGGATCTGGGAGACGCCCGTGGAGCACGAGCCCTGGCCGCTGTGCGAGGCCACCGTGGACGCGGTCGAGGAGACCCTCACGACGGCGGCGGGGCTTCCCGCGCCGGGCGCCGAGCCCCTCGCGCACTTCTCACCGGGGGTCAGGCACGTCCGGCTCGGGCGGCCCCGACCGTGCACGGCGGAGGTCGAGCGCGGCGGCGCTCGCGAGCGGAGCCGGTGACCGTGCGTCGCGGTGGCTCCGGGCGGCTGGTCCTCGGCTGGGGCTCCGGGCGGCTGGTCTTCGAAGGGTGGATCGCGGGCCTCGGCACGTCCTCGGGGACCCGTGTCGTGGTGGGGCACTGGGAGGTGTCGCCGTTCGGGCCGTTCGGGGACGTGATGATCGAGCGGGCGGACGGACACCGGCTGCTGCTGGCACCGACCCGGCGGACGGCGGACTTCATCGCCGGCACGTACCGCTTCGACGAGGTGCGGGTCGTGCCGGTCGACGTGCGCCGCGGCCGGGAGGCCTGGACGGTCCGGGCCGGGCCACTGGACCTGCGGTTCACCCTCGGTCGGAGCGGTCCGATGGGGCTGCTGCTGCGCGCCCTGCCGGGCGCTCTCGCCCGGCGGCCGGCCTGGAGCGCCCTGACCGACCTCCCCGCCCGGCTGCTGCTGCGGGGCGTGCGGACGCGCGGCAGCGCCGGCTCGGGGCGCCGCGAATGGTACGGCGCGAGGGATCTGCGGCCGGTCCGTACGCTGTCGGCGGCCTTCGCGGGGGACGACCTCGGGGCGTCGGCGCCCGTCGATCCCCCGGTGCGGTTCGGGTTCGGTTCGGTGCCCCGGAGCCCGGGCGTCACCCGCGTCGTCACGACGGTGGCACCGGTCCGGGCGCGCCGACCGGCCCGCGCCGACCGGCGGACAGCCGGGGGCGGATGACGCGGGTCGGCTGTCCCCGGGGACGACGCGGCGTTACCGACGGCGCGGGGAGGGCACTCGCGCCGCATGAATCCAAGTCGCCCCCCGCTCGGGGACAGCTCGCTCGCGGCACTCGTCAAGGGATACAACTGGCTGCCCGACCTCAGGAGCCGCACCGCCGGACCTCTGGTGCGTGTACGAATGGCGGGACGGCACGCCGTCGCCCTGCGCGGCCCGGAAGCCGTGCGGTTCTTCTACGACGAACGGCATGTGGAACGCGCGACGGCGCTCCCCGGACCGGTGCTGAGCACCCTGTTCGGCCGCGGAGCCGTGCACACGCTGGACGGGACGGCCCACCGCGTCCGCAAGGACATGTTCCTCTCGCTGCTCACCGGCCGGGAGGCGGTCGCCGCCCTAGTGGACGAGGTCGCGTCCGCCTGGGACGAAGCCGTGGACGCGTGGTCCGGGCAGCCGTCGGTGGTCCTCTTCGACGAGGCGAGCCGGGTCCTCACCCGGGGTGTCTGCCGGTGGGCCGGCATCCCCCTCGACCACGCCGGGGAGACGGCCCGCGACCTGGTCGCCATGGTCGACGGCTTCGCCACCGCCGGGCCTCGGCACTGGCGGGCCCGCCGCGCCCGGAGCCGCAGCGAGGCATGGCTGGCGCGTCTGGTGGAGGACGTACGGGAGGGTGCCGCCCCGGCGCCGACCGGGTCGCCGCTGGACACGGTGGCACGGCACCGGGACGCCGACGGCCGCACGCTCGACCCGCACACCGCAGCGGTCGAACTGCTCAACATCGTCCGCCCCACGGCCGCCGTGTGCTGGTTCGTCACCTATGCGGGACACGCGCTGCACTTCCGGCCGGAGATCCGGCAGCGCCTCGCCGAGGACGACCCCGCATACGCCGTGGCGTTCGCCCACGAGCTGCGCCGCTTCTACCCGTTCGCCCCCTTCATCGGCGGGCGCGCCGTCACCGACCTGGAGTGGCAGGGGGAACGCATCCCCGCGGGCACGCTGATCCTGCTCGACCTGTACGGGCAGAACCACGACCCCGACCTCTGGGACCGTCCCCTCGTCCTCGACCCCCGGCGCTTCCTGAAGGCGCCGCCCGGCCGCGACGCACTCGTCCCGCAGGGCGGCGGCGACCGCGCCACCGGCCACCGGTGCCCCGGCGAGGACGCCACGATCGCGCTGCTCGCGGCACTGGGGCCCCGGCTGGCCCGGCTGGAGTACGACGTGCCGGCCCAGGACCTGAGGATCCCGCTGTCCCGCATCCCGGCGCGGGTGCGCAGCGGCTTCGTGATGGAGCGCGTCCACGTACCGATGCGGCCCCTCGCCACCAGCCGGGCGGCGGCGGAGTAGGGCGGAGCCGCCGGGAGGACGCCGAGGGGCCCAGGGCGGGAGGGCGTCGCCGGCTTCGGGGCATCCGTCGGGGCGCCGCTTCAGTCCGGTGTGGTGGGCCGGGAGCGGTGAGTTCGTGTCGTACCGCTTTGGTGGTGGGCCGGGAGCGGTGAGTTCGCGGCGCACCGCCGGTCGCCGCCGGGAGCCGGTGCCGTGGGCCGGGAGCGGAGAGTTCGTGGCGTCCCACGGGTCGCCGACGGTGTCCGCTCCCGGCCCCCGTGTGTCAGGCGGTCCGGCTGAGCCGACGGCCGGCGGCGGCCACCCCCGCTCCGACGAGCGCGACGGTGGCCGTGCGGCGCAGCGCGGTGCGGCGCCGGCCGCCCCAGCCGCCGTGGACCGCGCCCTCTCCGGACGCCGGGACGTGCAGCGCGCCGTGCGTGGCAGGGGCCGGCTCGTCGTGGGACAGGTGGGTCTTGTCGGTCTGCCGCGCCATCGCCCGCTCCGCCACGGCCGGCGACCTCCGCGCCTGCCGTACCAGGGCCTTGCCCGCGGGTCCGACGACGACCTCGCGCCGGGGGTGCCGGACCAGGTCGACGACGGCGTGGGCGACCCGCTCGGGGCTGTACACGGGCGGCATGGCGAGCACCTTGCGCCCGGTGAAGTTGGCCGCCTGCTCGAAGTGCGGGGTGTCGATGGTCGCCGGCATCACCGTGCACACGTCGACGCCCTTCACGCCCTCCACCCGCAGCTGCTGCCGCAGACTCGACCCGAGGCCCTGCACGGCGTGCTTCGACATGCTGTACGGGTGGCTGTACGGCTGGGCGACGGCGCCCGCGACGGACGAGATGTTGATCAGCGTGCCCCGGCCCTGCGCTCGCATCACCGGCAGCGCCGCACGCGCCCCGTACACATAGCCCATCACGTTGACGTCCAGGACCTTGCGGAAGTCCTCGATCGGTACGTCCTCGAAGCGGCCGAAGGCGTTGACGGCCGCGTTGTTGACCCAGACGTCGATCCGGCCGAACTCCCGCACGGCACGCGCGGCCAGCTCCTCGACCGCGCCGACGTCCGTGGTGTCGGTCGGCACGACCAGGGTCCGGGCGCCGCGGTGTTTCTCGCATTCCTGTGCGGTCGCCTCCAGTGCCTCCTCGCGCCGCGCGGCCAGCACCACGGCGCACCCCTCGCGGGCGAACGCCTCGGCCGTGGCCCTGCCGATCCCGCTGGACGCCCCCGTCACCACCACCACGTGATCCCGCAGTCGCATCGCGTACCTCCTCGCACATCGCTGTATCCGGCTGTATCGGCTGGTCGGCCGCATTCAGCTCTTCCGGCTGTAGCCGGCCGTCTCCGGCGGACGCGCCCGTCGCGGCCGCCGCCGACGCACGGGTACCCGAAACCACGCGGTCACCTCCGCCGGCCGACGTCCGGGCCGGCCGCGCACGGCAGTCGTCATCGCCGCCGCCCGGCTGATTCACGCCGGGGGCCGCCGGGTACCCGGCACGCTCACGCGCGGATCCGCTGCGCCGAGACGGGTCAAGGTGGTGCTGCCATGACCGAGTACGAACGTTCCCGCACGATGCCCGCACAACCCGAGCACGTGTTCGACCAGGCCGCCAACGTCGACCAGCTGGACGCCTGGCTGCCGGACGCCCTGCATGTGGAGGCCGCCGGCCTGCCCGCCGTCACCGTGCACGAGGACCGCACGGACGAGGACATGGCCGCGCTGCTGCGCGCCCGGCGCGAGCAGATGCGGCTGGAGTGGGGCACGCGGGGCCGGTCGAGCTACACGGGGTGGCTCCAGGTCGCCGGTATCGACAGCGGGGCCAGCGAGGTGACGGTCCATCTGTCCTTCTTCGACGACAGCCACGATCCGGGCGAGCAGGCCGTGGCCGACGCCCTCGACACCAGCCTGCGGCGTCTGGAGGAGCAGGTGCGGCTGCGCGTCGACCACGCGGCGGGCTGACACCGGGACACGGCCACAGCCCTCGCCCCGGGACACTCACACGACCCTCCCCGTGGGCACGGCCCAGGCCTCGCCCCGGCCCTCACCCCGGACCCGGCCGGGGAACGCCGTCTCCACCCCTGGGTGGAGAGCACACCTCCACCCACGATCCTCCTTGCCTCCGATCCCGTGACCTGCGCTTCCGCCTACTTTGACGGGTACAGGACTTCCCCGTTCCCCGGAGGCGACCATGTCCGAGTCCGTCAACGCGCTGGTGATCGTCGCGGTCGTCGTGTGGGTGGTCGTACGGCAGTTCCTGGCGCAGCGGATCGACCTGGACCGGCGGTGGTGGGTGCTGCCCGTCGTCCTGGCCGTGCTGGCGATGCGGGAACCGGGGCTGCTCGACGGACGGCATCCGGTCGCCGCCGCCACGCTGCTCGGCGCGGAGGCGGTCGTGGGGCTGGTGACGGGCCTCGGCTGGGCGGTGACCCCGCGTGTGTGGCGCGCCCCGGACGGCTCGGTGTGGGCCAAGGGCACCGGGGCCACCGGGCTGGTGTGGCTCGGCGGGGTCGCCGCGCGGGCCGGGCTGTACGGCGCCGGGGCGGCGGCCGGCGTGGAGCAGGGCAGCGGCGCCCTGCTGCTCGGGCTCGCGGTGACCCTGCTGGCCCGCGGCGGGGTGCTCATGTGGCGGGCCCGCGGCCTGGAGCCGACGTACCGTGATGCCGGCCGAGTCGTCATCTCCCCCGCCGCCGCTCGTAAGGA